>DATKZA010000163.1:0-26369 GCA_035528155.1 Patescibacteria group bacterium | reverse complement strand
ATGGATCGCGGCAGCGACTCTGTTCGTGCTGGGGGGGCTGCCCTGCTACGGCGAAGGCACTGCGAGCGGGGCCAAGCCCAACCCCGTCGCCAGCGAAATGCTGGCTATCCCCGGTGGACGCTTGCGGATCGGTCCGGATTCGCCCGGGAAACCGGCGCACACGGTGGCCATCCGTCCTTTCCAGTTGGGCAAATACGAGGTCACCCAGGGGCAGTGGCGTTCGGTGATGGGTTCCAACCCCGCCCATTTCTCCGCGGGGGACAACTACCCGGTGGAAAATGTGACCTGGGACGACTGCCAGTCGTTCATCGGCAAATTGAACGAAATGACGGGCGGGCAATACCGGCTGCCGACCGAGACCGAGTGGGAGTATGCCTGCCGGGCGGGGACGACTGGGGAGCGCTACGGTCCGCCCGCTGCCATCGCCTGGTACGATCAAAACTCGGGGAGCAGCACCCACCCGGTGGGGGAGAAGCAACCCAATGCCTTCGGACTTTATGACATGTTGGGCAACGTCTGGGAGTGGTGCCAGGACCTGTACAGTGATCATCTGGCCGGGGGAGAACCCTCCTCAGGCAGTGCCCAGGCCGATCATGCCGGCTCCGCTTGGGGCTCGCTGCGCGTCTTCCGCGGCGGCAGCTGGGGCGACGGCGCCAGTTACCTGCGCGCCTCCCTTCGCGGAAGTTTCGACCCGGGACAGCGCGGCGACTACCTCGGCTTCCGCCTCGCCGCAGATTCAGAAGGATGAAAAAAGGAGATTATCCATGAAAAAACGCTTTTCGCTTTTTTGCATCGCTGCTGTTCTCGTGCTGACGCTGCCGGCCCTCGGGCAGAGCCCGGTGGTCGTTGCCGGCAGCCCGCCGCTCACCCGGCAAGGCACCGACGCCTTCCTGGAGGCCCTGTTCTTTATGGCGGGCGAGGTGAGCGGGCAGCGGTCCGCCCCCGAGCAGAAGACCAAGGACAACTGGGCGCAGTCGCTGGCAGCCGAATACCCGAAGATGTCGGCCGAACAGAACCGCCGCTTCCAGATGCACATGAGCACGAGCAATGCGATGATGAACATCTACAAGATCAACTACAACACCCAGGCGAACTTCAGCGGCAACCCCTATCGCTACTGGTGAGCCGTGGCAGCCCGGACGATCCGCTGTCAAAAGCTGGCATTCAACATGCCGCTTTAAAAAGGATAAAATGACGCTCATAAACTTTTATAATAACGATCAGACGTATTCTCCGGGGAAGGCGAAAAAAGGATTCGGCAAGACCTCCTTTTCCTTTCCGTCCCGGGCATGGACTCTCTTGGTCCTTGCCCTTATCGTCATGTTCGCGGCCGCCATTTCTCCGGTGCCGGCAGCCGCGCAGACAAGCAAATATGCGGCGCGGCCGTCATGGGTCGGCACGGTGACGAGCGAAATCAACGATGAGCAGGTAACAAAGGACTTAGTCCATTCGCTCAAGATCGTCGCCAATGTCACCTGGAAATTTGACGAAACGCGCGGAGTATACACGCCGACAGGCACCTGGACCTTTGAATTCAGGCAAAAAACGATCCCGGCTCCCAACCGCAGCAGCGGATTCACGCGCACATCCTCTGCCTCCGGCTCCATCGCTCCGTCAGACGGCTATCTTGCGATCAATTTGAATGATTCCAGCTATGAAGGGGTAGGGAACAGCGACGCGGAGGTCGAGGCTAAAATAGTGGCTGACAACGGATTCAGTCAAACCACCTCCAACATAGAGCACATCCCCTGGTGGGGGGGGCAATATTTGGATGTTGCCAAAGTCAAGGAAGGGCAAGCCCTGGGCAGGGAAGTGGAATGGACCATCAAGCCGGACGGCAGCATCGACGACTCGGTGTCGGTACAGAACTCCTATGGGACGATGAAGGTGCACTGGCATTTCGACGGCGAGTTGCCGGGCCTCGAACTCCTCGTGATCGATTCGCAGGCCTATGACTCCTGGCGGCCAGAGGCGGGGCTGAACGAGCGCACCGTTGGCAACGAGATCAGCATCGACGCGAAGCTGCAGAGCCCGGATGGCGGCGCGGCAAAGGTCAAGGCGCGGAAGATCATCTTCGAGCTGATCAACACCTCACGCGAGCCCGGCGTGGCTATGAATTTCCCGCTGGCGGCCGCTGCCCCCGGTGACTTCGACCTGCAGTTTTCACCGCAAAGCAATCCGCCCGGGCGCTTTACCATCAGCGGGCCGGGCAACCAGCGCATTGAAACCATGCCCGGGAAGTACTCCGAAACTTCGGTCGTGGCATCCTCCTTCGACTGGGGCGGCTGGTGCACGCTCAAGGTGACGGCCGAGCTGGAGGATGGGAGGACCGTTACCGGTCATTTCAGGAGCAGGGGCGGGACGACGGAGATCCTGCTGCCAAAGCGCGCCAGGGATTCGAAGATCGCCGACAGCTGGAAACAGGATGCCGGGGTCATGCTAGCCGATGATGTCGACGATGAACCCGGGCCGGCTGACAACGACAACCGGGGCGACGGTTTCAGTCTCTACGAAGAGTACCGGGGCTTTTACGTCAACGGAGTGCACATCGCCGGGGACCCGAAGAAAATGGATTTCTTCGTGCGCAACGACATCGGCGCCGACGCCGAGCCGGGCATTTTCCTCTTCGCCGGCTTAACCGGGGCAGAGGTTCACTCGAAACTACTCGACACCGAGTTCGAGCGGCAGAAGCGCGTAATGAACGCCAACCACAATCAGGGAGCGCACCTCGTCGACCAGCATGGCGTATTCCTCGAGACCCGGACCGGGCTCGACGGCGGCAAGACGATCCTGTCGCGGGCCGGGGTCAGCGGCCGGCC
This sequence comes from Patescibacteria group bacterium, assembly GCA_035528155.1. Lineage (GTDB taxonomy): Bacteria > Acidobacteriota > Aminicenantia > UBA2199 > UBA2199 > UBA2199. Next base: position 23,550 of record DATKZA010000163.1, on the reverse strand, counting down.
GGCGATCGTGCTGAGTGTCAACCTGCAGCCGCGCGACTCGTTGACCCTGATGGCCACGAGCGAAAATGTGCCGATGTCGGACCAGGCCTTTGCCTACGACCGGGCCGTGGCCCACGAACTGCTGCACAGCGTCGGCGCCGAGCACCACGGCGAGGGAGACGGGAACGCGAAGTTCTACTTCCACTTCGGCGACGACCCCCGGAACGCGACCGGCAAGCCCTACTTCAGCTTCGAGATCGAGCCGGCCGGCACGCTTGTCTTTGGCATGACCCCGTTGCCGGGGGTGGGAGAGGCAATGACGATCATCGACGAAGCCTCGGGACGGGACTTGGCGAGCCTGATGGAGGGCGACCAGATGCTGTACCGCGAGTCGATTCGACCCACCTTCTACCCGGACATGCTGAAGGCGGCCACAAAAAGACTTGCCGATTACCCGCACGACAAGATCCCCTGGACCACCGAGCAGTTGGCCGAGATCGAACTCAACAAAATGGCCGCCAGCTTCGGAAATTCGTGGTATGTCGGAGCCGAGCACGGCGAATGTTCCGGCGATGAGTTCTGCGTGATGCGCTATTCCTTTGCCAGGCTCTACGAGAAGAGCGGGACGAAAGACACCTTCTACTTCATCACGGACAACCGCAGCGAGCGGGTCGGGCTCGGCCTCTGCCGCCTGCCGGCGGGGAGCGGCATCAACGATAAAGACCGCCAGCCGCAGCCGAGATACGGCGACGCCGCCCCAACCCGCGGCGCATGCGCCGCGGCAATCATTTTCAACGACGCCCTGCCCCTGAAGCCGGACGCTCTCCCCAAAAAACAGGAGCCAAACCAATGAAACGCCTTCTTGTCATCATCGCCCTGGCCGCCGTGATCGCGGCCGTGGCCTTCACGGTATTCAGGAGCAAGCCTGCGCCCGGACCCGCGCGGGCAAGCGACACCGAGGCCGTTCCCCCGCGGGCGTCGGTTGCAAACGAAGTATCGGCCGCGGCGGTTCCGCTGATAGCGCTGCGGATCAACGGCCTCGCCGCCGGGCCCGGGGGGTTCGTGCTGGAGCAAGGCGAACCCGTGATCGCCGAGGTGCAGCTGCGCCATCCCGACCGCCGCGACGGGGAAGTGATCCGCCTGGAACCGCCCTCCGGAAGTTGGGCCGGGCGGGTGCGGATCAGGGTCACCGGGGCCGACGGCCGTGCAGCGGCATGGTTGTTTTCGATCACGGGCAAGCCGTCGTCGGGCGGACTTGGCCTGAAGCCGGGGTGTCTGACCACCCTGGTGCTGCGCCTGGAGCCGGAAGCACGGGCGGCCATGGCCCAGGGTGCCTACCGCGTATCGGCCCGGCTCGACCTCGAAGACGGCCTCGGGTTCCGCGGCGCGATCGAAACCCCGGCGCTGGATGTCGTGGTCGTCATGCGCTCGCGGGAGCCGCTCTGGGTCGTCCTCGGAAAACGGCAGCTGCTGCGCGTGCGCGACGCGCTGCTGGGCGGCGACGTGGCCGGCGCCGAGGCGGCGGCCAGGGAGATGCAGCGCCTCGGCCCGCAGCGGCCGGAGGGCTTCATCGGCATGGCGCTGGTCCACGAAGCCCGGGGCGAGCGCGGCCCGGCCATCCTGGCGGCTGAGACCGCCCTATCACGGACAAAGGCCGGCGACAGCGGAGAGACGGAACCCATGGATGGCTCCGTTCAGCAATCACGTTCCGATCCGCAGGGACCGCTGAAAGAGGCTCCCCTAGAATATTACGAGCTGCTCGACCGGCTCAGGCGCATGCCCCAGGGCGCCCCCAAGGAAATCGAATAGCCCACGGATAAGAACGGCTTTCCCCAGCAGCGGGGCCCTATTTGTGATGCTTTTTCGCTTCGGCCCGTTCCGCCGCGGCCTTGGTCCTGTGCACGGTCTTGTCGGGATGGTTGGCAGGGGAGTACAGGGTATACAGCTTCAGCTTGGCGGTCTTCGAGGCATTGATCACGTTATGGAAGGTGCCCGCCGGCACGATGACGGCGTCGCCGTTTTTGGCCATATGTTTTTCCCTGCCTGCGAAAACGAAGAGCGCCTGGCCCTTCTCGATGCGAAAGAACTGGTCGACCTTCTTGTGCACTTCGTCGCCGATCTCCTCGCCGGGCTTCAGGCACATGACCACCAGCTGGGCGTGCTTGCCGGTGAACAGCACCTTGCGGAAAAATTCGTTCTCCAGGGTCTTTTTCTCGATTGCTACGCCATATCCTGCCATTTTGATCACCTCCAATATATTTGCTTCGCTGACAATGTAGCATACACCCCCGGGAAAGTTCAACAATCGCCTTTGCTTTTCGCAAAAATGGCAGCGGCGTCAGGTCGGCAGGCATTGGCACGATGGAAAATTCAAAAAAGTGTCAGTAGCGAGCTGGAGCTTCAGCGAGTTAAAGTAATGGGTTGCTGTCAGCAAGAAAAGAAACGAAATATTATTCAATCGTTAGATTGCGATTCCCAACACCAACACTGGCACTCACACTATTTTTTGTTCGGTGACGGCGGGGGGCTCGGGCAGGCCGCGGGTGAAGCGGTTCCAGGCGCCGCACAGGAACACCACCAGGAGCGGGTAGAGGCGCAGGGGCAGGAAGCCGAAGGCCCGGCCGGAGAGGGAGAGCAGGGCCGAGACCACCCCCTTGGAGGAGCGGTAGATCAGGGCGTCCACGGTCATCTTGGCGCGGTAGCGGGCGGTGAAGGAGAGGGGGATATAGAGGACCTCCTTGGCGGCGCGGAAGACCGAATAGTCGACCGTCTTGGTGATGAAGAAGGCGGCGGCCAGCACCGGCAGGATGGGGAAGGCGACCGCGCCCATGGCGGCCAGGCCGAAGAGCAGCGGGATGGTCGCGTGAATGCGCCGCAGTGGCACGCGCGAGAGCAGGGTCGGGCAGAGGCCGAGCTGCAGCGCCAGGGCGAAGAGGTTGACCGCCGACCAGAAATAGCCGAGCAGGGCGGTGCGCGGGTCCTGCAGCGGCACCGCGGCCTGCAGCGCCCGGTGGAAGGCGATGTCCAGCAGCACCGCCACCGACTGGGCGGCGACCACGATCATGGCCAGGCGGCGGATGGTGGGGCCGGTGCGCAGCAGGTCCCAGGCGAAGTGGTCGGCCAGCTTCAGCGGCGGGCGGTCGGGCGGAGCCGGCCGCGGGCCGGCCAGGCGGAAGGCCAGCCGCCCCAGAATTGCGGCGGCGGCGGTGAGGCCGGCGGCGATCCAGACGATGCGCTCCGAGCCGATGGCCACCGAGAGCCGGCCGGTGAGGATGCCGCCGGTCACCGAACCGGCGGTGCTGACGGCGATGATCACGCCGTTCCAGCGCTTGCCCTGGGCGGTCACGAAGAGGCTGTTGATGAAGGCCCACACCTCCTCGACGATGAAGACGATGTAGGCCTGGGCGAAAATGTAGAGCAGGAAGGGGGCGCCGGGGATGCCCTGAAGCACCGCCGTTGCCGACGCGGCCAGCACCAGGGCGGAGAGCAGCAGGGTGGCGGTGAAGGTGCGGTCCGGGCCCAGTCGCCTCAGCGCCACGCTGAAGAGCCAGGTGAAGGCGAACATGGCCAGCGGCACCAGCATCAGCGCCTCGGGCAGCCGCGCGGCCGGGTGGTGGGCCAGGAAGACCGAGGCCGAGGCCGAGCGCACCATCTCGTAACCGGCCATGGCCAGGGTACCGGCGGCGGTGATGGCCATCACTGGCCGGGCTGCCGACCCCGCTCGCGGGGCGGCGTCCCCTTGGGGGGCCGGCGAATCGGAATGCGGACCTGAATCTGTGGTCACGGTCGCTCCTGAAGGCAACGGATCCTGAAGTCCGATTGTATGCCCTCTTTTCACGGTTGACAAGGGGGCCTTGGTGTCGGGTCTTTCATTATGATATTTGGCTGAACCTGGAGACGCTGTTTTTTATCTTTTGCCGGGAAAATGCTTCTCGAGGAATTCCAGCAGCTTTTGGGAATACTCCGCGTCCTTTTCGGGCTCGGTGAAGCTGTCAGTCAAAAAATGCCGGTCTCCCTCGCGCACAAATGTTTCCACATGCCCCGGGGCGCGCAGCCGGAGCCTTTCAAAGTTGGCAAATTGAACCTGGGAGTCTCCCCGGCTGTGCATCAGTAAAGCCGGCCGCTCCCCCAATTTTGCGATCTCGTTTTTGGGGCTGACCCGCCAGGCGTTCACCCCGAATTTGAGCGATGCCGCCAGTATCGAGAATGGTTTTACGATCTTTGCCAAAAGAACCGGAGCTTGCGCTGACATGCCTTCATAGAAGACATCCTGCCATGATGAATAGGCCGAAAGGCTTATCAGGCCGTCAATTCCGGCAATCTCGCCGATGGAGTTGATGGCGCTCGCCCCTCCCATTGACAGGCCGAAGACCACGATCGGGACATCCTTATAGGCCGCCTGGGCTTTTATCCGTTCCACAACCGCTTTGGTGTCAAGATATTCCTTGTAGCCCAGACAGATGACGTCGCCGTCGCTTGCTCCGTGCGCGCGCATTTCAAAAAGCACGCTGGCGTATCCATGTTCCTTAAAAAAGCGGGCATGCCCGAAAAACGCGGTCACGGAAGGGTTATGTATCCCGGAAAGGCAGACGATCACTGCTTTGGGATTTTCTGTCCCGACTTCATGGGCCGCGATCCTCAGCCCGTCTTCGGTTGTGACAAAGAACAGCCCGGCCGTGATCCCGAAGTCTGAGGCGGACCAAACCTCGTCAAAGTCAACATGCCTGCCAACCATCGGGTTCATCACGGCAAAGGGGATATATGTAAAAAGCGCGATCAGCAATACGATGATGACGGCCCCCGCCCGGAGAATGACTTTCTTTCTTTTACTCTTTTCCATGACAGCCTATATTGAATCAAGGAGGAGCCGGAAGTCAAGGAAATCGGCAAGGAAGATTGGAGAAAGTGCTTGGCGTTGACATTTTGACCGTTTCATCTCAGAATGCAGGCGTTGGTGAAGGTGTTTTCCCCTGAGCGCATGGGAAAACCATTGCCTATCAGGAGGGATCGCATGAAGATCATTTCAATCGTTTTGTTGGTTGTGTTGGGCTGCGGGCTTGCCGTTTTTGCGGCACCGGCGCCTGCCGAGGGGCAAAAGGGAGTGGTGATCGTCTATGCTTCGCGCTACGGCAGCACCGCCAAAACCGCCGAGTGGATCGCCGAGGGGATGGCGGGGAAGGCGACTGTCGTGTTGGCCGGGGAGGCGGGAGACCTGGGCGGCTATGAAAAAATCATCCTCGGCTCGGGCATTTACAACAACAAACTCCACGTGGACATGGCCGCCTTCCTGGAGAAGCAGGGAGCGGAGGTGCAGGACAAGCTCATCGCACTTTTTGTCGTCTGCGGCGCGCCGCCCGACCAGGCCGGGCCATACCTGGAAATGTTCGCCGAAAAGTGCCAGGCCAAGTCCCTCCTGGCGCGGGCCTTCAACGGCTGGATGAAGAAAGAACTGCTGTCAGCCGAGGACTACAAAGGTCTCGAAGAATACTACAAGGGCGCCGGCTATCCGTTCGAAAACTACGATCAAACCGACAAGGCCAAGTGCCTCGAGTTCGGCAAGGAGATCCTGGCCGGGCTCGGCGAGATGAAATAACCCGGATTCTCAACGCAGCGGAGCCGGGGCCCGGGGGAAGAAGAATGGGCGTCCCCAAATTCTTGGAGTTGGCCAGGCAATCAATCCAAGGCGATGATTTTTCCTGAGCCGGTATTCTTCAAATGGATAAGCGGAGGCCGTCCCTTGTAATAAACGGTCGCGGATCCGCTGATGCGAACATCAAGGGCCCTGGTGACGAACACGCGGCATTCCCCGGATCCGGATATAAAGATATCGCAGCGCTGCACCTGCAGGTCAAACGCCCGCATGTTCCCTGAACCCGTGATCTCAACGACATGTTGGTCGCATTTGCCATGCAATTCGATCGTCCCCGAACCCAGGATGCGGCTAAAAATGTCCCGGGCTGTGACATCCAGATCGATCCGGCCGGAGCCGGCTATCTTCAGTTCGAGCTTATCTGCACTCAGGCGGCCTTCTCCCACGGCGATGCAGCTGCCGGCAATGGACACTCCGCGCACGATGTTCATGGACACGTACACCTCGACGCCGACATTTGTCAGGTAGGAGCATTTATTGCTTGTGCCGATCACCAGGGTGCTGTTCACTACCGCCGTTTCGATGAAGGGCAGGATGTTGTCTTCCCCCAGCAGCCGGATGGCCCCGCCGGGTCCTGGTCGGATGAACAGCTTGCAGCTGCCCATGACCTTTACGCGGTCGAACTGGCCCACTTTGCGGAATTCTTCGACTATATGTCCGGAGCCCTGGATGATGTGGAAAGGATCTACCCGGAAACACGACACCCAGATCACCGGGAACAGTGCCAACAGAAATACCAGGCGAATCCTTCGCAAGCTCTTTATGAAGGACAGGGTTGCTTCCTTGCCTTGGAATCTTCGCTGGAGTTCATGGGACAACCGTTGCGCTTGCCGGCATGCGAAATCATGATGGTCCGAATTGTTTTCCATTTTGTTTGCCCCCATGGAAAAGGTTCTGCTTTCCATTGTTAAACACTCCTGCCTTCAGGATGTGTCACTTTTTTTATTGAAGCGGCTGCCGGTTGCAGGGAATGAATCCGGGACTGAAGCGATTGCCTGGAAACCTCAGTCGCCCAGCCGCCACCACATGCCGACGAGGAGTTTGGACGAGTCCTGCCCGTGCCCGTTGCGGAAGAGCTGAAAACCAAGTTTGATCCTGAAATGGGTCCGGCCGAAAAGCAAGGCCGCGCCCGAACGGAACATGTCATAAGTGGTATCGTATCCCACATCGTACAGAAGCTTGGTCCGGTTGGAGAGGCTGAACTCCAGGCCGGCCATCACCGAGCTGCCCTTGGATTTCGTGGAAAAATCGGCCTGGCGAACGCGGGCCCGGTCCGAAAAAAAGGAGTAACGGCCGCTGAAATGCAGGGTGACCCTGTTGGAGATCAACGGCGAGACGGAAATGTAAGGGGAAAGGCTGTAAAACGAGGAGTCCTCGCCCGCGACATCCAGGTGAAAAGAGTCCCAGTTCAACCCGGCCGCCAGGCCCAGCAAGCCGGATCTGGCCAGGGCTGCTTTCAGATCGGCATTAAAAACCTCGTTGATCAAATCGGAGGCGTTGGTGCCTATTTGGACCCGGTCCGAAATTCCGTAACTGACCGGACCCAAGCCGATGACCAGTTCTCCCTGGTTCAGGGTCCGCCCCGTGGGCATCGACACGTTCGTCGTGATCGGCCGGCCGACGAACCCTTTGGAAAGGAACTCCTTTCTCATCTGGAGGATCCTGTCGCCGCGCGGGGTGGTATAGCTTTCGGCCGACCTGACAAATCCGTTGGCCCCGACTTCCAAATCCTTGCCGGCCCGCAGGTTGATCTCCGATTTGAAGATCCGGCCTGCCGCGATATTGATCAGGCGGTACTTTCCCTGGTCCAGGCCCAGGATGATCTTCCGCCCCGCCGGCTTGCTTAATTCCATCACCAGCCGGTTGTTCTGGTCATGAATGAAGAACCTGCCCGACAAATCGATCCCGAGGACCAGGATGGCGGAACTGTTGCGAATTTCGGTCATCACGACATCACCCGTGCCCGACATCTGGATATCGTAGTTGGGATGCTGGGGACCGTGCAGGGTCTGGGTGGTTTCGGCCAGGGTCTCGCTGAAGGTGAATTGGTAGGCTTCGTTCAAGGTCACCCGCCCGTCCTGGTTCAGGTCCGCGGCTCCTCTCAAGGCCGAATTCAGGTAATGGGTGAAAAATGAGCTCTTTAACAGGTCGGACTCCTGGGATGCTTCGGTGGAAGAGCTGGAGGTCAAAAACGCGTACCCCTGCATGTTGTAGGCCTCGTCGCTCAGGAAGGACGGCATTCTTTTCCCCCCTTTGAGCCGGGTGAAGGCGCCGGAGGCACAGGAATCAAGAATGGCGATCCGCACGTCGGCCGGGAAGCGGTTGATCGTTTGCCGGAGTCTTTTGTAGGAAATTTTCCCTTCGTTCAGGAGAAGATGGGTCTCGTCGGAATGCCCGGAATAATAGAAGATCAATTCGATGCGGCCGAACCGTGCGCGGGCATTCTCGACCTGGGCCTGGAATTTTCCTATTTCGAAGAAAATCGTTTCCGGCTCTGGATCCAGGAGCAGCAGGCAATCCGTATAGGCGACACCGCCCAGTTCCCCCATGACTCTCTGGAACGATCTGGCATCGGACACTGCGTAGCGCAGGCGGACACGTTTCTTGCCCCCGTTGTTGGCCCCGATCACCACGGCGTATCTCTTTACGGCCGTCGGGGCCGGGCCCTGGGCGGAAAGAAAACATGCGCCGGCCCAAAAAACAAACAACCATCCTGCAATTATCCTTTTACTCATTTGATTTCTCCTTGTTTAATAGAATGTGGAACTGCTCCCAAGTAGCGGGCAGGTCAAGAACGGCGCGAGCGGGATAATCGGAAAGACGGCCGGCGGCCTTCACCCGGGCCAGCGTTTCACCGACGTCGATTTCCTCCATGGCCGTGATGAAGTAAAAACACTCATAGCTTGGAGCGTTGTCGAGCTCATAGGCCGAAGGCAACAGGACCGAGCTCTTGTCTTTGAGCCGGGTTGAGGCTTTGCTGTTTTCGGGAAAGTGGAGGCTCACCCCGCCCCGGCCGTCGCGGGATACGATCACGCCGAATTTGTTCCCCGCCGCTTTGTAGGCGATCTGGATCAAGTCTCCGCTGCGGACGCGATCGCCCTGCTTCAACAACTCGATCTTAGAATCCTTTTTCCGAAAAATGACGATGCGTGCACGGCTCCCGTCAATGGCTTCCCCCCCCTTGATCCTTGTGGCGGGGCTCTCATGAAACACGATGAATAGTACCGCCAGGAAAGATGCCAGGATCGGTGAGGCGATAAGCAGGCGTTTCAGGTTCAGCCGCCGGCTCCTTGCCAGGTCCGCCTGCCGCCGAGTTTCCGGCTCGAGTTTGCCAACGATCTCCGGGACGATGGTTGCGGCCGGATACTGATCCAGAATTTCTTGAGCGGACTCCCGCAAATATTGGGCTGCCTGATGAAATTCCGGGTCTTCGCTTTCCCGTTTCTGCAGCGCCGCCATCTCCCGGGATGGCAGCTCTCCCAGCACATAGCGCTCCAGTTTCCATTGGGAAGCCCGTTCATGTTTCATGGTACATCTCCCCGCGGATCCTTACCCGCGCGCGAAAATCCCTGATCCGTCTGCGAACTCCGGATACGGAAAGGCCGGTCTCGCAAGCCACTTCCTTGAGGGTCATGTTGTCAATGAACAGCATGACGGCTATTTCCCGGGTGGAGGGTTCTTCCTTTTTAAACAACTTTTCAAGAATGGCAGCAAATACAGCCCGTTTTTCGCTTTCGTCGTAAGCTGCAATATTGTTAAGAAGGTTATCGCCGCCTGCGGTTTGACGATGGCGCTGAGCGCGCAGCACGCTCAGGCAATGGTTTGTCGCGATCCGGTACAGGAGTGCGGAGGGGAACCGGGCATTGAGCAATTCCGGGCGCTTCAGCAGTTTCACGAAAACCTCCTGCATGGCATCCTTGGCCATTTCTTCATCCCTGAGCAGCAGGCGGCAGCGTCGCAAGATCATGGGCCCGTACCGCTGGTAGAGTCGCTGGGCCTCCGATTCAATCATCTCGCTTTCGGGCATGACGTTGTCACCTTGCAATCTTCAGACATTAAAACTCCTGTAAGCGGGAAAAAGGTCACTTTTATGCCATTTTTTTTATCATGATTCATGAGTAAAGAGAAAGAGGGGACCCCGCTGCCTTTCATTGCCTTGCAGAACATCGGGATCTCTGGATGTTCGCCTGCAAATGCAAGGGAGTCATGAGGGTCAGGTCCTGAAACCCCGGGTCAGCCCTTTTGGTTTGCTGCGGTACAGGCGCCGAGCCAATTTCGTATCAGTCACTGCGTTCGTACATGCGGACATAGGTCAGTTTCCTGCTGCTGAAGGGGCCGCGGGCCGCGGCCAGGCTGGTAAAATAGTCGACATGCAACTGGTCGTCCCAGATCGTTGCCCCGCTCCCTTCCACGAACTGGTACTTGAGATACAGGGGGGAGGGGCGGACATTGGCGAAGAAATTGTCGAGACGCACGATCCCTTCGCGGCTGTCGCCGTCGCAGCGTGAAGGTCGTCGTTTCCGTGACCGTCCCCAGCGCCCGGCCTGTCTTCTTGAAGGTGCGGCGCGCATATACCTCGCCGTTGAGGATGGTCCAGCCGCGGATGGTCCCGTCCCCATCATGCATCATGTCGAACAGGTCGGCGAAGGGGGTAAAGCCGGTGACCGTCTCGACGCCTCCCCCCGGCCCGCGGCAAACGATCGGGATATTGCCGCTGTCGGCGGTATCGATGGCACCGGGATCCACGACGATCCACAGGTCGCTCACCCGGCGCCGGCCGCCGGCTCCATTGGTCGACCATACGAAGCCGCCCCTGGCCACGCGAAAAGGTTTCGTCGCGCCGGGTTGCTCGCCGCTGACCGCGCAATCCGTGTTCAGCATTTCAATGCGGCTTCCGGAGGCGTCCAGTGGCGCCTGGGCCGCCCAGCCCCATTCGTCCCCCCCGGTACGGAGGAGGATGCCGCCGACCCGGGCATGGAACACATTCTGCTGCGCCAGCGGCCCCTTCTCGACGATGACGCTCTCGAAGTCGAGCACCAGGTCGCCCACGCTGTCAGGGCACGACAGGGCGGCTGCCAATGCGCCGGCGACGCCGGCGTTGATGTCGAGAACCTGATCCAGCGGTCCGCTGGCGCTGTTGCTCAGCAGTTCGCGGCCTTGGGCGTCCACGACCCGCAGCGTGAGCGTGACGCTCGTGCCATCCGACTCCACGCTGCCGCTGACGCTGCGGCCCGGGGCGACATAGCGGTCCGTCATGGCGGTGGCGGGATCCGCGCCGGGCGAGTTGCTCAAGTCGATTTCGGCTTTCAGGATCGCCAGCGTCTTTGGGTCCGTTTCCACCACGACGAACCCTCCATCCTCGCCGTAGCAGCTCGCGCCGTCGATCATCCCGGTGGTCACGATCCTGGCGATATCCGTGCCTGACAGATCCAGCCCCTTGACCGTGAACCCGTTCGCCGGGATGCCGATCGCGGTCGCCCCGCCCTCCGTTTCGGCCGCAGCAGCGAAGAAGGCAGCCTGGCGAAAGGCGGCGCCGGACGTCGCCGGGAACAAGGCGGCCGCGCCGAGCGGCGAGAGGTCCACGGTCAGCGATTGGCCGGCAGCGGGACGCAGCAACGGGCTGCGGCCGCTCACTCTCTTGCCGTCGGACAGCAGCCAATCAGCAAAAACCACCTGGGGAACGGCCTTGACGGCCAGGATCACCTGGCTGTCCGCGCCGGTGACGGTCAGGCCGGCCAGGACATGTCCCGTTTCGGCGGCCACGGCCACCACCGAGATCAATCTTGCCGGCAGCGGCGCCCTGGGCAGGCGCACGGTCAGCGTCGCAGCGGCGGCTGCCGCCTGCATCATGCCGCAGGCGAACGATCCGATCAAAAACAAAAGCGCGCCAGCGGCCGCGAAGCGGTTCTTGGCATGGGCGGGAAGATCGATATTGTCCATGAAGGGAGTGTAAGGAAAAATCGTTCAATATGCAATGGCCATTGGTTGACGGTTGGGGTTGGTCCCGGCCTTTGGGCCTTGAGGACGCCCCCTATGTTGATTGGTTCCTTTCAGAGATGGTATGATTCAATAAGGCAGGGAGGCGCTCATGAACCTTAAAGAAGTCATCCAGGAGATCACCGAAAAAAGCGGTGTCAAGGCCGTGTTCGGCGAGGCGTACGTGAAGGACGGGGTCACCTTCGTCCCCGTAGCCAAGGTGTCCATCCATGCCTGCGGCTGCGACAGCGATGCGCAATCCGGCGGCAAAGGCCGGGCCGAAGCCGCGGGCAGGAAAAAGAAGGGCCCGTGCATGGGAGTGGGGGTAAAAACCACCCCCCTGGGCTACATTGAAGTCCGCCAGGGCAGGGCTCGTTTCGTCGAGATCGTCGACAGGGGCATGCTCCTGAAAGGGGGGCTCATCCTCGGCGGGCTGGCCCTTTTTTTCCTGGCCAGACTGGCCAGGGGTAAATGACCAGGTGATGGGAAGGGCAGCTAAAGGGATCAGGCTTTTTTTTAAAATATGGAACGGAAAAAACTCCTCCGGATAACCTTGTTTTTTGAAGCGTCCGACAGCGATGCGGCCGCAGGGATCGGTCGCGCCGCCGAGGAGAGCATCCGCCTTGTCCGCGATGTTCTGGCCCTGGCCTCGGGGGGCGATCTGCGCGTCTACGTGATGAATTCGTGGCCGCACTTCCTCCTGCACTCGGCCCCCTGGCCGTGGCGGATACTTTTGGGACTCAGCTTTCCCCTTTGGGCCTGGCGCGTCAGCAGGCTCTGGCGGATCGCCGGCGGCTGGATGCAGCGCTACGGAAGGCGGCTGGCGGTGGGGGTCAAGCCGCCGCGGCTGATCCAATCCGCGGACCGGAGCATCGGAGCACGGATCTTCCTTGACGAAGAGAACATGGCAGAAAAGATGCGGCACATCACCTGCCACGAGGTGACCCACGCCTGCACCGCCCGCCTGAAACTGCCGGCCTGGCTGAACGAAGGGCTGGCGATGTACATGGTCGATCGGCTGCTGGGAAAAGCCACCGTGCGCGCCGGGACGGCCATCTCCCTGGCCCAGGCCCCGGCCCGGGCGCAGCGCCGGAATCACCCTGCTTTCTCCAGCAGGGACCCTGAAGCGTTCATCCGCTGTTTCGTCCTGGGCTACTGGCGGGTGCGCTTCCTGGAGGAAACCCGGCCGGGACTGCTGAAAAAACTGCTGGCGGAGGATTATCGGCCGGGGCAATGGCGGGAGCCGCTCGCCGCCGCCTATCAACCGGGGCCGGGACCCGTCTGGGAGAACCTGGACCGCCTGGCCGCGGCCCATTTTCAAAACGCCGCCGGCGGGTGAAGGGCGGGGAAAGTCTCCTGATCTCCATTTTCCCGGGGGGAAAAGAAAGTGGCCGCGGCCGGTAGCCGTTGACATTTTAACGGTTTCGTCTCAGAATGCAGGTGCAGGGGAAGATGTTTTCCTGTGAGCAGATGAGAAAATCAACCCAGTTCAGGAGGGATCGCATGAAGATTATTTCTATCGCTATGTTGGTTGTGTTGGGCTGCGGACTTGCCGTTTTTGCGGCCCCGGCGCCGGCCGAGGGGCAGAAGGGAGTGGTGATCGTCTATGCTTCGCTCTACGGCAGCACGGCCAAGACCGCCGAGTGGATCGCCGAGGGCATGGGCGGGAAAGCGGCGGTCGTGTCGGCCGCCGAGGCGGGTGACCTGGGCGGCTATGACAAAATTGTCCTCGGCTCGGGCATTTACAACAACAAACTCCACGCGGACATGGCCGCCTTCCTGGAAAAGCAGGGCGCGCTGGTAAAGGACAAGCTCATCGCGCTTTTCGTCGTCTGCGGCGCGCCGCCCGACCAGGCCGGGCCATACCTGGAGATGTTCGCCGAAAAGTGCCGGGCCAAGCCCCTGCTGGCGCGGGCGTTCAACGGCTGGATGAAGAAAGAACTGCTGTCAGCCGAGGACTACAAAGGTCTCGAAGCATACTACAAGGGCGCCGGCTATCCGTTCGAAAACTACGATCAAACCGACAAGGCCAAGTGCCTCGAGTTCGGCAAGGAGATCCTGGCCAGGCTCGGCGAGATGAAATAATCCGGATTCTCAACGCAGCGGGGCCGGGGCCCGGGGGGAAGAAGAATGAAAGCCTCTGGGGCCGCGTCTCAACAATGAACATTGAATCTTGGCATCATGTACTCCTCCGGGGTCAGGCCTCGATTTTAGACATTCGGGGAAATGCAATATTTCAAGCATCGCAGCGCCGGCAAACGGACTTTTTGGCAGCCCCTTTGCACTTTATTCATTCCAATCTGTTGTTGGCAACAGCCAATAGCGAGACCTGACCCCGTTGGTTTGTGGAATCGGTTTCCGAGCTGAAAGTAACGGCGGCATTCTTAAATAAAATGGAGGAGCATAACCGGGAGGTACCTTTTCCGGAACTACTGAAGGAGATGTTCCCGGATGTGGTTAAAAATCCCTCCAGGGAAAATATCGCCGCCGAGGCGTTCGGGATCTCCCTCCCCTCTTCAGGCACCACGTTGAAAGGTTCCTACAAGGATGAAAAGGGGGGCATTTTTTCCTGGACACTGACCCCGGTCAAATAAAATGAAAATGTAGGGGGCAGATTCGCAGGATATGACTGTCTTCAGATCTTTTTGAATACAGAAACCTCGGGATCGAGTCTCAACCGGGAAACCTGGGGACGTTGCTTGACTTAGTGACTTTGTTCGCGTGCCTGCCGGGGGCAAGGCGACCTGTCTGGCGTTGAAACGCGACCCCGGAGTCTTGCGCTCCAATCTCTTGAATACGCGCAGCGTGCCGGGATTTAAAAAATAATGCGGGTGGTTTATAATACGCGGGGGGGTTGAGCCGGAGCCATGTTTGAATCAGCATTCAAAAACAGGGACGACATGCTTAGGAAAGATGCCGGCCGCACCCGTGGGCTTGAACCCAGCGGGCAATCATGGTGTTGAACAGATGACCCAGTGCCAGGTTTGCGGAGCCGTAATCAAGGACGACATGAAATTTTGTGTCAAGTGCACCATAGACCGCGCTCATTCCCAGGCGCTGAAAAAAAATCCCGCTGCGAATTCCGACAAGGGGAATCATCCCGAAGTTGTCGTTTGCTTTGCCTGCGGCGAACGCCTGGGACCGGACATCGACAAATGTGAAAAATGCGGGACCATCAGGCAGGACTATGCCAAGGTATTAAAGTGGTATCAGAAAACAGCCAAAGACGGCGACGATTGTGCTCAAGAACGATTGGCAGAGTTGTATTTAAAGGGAATCGGGACAGACCGCAATTACAAAAAAGCACTGGAATGGTACAACCGATCTGCCGAACAAGGCAACGATACCAGTAAAGCGCAATTGGGATACATATATGAGCAAGGCCTGGGAGTCGAGCGGGATTTCCAAAAAGCTCTTGCCTTGTATCGCGAATCGGCTGAAGCAGGCAATGCTCTCGGGCAAGTGCGATTGGGAGACATGTATTGGAACGGATCGGGTGTTGCCCGGGATCCTCAAAAAGCATGCAAATGCTTCAAGAAATCGGCTGAGCAGGACAATGACCTGGCGCAGCTCAGATTGGGAACCATGTACTGCGCCGGAAACGGAGTCGAGAAAGATTTAAAGAAAGGATTTAAATGGGTCCAGAAATCGGCAGAACAGGGCAATGCCGAGGCCCAACTGCTGTTGGGGGGGATGTACAAGGACGGAAGGGGGGTTCAGCAAGACCATGAAAAAGCGTTTGTCTGGATTCACAAGTTGGCCGCGCAAGGCAATTTGAGCGCACAAAACGATCTGGGTTATTTGTATGAGCGGGGATTGGGAGTAGATCGGGATCTTCAGAAAGCGCGCGAGTGGTATCTCAAGGCGGCCGGAAAAGGCCTGGACGCGGCCCAGGTAAGTTTGGGCAACATGTATCGAACCGGTCTTGGCGTCGAGGAAAATATCGCTGAGGCAAAAAAGTGGTATGTAAAAGCTGCCGAACAGGGTAATGAAAAAGCGAAATCCGAATTGGTGCAAATCAAACTGGAGGCGGATCCGGAAAGGAAATTAAAGAAAAAAATCGTTGCAGCGCTTAAAGGCGATGCCAAGGCGATGGCGGAAGTCGCGGCCATGTATCGGTTGGGAATCGGTGTCGAAAAAAGCGAAGAAAACGCCCTGGAATGGTTTAAAAAAGCCTTTGAATTCGGGAATGTGTCCGTGCGCGGCGAGCTGAAGAAGGTGCAGCAGGCGATCGATGCCAGGCGCAAGGCAGAGAGCAAGCCCCTCGAAAAAAAGGGCCGAAAGGCTGTTCCCGCCCAAGGCGTGCAAAAAAAGAAACCGCCGGCCACCAGGAGCTTGTTTTTTCCATTTTCCATGATGGTACTGATCGGCTTGCTGCTCGCAGTCATTTTTTCCAGCCACATAAAAAAACCGATGAGCCCGGATAAGGAAAGCCCGGCGCCGGTCCCGGAAATTGCCGAAGCCCCCCCACCCGAGACGGAACCGGTCGCCCCTGCCATGCTGGAGACTGGCCCGGAAACGACCGGGGAAATAAAGAAGGGAAAATCCACCGTTCGCCAAAACGAAAAAAAATCCTTGAAAATTGCCGAGGCCGACCACGCCGCCGTCAAGATCGCACCGGTCGCGGCCGGTTTAAGGCGGGAGTACAAGTCTCTGAACGAACAGGAAATTTCCGAAATGCTGGGCGCCAAGAATCTTTTTGACGCGCAAAGGAATCCCGGCGGGAAATTCGGCCATCAGTATGAGATAAAGGATGTGGCGGGATTACGCTTGATCTTTGACCGCGCCACAAAGCTTGTCTGGATGAGGCAGCAGAATTTGGTCAAGATGAGCTTGAAAAAAGCAGAAGATTGGATCGGATCCTTGAATGCCGTCGGCTATGGAGGCATCAGCAGCTGGCGCCTGCCAACGGTCGAGGAAGCGGCATCCCTTTTGGAAAAGAACCCGCAGGATGAAAAAATATTCCTGGATGCCGTTTTTGGCAAAGGCATCAAATCGATTTGGACTGGAGACAGCTTCACGGAATCCAGGTCCTGGATCATCGACTTCCGAAATGGCTTGATCGATTATGCAAAAAACAAAAGCCGCCTGCCGGCATTGATGGTCAGCTCCAACTTTGAAGATAAGGAGCCTCCGGGGTTGCGTCTCAACAATGAACATTGAGTTGCGGGAGAAAGCCTGCTAGCTGACGCTTAGCCGCCGCTGCGTTATCATCGATCCTTTTCCAGGGAAAGACGTTATTCTTTCTTCTCTTTCGGACAATTTATCCAATGCAGAGTTGAAGAGTTCAAGAGTTTATCGGCAACAACTGTTGCAAATCCACAAGTCATCCTTTAAAATCGGAGTAATTCCGAAGAGGAGTGAAAAATGATAAATGTTCTGGAAAACATACCCTTTCAAGATGATAAAATGGGCAGCAGGAAACTGGTCGATGAAAAATATTTGCTGCTGATGCAGGCAGCTTTGCAGCCCGGGCAAAGCGTTCCCCAGCATAACGCGAATTCGAACGTGCATATCCTGGTTATCAGGGGAGAGGTCGTGATCAACCTGGATGGAACGGAAAGGCTTGCCAGGGAAGGATCTTTGCTGCCGGTCAGCCATCAGACTTCAATGAACATAAAGAACAAGTCCGGTCAGGATGCCAGTTTCCTGATCATTAAAACTCCCAATCCCAGCGAAATGGCTGACTAGAGTAAGCACTGGGCTTCACCCAAATTCCGCAGGAGGTCCAAGATGAATGATATTGACATTGACATTGCCAGAGAAGAAGGTCAGAACAACAGAACTGTAATTTTTACCTTCTATAGCAAAAAAGATAAAGCAGTGGTAAGCCGTGAGGGTTTTCCCTATGAAATAAAGGATGAAACTTTATTTTATTTCGATTACGAAAAAAAGGAAGCTAGGCAAATAATTTTGAAAAATCTCAAAAGTATCACGGCGACTGGAAATCCCAATACGGAAGCGTCGTATCCTTGTAAACTCTAGGTTGGATCTTATACCATGAAGTTTTTTAATTAATGCTAGATATTTAAAATTGCAGGCACCGTCCCTATAATTCCCGGAATTTGACCTTGCCGCCGAAATTGAATACATGAGGGCCAGGTCTTGAAATGACAGTTTTTACAAAAGGCATTACTGCCGGGTCTTGTTTTAGGACGCTTGAGTAAGCAGGCCGGTTTTTTCGTTTTTTTGAAATCGGCTACAGCCGCCAGAGATAGGAGGCCTTGAAGAAGAGGCCGCGCTTCATCTCCAGGAAGCGGTCGTCCGGGCCGTAGGCGCTTTCATCCCAGCGGACCTTTTCGTAAAGCGAGCCGTAGCCCAGCTGGATCACGGTCCCCGGGATATAGGTGAACGAGACCAGCAGGTCGCCGAGGAGTTTTCTGCGGTAATCGTTGTACTCGAGCACGCCGCGGAAAAAGAGGTATTTGTTCACCTGGTAGGTGAGCTTATTGCGCAGGATGGTGTATTCATATACCTGGCTGCTGTCTGCCTTGGCGAAGAGGTCGGCGTAGGTGAGGCGGACCTCCCACTGGAGCTTGTCGGTGGGAAGATAGCGGCATATGCCGGTGATCGTATTTCCATAGCCCTGGAACGGGTCCTGCGCGTAGCGGACCTGGTTGCCCCGGCGCAAGCCGAGATACAGATACAACTTCTTGCTCAGCCAGCTGTTGGCGATCAGCCGCAAGGTGCTGACGTCGAAGCGCCGGCCGAGGAAGACCTCGCTGGCCTTCCAGGCCTCCAGGGTCAGTCCGGTGTTGCCCGGCAGCAGCAGGTCGACGCCGAGCCGGCCCAGCGCCTCGTTCATGCCGCTCTCGTGGTCGCGGACGACATAGACCCAGAGGCGGGGATTGACCTTGCGGAAAAAATTGGACTTGGGGTAGAACTTCGGGCCGATCGCGCTTTCGAGGCCGGTCAGGCCGGCGCGCGACAGGAAGCCGCTCTCGCTGAAGAAGCCGCGGCTGATCGAATAAAAGCATCCCTCCAGGTCCAGGTCGCGCGTCGACTTGGAGTAGTACGCGTTCAGCGCCGTTCCCCTTTCGTCCGGCATGGACGGGTTGTCGGTGAAGGAGGCAAAGCCGTGGAAGCTGAGCGTCTGCGAACGCGACAGGCGGAGCTGGCCGTCAAGGCCGACGAGGCGGTTGTAATCGGCGCCCTGCTCGCGGCCGGTGTAGAACGCCCCCAGGAAGCTGTCCCCGCCCAGGGCGCGCTTGGTGCGAAAAATGGTGAAGGCCGCGTTCTCCGCTTGCGCGCCGGCGTGCAGCGGGTCCTGCACGTGCTCGTCGACGGCGAAGATGGCCCCCAGGGTGTCGCGGCCGCCCAGCTTGCCCGTCAGCTTGAACCCCAGCAGCGGGTCGACGATGCGCCGGGTGTGGACGGCGCTCATAAAGAAGCTCATCCCGGCCAGCTGGAAGATGTCGCTGCCCTCCAGAAAGAACGGCCGCTTCTCGGCATAGAAGAGATCGCTGCGCAGGTTGGCGTCGACCTGGCCGGCGTCCGATTCGACCTGGCTGAAATCGGGATTCCAGGTGAGGTCGAGGATCAGCTTCGAGGTCAATCCCAATTTGCCGGTGACGCCGAGCTCGGCCCTTGATTCGCTGCGCTGCAGGCGCCCCTGCTGCTGCTCATGCTTGCGGTTGAAAACAAGCGAGGGGAGCACTTCCATCAGGGTGTAGCGCCGGATGTCGCGCAGCTCGAGCGGCCGCATCTGCGAGAGAAAGGCGTAGCCCTTGGCCGGGTCCATCTCGGGGTAGGACCCATGCTCGCTGGTGCGGCTGATGAAGCGTTCAAAGAATATCGCCATCTCCACCCGCTCTTTCCCCGCATAGCGGATGGTCTTGAAGGGGATGCGCAACTCCACCGCATAGCCGTCGGGTCCGAGCCGCCCGGCGCTCGACCAGACGAAATCGGCGCTGAAATCCTCGGTGTTGCTGGAGAAGCGGCTGTCGCCCTGAATGCCCAGGGGGTTGACGTAGAAGGCGTAGAGCGCCTGCTGATCGTTGAAGCTGTCGAGGTTGATGCAAACGAAATCGTCGGTCATGATCGTGTCGCGGCTGGCCATGGTGGCCTTGATCCTGTCCGGGGAACGGTCATGGCATTTGAAGGCGAAGTACAGGTATTCGGCGTCGTAGGCCATGTAGGCCGAGGTCCGCTCGGACGGCTCCTTGCCGAAATCGGGGATGAAGGTCTTGAAGGCGCTGATCTCCTGCGCCTCCCGCCAGGCAGCGTCATCGAGCACGCCGTCGATCAGCGGCGGCGCCGCCGCGCGCAGCGGCTTGAGGGATTCCTGGGCCGGCAATGAGGAGGGAAGAACGAGACAAAGCGAAAACAGGAACAACAATGATGATTTCACTGGCGCATCCTTTTTTTCTATTACGCATGCCGGGCATCGTTGGTTTCAATGAAACCAGGGTCTGGAAACCCTTTTTTTCTGTCTATCGTCTACCGTGGTTGCCGGCGGCTTGGCCGCGGCGTCCCCTTGGGGGGCCGGCGATGGCGAGCCGGCCGACCTGAACAGCTTCGTTACTTATGACCGCTGGATCTGCAAGTCCAAGGCCTACTACTATATTTATACCTACGGGTTCATTCCCCTCTATATTATGGGCCAGGCCAAGGGACAGCTCAAGCCTTTGGGCGGCAGCCGGCCGCTGACGGCCCGCGTCCGCTTTTCCCTCAACAAGACGTTCTCCCTGGCGCTGGGGATCGGATATTTCGATCAGCAGCAGGTTTCGACGTATTCCATCTCCTATATTTTGGACAATCGTTATCCGGGGTTCACCAACTACCCCAGGCAATTTTCCGTCAGCAACGAGATCCCCGACTACCGGCTTGGCGCCAAGGGGCTTTTCCCCCATGTGGGGGCGCAGGTGAGCTTAGCGCCGGGGCGGGGCCTGCGCCTGGCCGGCTTTGTCAATGCCGGCTGGATGTTCGCCGAATACCGCTATTCCTCCACGCGCAAGTTCCAGGACGGCTTTTCGGGCCAGAACAGCAGCTACGAGGTGGCCATGAACGGGCGGGGGAGCGGCTTGACCCTCGAGGGGGGAGCCAAGCTCGAATTGGCCTTGTGGCGCGGCCTGGGGCTCTTTGTCGAGGGACTTTATCAGTCGTGCCGGGTGAAAAAAGTGACCGGCGAGCGCACCAGCACCGAGATCATCCAGGACGGGGAAACCCTGGAAGTCGAGTTTCGCTCCACGGAAAAAAGCGAGGGCCGCTGGGTGCTGAGCGGCGAGGAGTATCCTTTTCCGTTCATTCCGTCTCCAGGCGATGCGGCGGAATATGACCCCTTCACGCTCGACCTCGGCGGCCTGGGCCTGCGGACGGGCGTGTTCTTCCGCTTTTGAAGGTCGTTGAGGGACACCCATTAGAAGGTCACTGTCAAGTAGGTAGAACTATTTTTTCTTATTTTTTTTAGCAATGCGTTCGAACGCAATGATCAATGATGTTTTTGCGGCCTTGATTTCGAAGGCATTGGGGTCAACTATAGAAAAGGCAAAAAATTAATTTTCTTTTGATTAAGTCGTTCATGATTTCCTCAACTTTAAAAATGTTTTTCCCAGTCAACTATTCACCCTCACTGTGGTATGATGATGTTCGGGGATGGGTGTTGCAATCAGGTCTAGGCTATCGCGGCAGCAGACCCCAAGGGCATTCGCCCATTCCCTTTTTCTTTAAAAGCAGTTTTTGTTTTAAGCAAATAAAAAATGATTTTCAGAACCTCCGGGGTCGCGTCTCAACAATGAACATTGAGCTTTAAGAAAAATCCTGTTAAAATAACAATATGGCACGTCAATTGCGGATCGAATATGAACATGCATTTTATCATGTGATTTCACGCGGGGAGAGACGGGAAAACATTTTTACCTGTCCGGAGGATAAGGATAAATTCCTAAAAAAGCTTGCAGAAACGGTTGAGAAATATAAACTATTTCTGCATGCCTATGTTCTGATGGACAATCATTTCCATCTTCTATTGGAGACCCCACAGGCCAATCTCAGCAAGGCCATGCATCACCTGAATACAAGCTATGCCAATTGGTTTCGCTTTAAATATCGCCTTGTAGGCTCTGTGTTTCAAGGGCGATTCAAAGCCATTCTGGTTGAAAAGGATTCCTATCTGCAGGTATTGAGTGCTTATATCCACCTGAACCCGGTACGGGCGGGAATAACAAAACTCCCTGTAGAATTTCGCTATAGCAGTTATCGCGCCTTCATCGGCAAAGTACGGACACCGGAGTTTTTATATAGTACGGAAATCATGTCTGCATTTTCCAACAGTCCGGAAGCCTATCGGCGGTTTGTCAGTTCTTTTCCGGATGCCGGCGGGCAGGTGGAACGAGAAGAGGTTTATGGAGCCAATGCCATTCTGGGCAGCAAACGATTTATTCGCCAGGCATATGAAAAAGCATACCCGGGGTCGCGTCTCAACAATGAACATTGAATCTTGGCATTAAACCTGGCAGTTGAACCGCTGGGTTCGTAAGCTTCCGGGGACAGGTCTCAAAAATGGAAATTGACAGTTCGTTTCTTCGTGTATAGAATTCTCTAGAGGGCCTCGGGGACGGACTGTGAAAATGTGAATTTGTTTGGGCAACAGCCCGTTGAGACGCGACCCTTGAGATTCTAAATAAAAATGCAAGACTTGAAACCGATTTTTGCCATACCTAACCCTCATGACGATAGTTTATATTAAAAAATGATTCTTTTAAAAAATTAAAAAGAATAAATTAATTATTCGCACAATTTTATGGGAGGGAAGATGGAAATATTTACAATTATTGTTGTATTTGTTTTAGTGTTTTTTGTAATACCTTTTCTAAGAAGAAAAATCTGGACAAAAGCCACGGGTCTTGATAAAACACCGAATGTTCTGGCTCCGGATGAAAAATCAAGGAATGGATTCGTTGTGATATCGCCCGAGGTGAAGTTTAAATCCTTTGCCATTTCATCAAGAGGACAAGGCCGCCTGTTCTACACGGACAAAAAGCGAGTGCTTTTCACCAGCATGAATGGAAAAGAGGTTGGGCTCAATGTCAACTTTGATCAAATTCGGGACCTCTATCTGGATGAACATGGTTTGTCCCTCAAATTAATCATAAGATATACGGATGAAATGGGACTGGAAAAGTCCAGTTCATTTAAATTCGACCCGACGGATCGCAGCATCAAGCTTGGCGACGATAAAAAAAATTTTGAGCACTGGATTAGCGAACTCAATAATTTCCGTAAAAGATGAAGCTACAGGGGGAATGAAAGAGCCTGGGGACGCCCTTTAAAAGATACAGGAAGACTCTGGGGTCAGGTCTCAATTTAATATATTCACGAAAAAATGAGGCTCAGTTCTTTAAATGGCAGATTTCGTATAAACGGGCCTCTAGGGATGGCGCCTGTAATTTCGCATTCGCCAGCGACGAAAAAAGCAGAAGCAGCGATCAATAGGGCAAGGCCAGGTACCGCGTGTCCTGCATGAGGCCGCCGCGGGAGTCGAGCGGGCCCTGGGCGTTGCGGAAATTCACCGGCAGGTCGTCGCCGCCTCTGTTCGGCCAGGCGCGATAGACGCCGAAGTGAAGCAGGTCGACGACGGGGTTGCCGAGATGCCCCAAGTCGGCGATGTGCTGCCTCAGGTGGGCATAGAAAGCGGCACTATCGTCGTCGTGGCGGATAAATATGAAATTGAACTGGTTGTCGTACTCGTCGCTGTCCAAGTGCGTATCGAACACGCGGACGACGGTCCCGGCGCGGGCGGCCAGGACCGGCGATCCAAGCGGCATCTCGGGAAGGCATTGGGGTCAGGTCTTTCATTATTACTTGGAAGCCTCCGGGGTCGCGTCTCAACAATAAACTTTGAGTTAAAAAAAAGTCTGAATTTGAGGGACGGTGCTCGTTTATATGTTTTTGGGATGCTAGACTGATTGCATAAGAAGAGCGAGACTGACCTAAAAGCCTCTGGG
>DATKZA010000162.1:0-16553 GCA_035528155.1 Patescibacteria group bacterium | reverse complement strand
CCCGGGGCTGGTACCTGGCGACCATTTACCTCTCTCCCAGCAATTACCACCGCTTCCATTACCCGCTTTCGGGGCGGATCAGCGGTTGTTTTCACGGCGGCAACCGCTTGTTCCCGGTCAACGATTTCTCAACGAGCCGGGTCAAAGGCCTGTATATAAAAAATGAACGGCTGGTGACCCGCTTTGCTCTTCAAGACGGTCCGTTTTTTCTGGCTGCCGTGGGCGCTACTTTCGTTGGCAGCATCGGTATGCAGTACCTTGGCGCCGGGCTGCCGGCAAAAAATGAATGGCTGCCGCTCGATATCCCGGTGCAGCAAATGGCTGAAATGGGACACTTTGCCATGGGGTCCACCATTATTCTGCTGTTTCCGGCCTGCCGGGTGGAAAAGGTGTTAGCCGAAAAGGGGAAAGCCGTCCGCATTGGCGACCCCCTTTTCAAGATCAAGAACGGAACGGACACGCCGGCAGCCAAGCCTGATTCAATAAATCAGCGCCAGGACCAATAAACGATTTTTTGGGCGTGATTCATTTTTAATCAAGAAGCGGATGTTTTTATTACAAAAAAACCAAGCAGAAAGCAAACCCTGGCTACAGCTCTACCTTATCTCCAGCAAGTGGAGGAGGCATCAGGAGCAACAAAAGTGCATCGGCTGAACAGCTGAGAACTTCATGCGTTTCACCTGGTTCGACCAGCAGCAGGTCGCCCTTCTCCATTTCCAGTACTTGCCCGGCCACGGAAAGCTTCATGGTGCCCGCAATTATCAGAAAATACTCGGCCATGGTTTGATGCAGGTGTTTTTTGCCAAATGGTGAAGTGGCGAATTTCACCCCCACCTGAATAGGCAATCCGGTTTCGCTTAGGTACCATCCCTCTTTTTGCAGCAGTTGACGCAGCATTCTCATGTCGTTGGCCTCCGTCCGTGGCCATTATTTTTTTAAGTGGCTATAACGAATTTACTGGCGACTTAGTTCCGGGGTCCGCGCAAAATCCTGGCCGGCAGAGTGATCAAGGCTTTGAGCAGCTCAAAAACCGCATCAACGGCAATGCCCAGGAGGCGGAAAGGCAGCAAAAGAAGCCAGACCAGCGGATAAAGCAGGAGGGCCAGCAAAGCCAGCGGCCAGCAGATGAAAAGCAATATCAACCACAGAAAGAATTTACCCATGCGTTCCTCCTCGGCATCATGCCGTCCCGGTCAAACAACTGGAGATGTTCTCAACTCAAAATGCCTTGAGGATTTTTTTACCACACTGTGATAGAATTTACAAACACAAAATGACCATGCCATTTTCAATTCAAAACCTGTTGCCTGGAAAATTAAACGCCGGGATTAACCTTTTTCACGGAGTGACGGGCTGTCAAGCTGATCTCTTAGAGGAATTCATCAGCAGTCAGGTGGCTGCCATTCGCACCATTTACAACCACTCTCTGCCACCCGGATTCGCCTGTTCCCGCCAGCTGTATAAATCATTCCGCATCGACCCGACCAAACACCGCCCCTCTTCTGAAGCCCTCTGGCGCCGGCTCCGCGACAAGAATGACTTTCCTGCCGTAAACCCACTAGTGGACCTGACCAATTTTCTTTCGCTCAAATTCCAGATCTGCTTCGGGCTCTACGATCTGGAACGCGTACACGGCCCGGCAGTCATCACCCTTGGCAATGAAAACGATCACTACCAGGGCATCCGCAAGGAATCCCTGAATTTCAATGGCAGGATCGTGCTGCGCGATGAACAGGGCGCTTTCGGCAACCCCTCATCAGACTCGCTGCGGGCCAGCGTGAACAAAAACAGTCGGGAGGTCATGCAAGTACTATTTTTTCACCCTGACGATTCTTTGCAAAAAGCCATATTGGCTGAAACCCTTACTGTTTTTCTGCATTTTTTTACCATGACGAAAAGCCGGTCATTTTTCATCTGAAATGCCCATGAACGAAGAAATGAAACCAACAGGAGCAACCATGCAAAACCAGAGAATCGCTGACAACACTGCCGCTAGCGAACAGAAATCATTCATCACCAAGGCCACTTGTATAACCGGCGAAATCAGCGGCAAGGGGGACTTGCGCCTGGATAACCAGATGAACGGCGTAATCACCCTGAAAGGATTGTTGTTCATCGGCAAGGATTGCCTCTTTTCAGGACGGGCCGAGGCCGACCACATCATCGTCGAAGGCCGGGTGGAAGGACGGATCAAGGCGTTGGACAAGATCGAGATCAGGGCCGGCAGCCACGTGCAGGGAAAAATCGTCTGCCAGCAGATCGCCATCGCCGAAGGCGCTTTTTTGGACGGGGAAGTGAAAAGCAAAAAAGGCAATCCCCTTGCGCCCGCCTATTTCATCGAAAAAAGAAAAGATTTGCAAAGCGGAAGCAAATAGCATTCAGATCTGTGGTTATTTCAGCCAATTCATGCCGATAATCACGCCGCCCCGGCTGGGGAAAAAATGCAGTGCCGGGGACTTTTTCCGCGACCCAAAAATCAGACGGTTGATTTTTTTAAATGGATTCAAATAATAAAGCAAATAGTTTCCCCAGCGCCGATCGCCGGCGGCGATCCTTACTTCAGCGCGGTTGGACAGGGGAGCCAAAATAAAAGCGGCGGCCAGCGAACCGCACAGGTCGGAGAACAAATCCTTTGAGGAAGGCAGCCACATGCTCCCTTCGATTCCGTACTCCCAGAGAACGTTCACCGTTTGCGTGAACGCCAGGGTTTCCAAATTGTTGTATCCCCGTTCCTTCAAATACAAACCCAGGGCCATGAAGCTGAGTGGGTGGCCGACATAGTTGATCCAAAAACCGTTGTGGTCAATCCTCCCGCCCTCACAGGCGCTCCAGACCGGATATTTGAAATTATTCCAAACTTTCGCAATCGAAGCCTCGCGAAAAATACGCTGGCGCGTGTCGGGCAGGACAAGGACATAGGCGCAAATTACGGCTGAAATAATGGCCACGTCCTGTAAAAGATTTTTCTTTTTTTGCTCGGCATGAACCTGCAGCAGCAAACCGGCAAGAACCAATATCACTAACCGCCGTTTCACCATTTCCTTACCATTGTAACACAAATAACCTGCAAAGTGGCCCTTGACATTAAGGGCGATACAGATTAAAATAATAGCAGAATCTTGGTAATCCAAATCAACCCGAGAACAAACAAGGAAATCCCATGACCGAGAACAAAAATGAAACAAATGCGCCCGCCAAAATGAACGAGGAGAACTTCGCTGACCTGCTGAACGCCTCTTTCCGCACCGCCACCCGCATCAAGGTGGGCGAAGTGGCCGAAGGCAAAGTCATTTCTATCGGCAAAGACAACATTTTCCTCGACCTGGGCACCCGCGCCGAAGGCATGATCGACCGCGAAGAATGTGAGCGCCAGGGGCAATTGACTGTCAAGCCGGGTGATACGGTCCAGGTCCTGGTGACCTCTTTCCACGACGGGATCTTCCTTTGCACGGCAAAGTTACGCCAGTCCGGCCGGAGTGACTGGCGCCAGGCAAAAGACTCACCCTCCCTGGCCATGCTGCGCGAGGCCTTCGCAGCGCGCATTCCGGTAGAGGGCAAAGTCAAGGCCGTAAACAAAGGCGGTTTCGAAGTCCAGGTCATGGGCCAGAAGGCTTTTTGCCCAATATCACAAATTGAAAAGAGATTTTGCCAGAATTCGGATATACATTTGGATCAGACTTATTCCTTTTTGATCACCCAGTACGAAGAAGACGGCCGCAACATCGTAATCGGACGCAAAGAGCTACTGCAGGCCGAAGACAAGGAAAAAGCACGGCAGCTGTGGCTGGAACTCGAATTGAAACAGGTGCGCGAAGGCACCGTAACCTCAGTACATGATTACGGTGCTTTCGTTGATATTGGCGGCATCGAAGGGCTGTTGCACGTTTCGGAAATTTCCCACCAGAAAATCCAGAGCGCCCAGGAAGCGCTTCAGCCCGGACAGAAGCTGAAAGTGGCCATTCTCAAGCTGGACCAGGAAGCCAACAGAATCTCCTTGAGCCTAAAAGCCCTGCTGGCCGATCCCTGGACCGCTGCCAGCGACAAACTGGACGTGGGAGCCGAATTCGCCGGAACAGTCGTCCACATGAAACCCTTTGGGGCTTTCATTGAACTTTTTCCCGGAGTAACCGGCCTGCTGCACATTTCCCGCCTGGGCGCAGACCGCCGCGTCAATCATCCCAAGGAGATCCTGGAGATCGGCGCTACGGTCAACGTGCGCATTCTTGCGGTCGATGCGGAGCGCAAAACCCTGTCCCTGACCATGGAAGAACCCGAGGAAGATTTCAGCGGCGAACTCACACGGCTGAAAGAAAAACAGGACCAGGACCTGAAAAAGGGCAGCGGCACCATGGCCGCGCTGCTGGACTCCGCTATTCTAGAAAAATAATATAGCCGCGTCTGTTGCCGGCAGAACCTATCAATAGGGAATATTTCCTTTTTTCAATCCCGATTGGGCGTAAATCAAGCGCATGACTTCAGTGGCCGTTTCCTCAATTGATTTATAAGTGGCGTCCAGGACGGGCCAATGCCAGCGTTCATACTGGCGCAGGGCGAAAAGCACTTCACAGCGGATATGCTCGATCCTGGCATAGGCAATGCCTTCGCCGGCCTTCATTTTGAACTGCCGTTCCTTGCGGATCGCTTCCAGCCGCATGGGATTAATGGTCAGGGCAATGATCATTTTCTGATCGATAGCGTGAATTTCCGCAGGGAGATCTTCATCCAGAACAACCGGGATATTGGCCACTTTCCAGCCCCGGTAGGACAGGTAAATGCTGACTGGCGTCTTGGAAGTCCGGGAAACTCCAAGCAGGACGATCTCGGCTGCGCCGATGGTGGCCAACCCCTGCCCGTCATCGTGCTTGATGGTGAAGTCCACGGCCTCGATGCGTTTGAAATAATCGCTATCCAACTGGTGGAACAGCCCCGGCTTGGCCAGGGGAGAAATTTCCAGAAGATCAGACAGGCGGGTCAGAACCGGCCCCAGAATATCCACAGTGGATACGCCGTTCAGACGGCCCAATTCGGTAACCTTGTGGCGCAGCTCCGCTGAGGCCATTGTATAGATGATCACACCATTAACCTTGGTGGCCCGCAAAAAAATATTCTGCACCTGCTGCAGGGTGCGAATGTTGGAAAAAGTTTCCAGGACGATCTGGGTCGTCTTGAACTGGCTCAGGGCCGCCAGGACGACCGTTTCGCAGGTCTTTCCTGTTGCGTCGGAAACCGCGAACACGTAGCGCTTGAATTCTTTTTCCGAATTCTCCATGGAAAAATGGTATGCCCCCACACTTGGAAAGTCAATGCCGCCTCACGCCGGAGCCCCGCGCCCCATTGATTAAAAACAGCCATCTCTGTTATAATACGGACACCATGTTTAAATTTATTCTACGCAAAATTTTCGGCACCCAGAACGAAAGGGACCTGAAGCGTTTGCAGCCGCTGGTGGCCCGCATCAATGCTTACGAATCCTCGTTGCTGCCGCAAAGCGACGAGCAGTTGCGCGCCAAGACCGATGAATTCAAAGAAAGGGCGCTGGCCGGAGAAGATCAGGATGCGCTTTTACCGGAAACTTTTGCGGTTGTGCGTGAAGCGGCCCGCCGCACCCTGAACATGAGGCATTTCGACGTGCAACTCATGGGCGGCATGATCCTTCATCAAGGCAAGATTGCTGAAATGAAAACCGGTGAAGGAAAAACTCTGGTCGCCACCCTGGCGGCTTATCTGAATTCACTAACCGGCAAAGGCGTACACGTCGTCACCGTCAACGATTATTTGGCCAAAAGGGACTCGGAATGGATGGGCAAAATATATAAATTCCTAGGTCTGTCGGTCGGT
Source organism: Patescibacteria group bacterium (assembly GCA_035528155.1). Lineage (GTDB taxonomy): Bacteria > Acidobacteriota > Aminicenantia > UBA2199 > UBA2199 > UBA2199. Next base: position 10,715 of record DATKZA010000162.1, on the reverse strand, counting down.
GTCATTCAACACGAGATGGATGACCAACAGCGCAAGCAAGCCTATGCCTGCGACATCACTTACGGCACCAACAATGAATTCGGTTTCGATTATCTGCGCGACAACATGAAATTCGATGTACATAGTTTGAGTCAACGGGAATTTAACTTCGCTATTGTCGACGAAGTGGATTCCATTCTTATAGACGAGGCCCGGACACCCCTTATCATTTCCGGCGCCACCGATGAGTCCACCTCCTTTTTTTACCGGGTCAATGAATTCGTAACCAGGATCAAGCGCAGCAAGGAATTATACGACCACGACGAGAAAACGAAAACCGTCATCCTGACTGAAAGCGGCATTAGCGAAGCCGAGAAATTTTTCCGTGTCGACAATCTTTACGACCTGCCAAATATGGACCTCCTTCATCAGGTAAATCAGTCGCTCAAAGCCCATCTGATCTTCAATCGCGACGTGGACTACCTGGTCAAGGACGACCAGGTACTGATCGTCGATGAATTCACCGGTCGCATCATGCCGGGTCGCCGTTATTCCGACGGCCTGCACCAGGCCCTGGAAGCCAAAGAAAACGTCAAGGTCGAGCAAGAATACCAAACCCTGGCCACTATCACCTTCCAAAATTATTTTCGCATGTATAAAAAGCTTTCCGGCATGACCGGAACCGCGATAACCGAAGCGGCCGAATTCTCCCACATTTATCACCTCGACGTCACCGAGATCCCGACCAACAGAAGATTGATTCGCACAGAATTCTCCGACATGATCTATGGCAGCAAGGAAGAAAAATGGGCCGCGGTGGCCAGTGAGATCAAGGCCCTTAACGAAAAAGGCCAGCCGGTGCTGGTCGGAACGATCTCCATTGAAAATTCGGAACTGCTCAGCCGCAGACTGCACCGGGAAAAAGTCCGCCACGTGGTGCTTAACGCCAAATACCACGAATCGGAAGCGGAGATCGTTGCCCAGGCCGGGCGGCTCAATTCGGTGACCCTCGCCACCAATATGGCTGGCCGCGGCACCGATATTCTCCTAGGCGGAAACCCGGAATCCCTGCTCAGGGAAGAATTAAAGAAAAAGGGCTTCAGCCTGGAAATGGCGCCGCCGGTAGTCAAAGAAAAAGCGCAAGCCGAAATTAACGAGCAGGTGAACCTAGAGCACCAGGCGGTGATCGAGCGTGGCGGCCTGCACATCCTGGGCACCGAACGCCACGAGGCCCGCCGCATCGACAACCAGTTGCGTGGCCGTTCGGGACGCCAGGGCGATCCCGGTTCCTCCCGTTTCTACATTTCCCTGGAAGACGACCTGATGAAAATACTCGGTTCAGACCGCATCCGCAGTATGCTGGTTCGCGCCGGAATGAGCAACGGCGTTCCCCTGGAGAACCGACTGGTTTCCCGGGCAATTGAAAATGCGCAAAAGCAGATCGAAGGACAGAATTTTTCCATCCGCAAGCACTTGCTCGAGTACGATGACGTGATGAACAAGCAGCGCCAGCATATATATTCCCTGCGCCGGGACATTCTTTTCGGTAAAGATTTTAGAGACTATATTCAGGAGCTATTGCAAGACCTTTATGACGATATATTTTCTTTCTACATCGATGAAAACAAGGAATCCGATCAGTGGGACGTGGAGGCATTCCAAAAAGAAATCCTCATGCAATTCGGTTTGGATCTCAAGCATGTTCCCCAGCATGATTTCCGCGATTCCCCGCCCCTGCTCTTGAAGGAAAACGTTCTTGAGCAGATCAAAGCCATCTACCAGGAAAAGGAATCGCTTGTCGGCTCCGCACAAATGCGCGAGTTGGAAAGGATGATCCTGCTCCAGGTGATCGATTCGCAATGGAAAGACCATTTGCTCAACATCGACCACCTGAAAGAGGGCATCGGCTTGCGCGGCTATGCCCAGAAGGACCCACTCATCGAATACAAGAAAGAAAGTTACCAGATGTACGAAGCATTACTGAACCGGATCGATGAAGAGGTCCTGCGCTTCCTGTTCCTGTTCAGGCCGGTAAGCGACGAGGAAATCGAGGATTGGCGCAAAAAGAAGAAACCAAAAATGTCCGCTCCGGCATTCAAGATGCCCGGAGGCAAACACAAAAAGAGAAGATGAAAAGCAGAGAAAAAATCATTGCCGATCAGGGCCTGACCTTCGACGACGTACTGCTGGTTCCCGCTTATTCCGAAGTGCTGCCCAACCAGGTTGATACGGCGACCGCATTCTCCCGCCACATTCAACTGCGCATCCCCCTGGTTTCGGCGGCCATGGATACCGTATCTGAATCGCGAATGGCCATTGCCATGGCCCAGCTTGGCGGTATGGCCATCATTCATAAGAATTTAACCATCGACGAGCAGGCCGGCGAAGTGCTCAAAGTCAAACGGTCAGAATCGGGCATGATCGTCAACCCCATCACCCTGCGCCCGGATAATACCATCCAAGAAGCCCTGCAACTGGTCAAGGAAAAAGGTATTTCGGGTTTGCCTATCATCGATGATCAGGGGAAACTGGTCGGTATCTTGACCAATCGTGATCTGCGTTTCGCCGGCAATTTCAGTGATAAAATTTCGACCATTATGAAGGCAGCCAATTTGATCACCGCCCCCGAGAACATCAAAATGGCCGAAGCCAAACAACTTTTACACATCAACCGCATTGAAAAACTTCCTGTGGTCGATAAAAATAATTTTCTGAAAGGGCTGATCACATTCAAGGACATCGTTAAAACTGAAAAATTCCCCAGCGCTTCCAAGGACAAGATGGGCCGTCTGCAGGTAAGCGCCGCCGTGGGTACGGGCGCAGATACCATGGAAAGGGTCAGCGCCCTGATCGCCGCCAAGGTGGATGCGCTGGTCATCGACACCTCGCATGCCCACTCCCGTAAAGTGATGCAGACTATAGAAAAAGTCAGAGCTGCTGCAAGCGGGGTGGATCTGGTCGTGGGCAATATCGCCACCGCCGCCGCCGCCAGGGAACTGTTGGCACTGGGAGTGGACGGTCTGAAAGTCGGCATCGGCCCCGGATCAATCTGCACCACCCGCGTGGTGACCGGAGCCGGGGTCCCGCAAATATCTGCCATCATGGATGTAGCAACCGAAGTCGGCGGCCGCGTTCCGGTTATTGCCGACGGCGGCATCAAGTTTTCCGGGGATATCACCAAAGCCCTTGCCGCTGGAGCCAATTCAGTCATGATCGGTTCCATCCTGGCCGGAACCGACGAAAGTCCGGGTGAAATGGTTATTTATCAGGGCCGATCATATAAAAAATACCGCGGCATGGGATCGATCGCCGCCATGAAGGCCGGAAGCCGCGACCGCTATTTCCAGGACGATGAATATGCGGAATCAAAGCTGGTCCCCGAGGGCATTGAGGGGCGAGTTCCATATCGCGGATCGGTCATGAACCTGATTCCGCTGCTTATTGGCGGCGTCAGGGCCGGCATGGGTTTGACCGGCTGTCGCAGCATTAACGAACTTCGCGAAAAATCCCGCTTTATCCGCATCAGCAATGCCAGCCTGAAGGAAAGCCATGTCCACGACGTGATCATCACCGAGGAATCTCCAAATTACCGAATGGACTGAGGAATACAATGAAAGAAAAAACGCTTCTTTTTTTTATCGTTTTCCTGTCCATCATCTTGCCCGCTGCCGACAACAAAGTTTTCCGCTATGGCGCGGGAATCAGGATCAGTTCCTTCGGCATCCCCAACGCCTTGTTGGACTTGGCTCTCTATGAACACCCGCAATTGACCGGAACCTCCATGTGTTTTGAAACCTATTCTTATGGAGACAAAGGCCCGCGTTCGGTATTCAGCGGAGTGTACAGCTTGGAATACAGCCGCATTTCCGGAGAAGGCTATTTCCGGGTGGAACAATACAACAACCGTTTTTTCGGCTCAGGCGAAATTACCCAACTGAACGTCAGCGCCACGATCCTCATGCACATTTTTCCAGCCTCAGCGATTCACCCGTATATCGGCGCGGGCATTGGCATCGGCCGCATGAGCATCTTCTCCGAAGGGTCATACCAGGATGAGCTTGGCACGACCATCCGCGATTCATACCAGAAAAAACTCATTGTACCCGTGGGCCATCTCCCGGTGGGCGTCATCGGCAATATTAGGGACAAATTCCTGCTCAGGGCCGAGGCCGGATTCAAGAACGGCTTTTATTTCGGCGGCAGCGTATCGATCAACTTCTAGAAGAACTGAAAAATATTTTATGGCTTATTTCATTCACATGCGAATTCCGTTATAATTTGATCTGGAGTGGAAAAGGGTAAATGGCTGAAAACAATATTCCCGATAAGCTGACTTTCCGCCGCAAGGAGATCATGCAACTGGTCAAGCTTGACGGCCGGGTGCTGGATTACTGGGAAAAGGAATTCAACGCTTTCACTCCTGTTATCAACCAGAGCGGAGAAAAATATTATAGCCACCGCGATGTCGAGATCATCATGGCCATCAAAAAATGGCTGATTAATGAAAAGTGCGATAAGGGCAAGATCAGGGACATGTTGTTACAGAATTTCGGCGACCTGGCCAATGCCAAACAGGGTTCAAATCAGGAGCCGGTCGATCCGGAAAAACTAAAAAGGATCCGCCGCGGCCTCAGCGAAATATTGACTTTACTAGCCAAAGATGATAAAAGCTGATTGAGCCGGGGCGTAGCGCAGTCTGGTTAGCGTACACGCTTGGGGTGCGTGTGGTCGGTGGTTCGAATCCACTCGCCCCGACTTAAATAAACCCCAAACCAAATGAAAACAATTTTTTTAACAAACGATGATGGTTTCTATTCAAAAGGGATCACCAGCTTAAAAAATGAACTAAAAAAAAAGTACCATGTCTGGATCGTTGCTCCAGACCGGGAAAAAAGTGCCATCAGCATGGCCCTGACATTGAACCAGCCGCTACGCATCAACCAGGTCGAGGAGAAGGTCTTTGCCGTCAACGGCACAACGGCCGATTGCGTCAATATCGCACTGCAGAAAATACTTCCCGTTCAACCCGACTTCATCGTTTCAGGAATGAATTTGGGTGAAAACCTCTCTGAAGATATTTTTTTTTCCGGAACCGTGGGCGGAGCCTTTTCCGGCTACCTGTACGGAATTCCCTCACTGGCCGTCTCTTTGCTTGCCGGTCTGGGCCAGTACCAACAGCAGGAATTCGAATTTGCCGCCGGTGCGCACATTACCGCTAAGGTCTTGGACAAATTGATCTGCCGTCCTCACAACAGCGTTATTTACAATCTGAACATCCCCTTCCCCAACCGCGGCGAAATCGCCGTCACCAAGCTGGGAAACAAGAAGTATACTCCCGATATTATTGAAAGAACCGATCCGAGAGGGCGCAAATATTATTGGATTGGAACCGGAACTCCCGCTTATGCCGACCGCCAGGGCACCGATGTCTGGGCCGTCCAAAACAGCTATATTTCCCTGAGTGTCATCAAATACGATTTGAATTCTCCGGCAGACCTTGATCGGTTGACAGAAACTTTTAAAGAATTCAAACTTTAGCCCGCATTTCTCACAAATATTTGCTACAATTGCGGATATGGGCATGCCTACGGCGTCAGGCTCGGTCGGAACCCTCCATCGTACTAACAGTACGCCTCCGGTCTCCTCGGTCGCCTTCCTTGTATCTATACCCATCTGCATAATTTCGCGACCTATCTGTGAGAATTGCGGGCTAAGCGTTTTTCGCGGTCCAGTCGCTTTTATCTTTCCGCTGCCCCGGCCGCATCGGGAAAATTGGGATTTTGCAGTCGCAGGTCCTGGAGTTTTCGTTCGGTCATTTCCTCGATGACAATTTTCAGGTTTTCCCTGCGGACAATGTCGGGATAAAAATTCAATCTCGCATCCCAGACATAGATGATGCGCCTGAAGTGGGGGTTGAGCAATGGCCGCAATTGATGAATGAACGAATCGTGAACCATCAAGGCTGTGGGCAAGGTGCCGCCTGGACACTCGCTGATGCTTTCCCTGACAAACCCCGCCAGTTTCTTTTTTTCGCTAACGGTTCTGGCCGGGGACGGAACAAGCGGTTTCAAACTGATGATTTGCTCGCGGAAATAATTTTTTTGCAGGGCCAGCATCAAGGCCAGGTCGCCGCCCATGCGGTCCCGGCTTTCAATGCTGAATTCATTCAGGGCGGCAACTTTAAGATCCGGGAAATCCTTTGCCAGCTTCTCCATGATCTTTTGGTAAGCGAAATAGGCTCCCAGTTCATTCCAATGGGAATCGGTTTTGTGATAGATGCGCTGTGAGCGCTTGGCGGCAAGCAGAGTTTCCCTGAGATCGAATGTCGGAAAATCGCCTTCTTTCTTCAGCACGGCCAGCAACTGGTCCATGCGGCTTTGCCGGTGCAAGCGCCTGACGGCAGCGGGCATGTATTCCGGGTAAATGGTGCTTTTGTTGGGAACAATGACGAAAAGGTAGGCAATGCCCCTTTTTCTCAGCCATGACCAGCGTTGCATCAGCAGCTGCCGCCATTCTCGCAGTTCAGCCGCAGTGAACGGCTTCAGGGCGCGGAAATAGTCTACTACATTGCGGTTTTCCGTTTCCTTGGCCATGAACAACCAGTCCCGGTGCCCGAGTATCACTTTGTCAGTGGGTGAGGTGTGGAAATACTTGACCGTGATAAGATTGTGGTAGTACAGCAGTTGGCTGCGAAAACCGAAATGGTCATTGAAAAAGTCTTCATATTTTTTTTTAAAATCCCATGGCCGGCTCAACTGCAGCTGCGGCTTGGCTGCCATTTTCCTTTTTTCCTTGATCGGCAGGGGCTGGCTGATCCTGAAAACCATGTCGGCCATGGGCAGGAAAATCAGCAGAATGAAAAGCAGCGGCAAGCCGTTGTTCTTTTTAAAATTGAAAAGCAATGGCCCGGCCGGAATTTTTGAAAAAATTTTTTTTGCCTGCATGCTCGACTCAAAACCTGAAATAAATGAAGGGATTGTAGGTGGACATGGCCAGGCGCATGGCGCTGGCCAGCAATACGGCGATCAGCAGGGCGGTGGTCAGCAGCCGGTATGCTCCCCTGAGCCACAAAAGGCGTTTTGCTTTTGTGGCTCGGCATAGGCGGTCAAAAATCCTCGGCAGGGCGCTGCCGGCGGCAGAAGCCACCAGAATTGCCACGGCCAGCGCGACCAGCACCAGGTGGTTCAGGTACAGGGCAGGATAGAACTCCTGGCCGTCGCCGCGGCCGAAACCGAACATGGAGCGCCAGAAGCCGGCGGCCCGGGAGAAGCCGTCGGCCCGGAACAATACCCAGCCGAAGACGACGATCAGCAGGGCATAGGCGATCTGCAGCGGCGCCCACAGCTGGCGGATGAACTTTTTCAGTGCCGATCGTTCCAGCATGATAAAGGATCCGTGGAATACTCCCCAGGCGATGAATGTCCAGGCGGCACCGTGCCAGAGGCCGCAGAGGAGCATGGTGAAAAACATGGCCGGGTAATAACTCCAGGATTCGGCCTTGATGCCCAGCCAGCGATCGGCTTTGATGCGGCGCGAAATGGAGTAGGCCATGGGCAGAAAAAGAAAATCGCGCAGCCAGGTGGAGAGGGAGATGTGCCAGCGGGTCCAAAATTCAGTGATGGACCTGGAAATATAGGGATAGTTGAAATTTTCCATGATACGGAAGCCGAACATCCGCCCCAGGCCGATGGCCATGTCGGAATAGCCTGAAAAGTCAAGGAAGATCTGCAGGGTGTAGCAAGCGGCTCCCAGCCAGGCTACTGAGGCCGTGAGGCCGGAAGCTGGGATGGCGAAAATCCGGTCGGCGACCCGGGCCAGGGTGTCGGCCAGCAGGACTTTCTTGCCCAGGCCGATGATAAAGCGTTGGACGCCCTGGGAAAGCAGTTCCGGAGTGGTTTCCCGTTCCGCCAATTGCTGCCTGAGGTGGGAATAACGGTTGATCGGTCCAGCCAGTACGGTCGGGAAAAAAGCGATAAAAAGAGCCGTATGCAGGAATTTCATTTCAGCCGGGCAGGAGCGGTTGTACACCTCGACCAGGTAGGCCATGGCCATGAAAGTGAAAAAAGAAATACCCAAGGGCTGATGCCAGGCGAAATCCTTGCCGCTGGCAATGCCTGCGCTCCGCAGCACGGGTTCGAGATTGGCCAGGATGAAGCCGGCATACTTGAAAACGATCAGCAGGGACAGGTTGAACCCCAGGCCCGCGATCAGCATTACTTTTCTTTTTCCGCTGGCATCGCTTTTTTCGATCGCCAGCCCGAAACAGTGGTTGAACAAGGCCGATGCCAGAAGCAGCAGCACCATCCAACCCTCACCCCAAGCGTAGAATATCAGGCTGGCCAGGAGCAGGAATACGTTCTGGGCTTCTCTTTTTAGAAACAGGCCGATCAGCAAAACCGGAGGCAGGAACATAAAAAGGAAAGCCGGGGTGCTGAAAAGCATTGGTCAACCTCGTTTCTGTCAGGGCATTATAACATAATTTTCCCGGCCGGATGACTGGAACAGGAGTTCAGCGCATTCTGAGCCCCAGCAGCCAGGCCGGGGTGTTTCGCGGCAAATCCTTTCGGGCTTGCAGGTCGAACTGGTAGCTAAATCGGGATTTATTTTTTTTGTAACGGGGCTGGTCCAGGTGGACCTGGTTGCCGGCCCCCGGTTGCAGGCTCAGGTGTGCTGTTGCGGCATCGAAAAGAGCGACGGTCATTTCCAGCGCCCCACTGGCGGAACGGTTCTGTATGCGGATTTCAACCGACTTGAGCGGGACCAGGGTTTCGATGCGCATGCGGACGTGCTGACCGGAACAGAGCCAGGTCGCTTTTTCGCTGCCGGCTGCCGCTGCCGGGTTGAAATAAATTTGGCAGGGGAGATCGCGGGGACCGGACAGCCGCTGGGGATTTGCCAGGTCGGGGCGGGGGAAGAGGCTGGACAGCGAAAAGATACCCAAAAAAACAAGGATCGGAGCCAGGCTGTCGTACCAGTTCCGGCTTTCGGAGCGCCGGCCGGTCAGGGCCAAAAAAACAAGCAGCAAAAAAATCATTGCCATCACGGAGTTGGGCAGGTAGCCGTGGTTGGCGGTCTTGACGTAAGAAGGAAGCAGGGCCGGCAGGTCGATGCGGCTGTTGCTCCAATTCTGAAACAGCAGTCCCGTGCGCAGCAGCGTATCGTGGGTGGTGGGCTGGTACAGCGTGAAAGGCTGCGCGGTTTGATAGATGCTGACGAAAAGAGAATAGAGGGGCAGGCTGAGAAAAACTTTTTTAAAAAAGGGGCTGCGGCTTTCCCGATAGTATATTACTGCAAAAAGCAGCAGCGCCCAGACGACCGGGGTCAGGTAGCGGCCTTGGGGGCAGTAGCCGGCGCGGATGGTCGAGAAGGCGTGATTGAGGACGAAAAGCACGGCCGGCAGGACAAGCAGAAGCTGAAGGCGGTAGCGCTTGAAATTTCTCAGAGCCAGTAGCAGGCCGGGAAAAGCGAAAAAGTAAAAGGGATTGTAGAGCAACAGGCCGTCACGCTGGTCGAAAAAATAATCGAGCAGGGTTTCCCAGCGCATGTTCAGCGTGATCTTTTTCAGGATGGTTTCGTAGAAGGCCCCGGACTGCTCGGGGCTGAGCATGCCGTAGTAGACGGAGTTGGGTGAAAAATTGCCGTAGGCGCTGTACAGGTAATAAAAAAACAGCGCTTGAAAGAGCAGCGGGAAGACGATCAGCAGCAGGGCCGACCGGGGGTTTTTTTTGAAGAGCCAATAGGCAAAGAAGCCCAGGCAGATCGGGTAAATGAAAAGGGCGTACTTGACGCCCCAGAATATGCTGCTGCCCAAAAGCAAACCGGCCCAGAGGCAGTGGCTGTTTTTGGCATTTGCTTTGAAAAGCAGCAGGTAAAGGGCGCTTAAGATCAGCAGCATGGCCTGGATTTCCGGGAATATATGAAAGGAATAAAAAAAGACCGGGACGGTCAAACTGAAAACAACGGTGGCGAAAAAGGCCAGGCTGCGCGAGCGCCAGAGCCTGAGGCAGAAAAGGTAGACCAGCATGGCCAGCAAGGCGGCGAACAGTCCCAGGTAGGAGCGCAGCAGGAAGTAAAGCAGGGGCGGCGACAGTTTGACAAAAAAGAAGGGGGCCAGGGTCAGGGAGACGCCGGGCAGGTGGTAGGAATAGATCTTTTTAAAGCCCTTGCCCCAGGTGCCGTGCGCGGCAAGTTTTTTCACATGAAGAAATTCCTTGAAACCGTCTCGGAAATATTGGTTGAAGACGTTGAGATCGCCGTCACGGGCCAGGGACTGGCTGATGGCCAGGTAATGGGGTTCATCGCCGACCAGCGCCACTCCCCGTTGGGTCAGCACGCCCGCGGCCAGGATGAACAGCAATTCGGCAGAGACGAAAATGGCCAGCAGCCTTTTTTTTAAGGTGCGGGTGTTGAAATAGAGCAAAAATTTTTTGACCAGGCGCCGCCGCCGTATCAAGAAAAAAAAAGCGAAAAGCGTGGCCAAAAGCAGCAGGTTCTGGATGCGCAGGGCGAAATCGCCGCGGTCCCAATAAAACAGGCGCATGGGCCAGATCAGCAGGCCGGCCGCGTAGGGGAAAAAGCAGAGCCGCTCATTCGCGTACGTTTGTTTTTTTTGCCTTTTCAGGAAGGAAAGCAGGAAAAGCGCAAAGGGCAGCAGCCAGAGATGGTTGCTGCCGCCGAAAATAAAAAAAGTGATGAATCCGGCCATTACCGAAAGATCGCTGGCCAGGGCCAGGGAT
>DATKZA010000161.1:0-6169 GCA_035528155.1 Patescibacteria group bacterium | reverse complement strand
CGAAAGCCGTCTCCAACCCCTGCAATATTTTTTCCATGCCGCTGCGAATCTGGTTTTCCTGCTTTTCGGAAAAAGTGCGCACCGTGCCTTCCATATCCACGATTTCGGCGATCACGTTGCTGCGCACGCCGCCGTGGATCTTGCCGATGCTCAGCACGGCTTTTTCTCCCGGGTCCTTGCTGCGGCTGATCAGGGTCTGAAACTGGCTGATGGCCGCTGCCGCCGCAACGATGGCGTCGACACCCTGGTGCGGGAAAGCCCCGTGGCTGGCTTTGCCTTGAATATGGATGTAAACCCAGGCCACGTTGGCCATGATCGGCCCGGGCCGCAGGCTTACCTGTCCGGCCTCCAGATCGGGCATCACGTGCAGGGCCAGCAGGGCGTCCAGACGGGGATTATCCAGAATGCCGGCGGCGATCAGGCTTTCGGCTCCACCCGGCCTACCCTTGGCGGCACCCTCCTCGCAGGGCTGGAATAGGAAGACCACGGTGCCGGGAACCTGGGTGCGGATCTCGGACAACAGCCGCGCGCAGACCAGCACATTGGTCATATGGACGTCATGGCCGCAGGCATGCATCTGTCCCGGCTGTCGCGATGCGAAGGACAAGCCGGTCGTTTCCTGGATGGGCAAGGCATCCATGTCGGCACGCAGGCCGATGACCGGACCCGGAAGACCGCCGCGCAGGACTGCCTTGATGCCCGTGCCGGCGATGCCGCTGGTCACTTCCAGGTCCAGTTTTTTCAGGTAGGCGACCAGAAAGTCGGCCGTCTTTTTTTCCTGAAAACAGAGTTCCGGGAACTGGTGCAGCTGGCGGCGCAGCTGGACGCTTTCCGGGAATATCTCGGTCGCCCGTTTCTGAAAAAAAGCGGTTTGGTCAGTGGCGGCGCCCAGCGACACCGATAAAAAACAGCATAGCAATCCGGCCCATGCGATTTTTTTCATGACTGGCGCACCTGGCGCTTACGGGACCACGACATTGTTGAAAACATCATTGATGATATCGTCGCTGTTCAGGGCTTCGGCCTCGGCTTCATAGCTCAGGATAATGCGGTGGCGCAGGACATCGCGGCCGATGGATTTGACGTCTTCGGGGGTAACGTAGCCGCGGCGGCGGATAAAGGCCAGGGCCTTGGCCGTTTCGGTCAGGTAAATGGAAGCCCGGGGCGAAGCGCCGAATTGGATCAGGTTTTTGAGTTTGACTATGCCCGCCTCTTGGGGAAAGCGGGTGGCAAAAACCAGGTTGATGATGTAATCCTTGATGCGCTCATCCATGTACACCAACTGGTAGGATTTCTGCAGTTTGGTCAGAGCGGCTTTGCTCAGGACAACATTAAGGGGAATATCACCGCCGCCGGCCATGCGGCTGACGATCTCCTTTTCCTCGCCCTTGAGCGGATAAGTGACCTTGACCTTGAGCAGGAAGCGGTCGATCTGTGCTTCAGGCAGGGGGTAGGTCCCTTCCTGCTCGATCGGATTCTGGGTGGCCATGACCATGAACGGCTTGGCGATGGGATGGCTCTCGTCGCCGATGGTTACCTGCAGTTCCTGCATGGCTTCCAGCAGCGCGCTCTGGACTTTGGCCGGGGCGCGGTTGATCTCATCGGCCAGCAGCAGGTTGGTGAAGATCGGGCCTTTGTGGGTATAAAATTCGGCGGTTTTCGGATTAAAGACCATGGTGCCGGTGAGGTCGGCCGGCAACAGGTCGGGGGTAAACTGGATGCGCTTGAAGTTCAGGTCGGTGACCCGGGCCAGGGTCTTGATGGCCAGGGTTTTGGCCAGGCCGGGCACGCCTTCGAGCAGGATATGCCCGGAAGTCAGCAGGGCGATCATCATCCGTTCCAGCAATTCTTTCTGACCGACGATGACTTTGGCCATTTCGGCCATGGTCTGCTCGATGACCAGGCTCTCTTCTTTGATTTTCTCGTTAATGAAGGTCAAGTCTTGGGCCATGGCTCCTCCTAATAGTGTTTCTGGCGGTAATCCGCACCCATGATTTCAATGCTGCGGGCCATTTCGAACAGGCGACTGCGGATGCGGCTGCCGATGCGTTCGCTTAAGGTCTCCTCACTGGCGATCTTTTTTTCGAAAAAATTGCTGGCAAAGAGAGTGATGCGGTTGTCGTTGTAGCGTCGGTTGATCAGGTAATAGATGTTGTCCTCCACCCAGGGGCTGGGGCGGGAGGCGCCGAGTTCATCGAACAGCAGCAGTTCCGTCCGGGCCAGGCGCTGGATCAGCTGCCCGATGTTAGAAAAATCACGGCTGGCGGCGTCTTCTCCCGATTTCATTTCCCGGGTCAGGTCGTTCCAGTCGATGTAGATCACCTCGCAGTTCTTTTCCTTGATCAACTGGTTGCCGATGCAGCATAAAAGCCGGGTCTTGCCCACACCGGTGGCGCCCTGGAACAGGAGGCCCATGTCCACGGCCGGGTAATCGGCGATAAATTTTTCAGCCGCTTTCTTGGCCTTGGCCTGGGTGGGATTGGCTTTGTCAGGGAAATAGCTTTTCAGCTCCGTAGCCATGAAACGCAGGGGAATATTGGCGTTGCTGGCTTTCAATGTTTGCAGGCCGTTCTGCCGGCATTGACAGGGGCGGGCGATCTCCCTTTCCCCGACCTTGACCAGCACCCAACCGCTGTCCTGACAAATCTTGCAGTTTGCTTCCTTCAATTCAATGCTCCGTATATACCCTGCTTGTGCAGCTGTTTCTTCAGCTTGGCCAGGGCTTTTATCTCAATGCGCCGGATGCCTTCCGGGCTCATGTTCAAATGCTTGGCGATCTCGCGCAGTTTCTGAGGTTCTTCGTCTTGAAAGCCGAAGCGCAGGCGGATGATCTCGGCTTCGCGGGCGGTGAGATTCTGTATGTCTTCCTGGACCAGTTCGCGCACCGAACTCCCGGTCAGGATGTCCAGGGGGTCGTCGACCGAATTGTCGGGCAGGAAGGTGGTCAGGCTCGACGAATTTTCGTCGTGGATCCCCTTGTCCAGCGAGATGATCTCGTCGGGCACGGCCAGCATCACCTTGATCTTTTTTTCAGGGATCTGCAAGTGTTCGGCCAGCTCTATATCAGTGGGATGCCTTTTCAGTTTCTTGCTCAGTTTGAAATAGGCTTTTTTAAAATTCAGGTAATCGTTAAAGAAAATATCGGGCAAAGAAATGATGTTCTGATTTTTTGACAGGTAGCGCCTGATCTCACTGCGCACCCACCATAGGGCATAGGTGAAAAAACGGTTTTCCCGGGTCAGGTCGAATTTTTTCAGGGCTTCGATCAACCCCTTGTTGCCTTCGTTGATCAGGTCCAGGAAATTGTCGCCCTTGAAATAATATTTCAGGGCTTCCCTGACCACCAAGCGCTGGTTGGCGATGATGATGTTGCGAAAAGCTTCCTCATCCCCGTTTTTGGCCTTGACGATCAGGGCTTTTTCTTCTTCGGCGGTCAGAATCTTGATCTTTTTTATGCGTTGGAAGTAGAGGTTCAGCGAATCCAATGATTCGCTATTTTTCCTTCTTTTCATCCTTGAACAATGCCATGGGCGGCGAAGAAAATTTGACCAATGATATTTTTTTCTGTTCGAAAATCTCCTCTTTGCCGACAAAAAATTCTTTTTTCAGTTCTTCCAGGAAAAGGGCGAATTCTTCCTGCATTTTTTCCATCTTGTCCTTCATGTTCATGACGATCTCGATGCCGGCCAGGTTTACCCCCATTTCGCGGGTCAGGTTCAGGATGAATTCCAGCTTTTTCAGGTCCTCTTCGCTGAACATGCGGGTGTTGCCCTTGCTGCGCGACGGCATGAGCAGCCCCTCTCTTTCGTAAAGGCGCAGGGTCTGCGGGTGGATGTTGTACTTGCTGGCCACCGCCGAAATGAAATAGGTTTTTTCCTTCATCGCAGCAATTCCTGGCGCGGGTCGTAAGGGGATACTTTTTCGATCTCCTTGAGCAATTCGCGCACTTTCAGATCCTTGGTGGAGGGCGGAACGATCTTGATCTCCACAAGCAAGTCACCGTTGTCCCTGGTTTTGGGATTGACGATGCCCTTGCCTTTCAAGCGCAATTTCTGCCCCGATGCCGTCCCGGGAGGAATCTTGAACAAGGAAGACCCATCCAGGGTGGGGATCTCGATCTTGGCCCCCAGCGCGGCCTCGGCATAGGTGACCGGCAGGGTCATCTCGAGGTCCAGGCCGTGGCGCCGGAACACTTTGTGCGCTGAGAAATAGATGGTGATGATCAGGTCGCCATCCGGGCCGCCGTTGCGGCCGGCGTTGCCTTTGCCGCTGATGCGGACCTTGGAGTCGTTGTCCACGCCGGCAGGTATCTTGACCCGCAGGCGGGTGGTTTTTTCCACCCGGCCGTCGCCGCCGCAGGCGCGGCAGGGAGCCCCGGGCAAAATGCCGCTGCCGCCGCAATTGGGGCAGATGGTGCCGAATTTCATGAAGCCAGTCTGTTTTTGAATGCGGCCCTGTCCCCGGCAGGTCGGGCAGACGGTCTGACCTGAAGCGGCATCGATGCCCTTGCCTTTGCAGGCGGGGCAGGACTCCTTGTGGCTGATCTGGATGGGGGTCTCGATGCCGTTGGCCGCGTCCATGAAATTCAGGTTCATGGAATAATTGAGATCCTCGCCGCGTTCCGGCTTTTTGCCCTTCTTCCCATCCTGGGTGCGCGGCCCGCCCATGTTGCCGAAAATGGTTTCGAAAATATCGCCAAAGGAGCTGTTGCCGCTGCTGCTGAAATCAAAACCCTCGAAATTGCTGCCGCTGCGGCTGCCGGCACCGCCATGGGCACCCAGCGAGCCGTAGAGGTCGTATTGTTTCTTTTTTTCCGGGTCTTTCAGCGTCTCGTGCGCTTCGTTTATCTCCTTGAATTTCTGTTCGGACGCCTTGTCGCCGGGATTCAGATCGGGGTGATACTTGCGGGCCAGTTTGCGGTAGGCTTTTTTTATTTCGTTGATGGTGGCATTCTTGTTTACGCCCAGGATTCCATAAAAATCTTTCATATGAAAAATATTACTCTAGGGCGCTAAAAAAATCAATAGCAGAGCACAGTCAAGGACGGCATTTGACGGCTTGGCCCGCTTCAACTATAATCGGCCGTAAGGGCAGTGAGGACAGGATGATCCAAAAAAGTGTCTTACATGAACTGGTATCACTGGTCGGCAAGAACAAGGTCTTTACCGACCGGGAATACATGCTGGCTTATTCCTATGACGCCACGGGCATGGAATACCTGCCTGACGCCGTGTTGTTCGCCGAGCATGAGCAGGATGTGCAAAACGCCATGCGGATTTGTCAGCGCCACGCCATTCCCCTGATCCCGCGCGGCGCCGGCGTGGGATATACGGGCGGGTCCCTGGCCGTCAACGGCGGCCTGGTGCTGGTTTTCACGCGCATGAACCGCATCTTGCGTTTGGATAAGGAAAATTTTCTGGCCGAAGTGGAGCCGGGAGTGATTACCGCCGACTTGCAGGCAGCGGCGGAAAAAATCGGGCTTTTCTATCCGCCTGACCCGGCCAGTCTGAAGACCTCGACCATGGGCGGCAACGTGGCCGAAAATGCCGGCGGTCCCCGCTGTTTCAAGTACGGGGTGACCGGCAACTACGTCCTGGGGCTGGAAGCTTTCCTGATGAGCGGCGAAAAGATCCGTCTGGGCGCGCACACCATCAAGAACGTGGCCGGTTACGACCTGAAAGCGCTGTTGATCGGTTCCGAAGGCACCCTGGCCGTGGTCACCAAGGTGATTGTGCGCCTGCTGCCGCTGCCGCCGCGGCGCCTGCTTTTCCGCGTTGATTTCGCTTCACTGGCTGCGGGAGCCCGTTTCGTGCATCGCATCATTCAAAGCCATGTCCAGCCTGCTGTGCTGGAATTCATGGATAGAAGTTCCCTGCAGGCGGTTTATGATTATCAGGGTATTAGCGGTGATCCCGGAGTTCACGCCTCGGTGCTGGTCGAGATCGACGGCAGTCCGGCCGAAGTCTCAGAAAGGGAAGCGTTGTTCGAAGAACAGGTCGCCAAGGCCGCTCCCGTCAAATACGAACGGGCCGAAACTTTCGCCGAGCAGGAAATCCTGTGGGAAACGCGGCGCAACATTTCCCCGGCCATCGCCAGCTTGAAACCCAAAAAGATCAACGAAGACATTGTGGTGCCCGCCGGGCGCATCCCGGAAATGGTGGAATATATC
>DATKZA010000160.1:0-2339 GCA_035528155.1 Patescibacteria group bacterium | reverse complement strand
ACGACAGCAAGCAAAGCTGCCAAGACAGCGGTGATAATCTTAAAAACACTGTACGGACGTTCACCTTGCACCTCTCCGGTCTGACCATTGACCAGGAAACGGTAGACCTTCTGATTGTAGCGGTAGGAACTGATCCAAACCGGCAAAAGAATGTGCTTGAAGGTAACGCCTTCGTATCGGGAATTCAGGCTCAGAATGCGCTGTTCATCCCCAGCGATATCCCGGTGGACACGATTATCGATCTCACGCTTCATCACCGCCTTGGCCTGATCCAATCCGGACTTTACATCGACACCATATGCCTCGCAACGAAATCCGCTTAAAAAGCGATCATCATAGGCAGTGAGCTGGCTAAGATTCCAGGGATTGAGACGGTTAATAATTTTTTCCGGCAAAGACCGAGTAGCCGGGACCAGCACATCATCAAACAGGACGTCAACGTTGCCGGCGCACGGGGACCAGTGAACTTTTCGTACCTGCCGGGTCTTGCTGACCGTGCGGCCGTTTTCCTGTTTGTCGTAGTGCTCGGCGACATAATGATAGGTGCCCTGCAATCCCGAGTATTGGTTGAAGGTTCGGGCATCATAGGTCCAGTACGGCACATACATGCCATCCATCGATTCACAGGCCGCGCGCGACATGAAATCACGCGGGGCAAACCAGAACTTTTTGATCCATTTGTGAAAAAACTGGCTGCTTTTTTGCTTGTCGATCACGAATGGTACAAGAGATTTTGGCTTGATAATGGATTGAGCGCCGCCGTTGGCCACCACCAGGCGGGTGTCGCAATAAGGACAGGCGGCGGCCGTCACTTTTTCGGCAAGGGTTGTCCGGGCGCCGCAGCCCGGACATTTGACGGTGCGGATGATGAGTTGTTCCGATTTTTCGGCTGGTTGAGATATGAATTTTTCAAGATCGATCTCTTCTACTGTTTCCCCGGTCCTTTCAATGGGATTTTCCGTCCCGCAATACTGGCATTTCAATGAGGAAGTGCCGGGGGCGAAGTTGACGGTAGCGCCGCATTTCCTGCAGGCCAATTTCTGATTGACGGCTTCAGTGATTTTCGGTTCAATTTGCTCCATTTGTTATCCCCTTGTTTTACCATAAAGTAACGATAGAAGGTGTCGGTGGAACTGCTCGAAATCAATTTTTCCCATGCCGGCATTTTGAGCATAGCCGCCTGAAATGTCAATGGCCGCTAAGTCTGATTTTCAGTTGCGGCAATATGCAGACGGGATGAACGGCCCCGATGTGTTAAAGTTTTCTAGATAACAAAACGAATCATCAACCTCGATTACAAAACCCGACCCCATTGCACAATAGCGTTCAATCGGGGGCCGTAGGGTCCTTCATGATCAGGATGTTCTGGTCGGGATTCTCGTTCATGTACTTGATCTGGACCTTGGCTCCCACTTCGAATTTCAGGCGAATGGCCAGGTCGGAGCTCACGTTATTCTTGCGCCCCACCCTTTCGCTGCCGCTGCTGTCGCGGAACTTGAACTCGACGATGGAATAGATCGGCTTGTTGTTGACCAGCATGCCGTAATTCTTGTCGATGAAGGTGATGGTCGCTTCGGCCGGCACGCCCATGGCGAATATCTTCTCGGCCAGGGCCTTGTTTTGCTTCCCCTTGATCCGGCTGCGGATGAACAGGAAGGCGCCGACGATCATGAAGACCAGGCCCAGGCCCCCGAAGACGACCATGTTCAAATTCGCCAGCCCCACTTTCAGGTTCCCTGAAAGCAGGTCGCTGACAAGCGCGATCCCGCCGCCGACCAGAAAAAAGATCAAACCGAACAGAAAAAGAAAACCACCGATCAACATGCCCATGTTTTTTTCTCCTTGCGCTCAACTTTACCCAAAAAGCGCATACTTTTCATAACGTTAATTGTAAACAAATAATCGGGCACGGTCAACCGTCCCGGTTTTCATTTTTTTGCCGGCAGTAGATTGAGTCGCAGGGGGCACGATAAAAAGATGTTTTTTTAAGCAATTCCTTATATTAAAAATCTGGCATACAATATATAATATGAAACAAATCGAATAGGAGGCAATGAAATGCCGGACAAAGGTACGAAGAAAAAATTGACCCATGTAGAAGGCGGCGAGACTCCGGCCGCGGCCCAGGAGGCGAAGCCCTTCGTCGCGACTCCGGAAAGCAAGGCCAAGGCAAAAAAGTTCCGCCTATTTTCGATCCTTTCCTGGATCGTGGCCATCGGCCTCGAGATCGGCGCGATCCTGATGCTGAAAAAAGTTCCGATCCAGACCACGTGGCTCATTGCCCTGATCGTGGCCGATCTTATCTTCGCCGTCATCGGCAACCTGCTCTGGAAGAAGGC
>DATKZA010000159.1:0-3668 GCA_035528155.1 Patescibacteria group bacterium | reverse complement strand
TTCCTGAAAAGCGATCTCGGGCAGCAGTTTTGCCTTTTGGTCGGCATCGGTCCCCGCTTTCTGCAATCCCTGCCGCAGGGCGACGACCCGTTCGCGGCCGCGCCTGAGCATGTTCTCGGCCGACCTGGCCTGCTGCGCCGCCTGGCCGAGGCTGTTTTCATGGCCGATCACGACGGCTTCGGGGAAGACCTGGTTGCCCCAGGCGTGATCCCAGTGGGGATGGGTGTTGATGATATACTTGAAATCATTGCGGGCGAATTCCTTTTCGATCGCCTTGCGGAACAGGGCGGCCGTGGCCGGCGAGCCGGTGCTGTCGATGACGACAATCCCTTTTTTCGCGGCGACCGCCACAATGATGTTTTCCATCGGCGAATCTTCGGTCAGCATCAGGACCCGTTCGCTCAATCGTTCCACCCGCACCGGGTCCTGAGAATCACAGCGGACAGGGAGGGCGTTGAGAAACAGGAATGCGAGAAACAGCGTGCAGCCTTTTTTCATGGTTTGCTCCTTGTGTTCATTTTTGCCTGAAGTTTTTTTGAATTATATGCCATCGAGACACAATTGCCAATTTGTCCCATTTCAGCCGCCGCGGCGGAACGTTTGTTTTTTGCCGCTACTTCGTATGGCCCAATATGAGCAATTCTCCATTTTTGCCCGAAGCCGCTTTTTTCAGGCGGATGACTTCAAAAATATCTTCGACCAGGAACGTGTCTTTCTTTGCCACGGGCAGCAGCCGCGCTTGCATCCCTTTCGGGTATACGACGACGAGGCCGTCGCCGTGGGCGCGGGTGCGATAGGTTCCATCTGCGGCGCGATAGGAGCCGACGTACTTCTCCTTTTCCTCGACGGCAGGATTTGTTTGCTGCAGGCTGGATGGAAGGGGGACGAATTCGCTTGCATGACTGCCTGCACCTTTTATCGCACCGGCGATCATTGCGTACAGAGCGGGATCGAACGGATGTCTTTTGCCGGCGAATGTATTCACCCGCTGCACGATGACCAGGTCCAGTCCGGGAAGTACGAGCAAAACCTGCGTGCCCACGCCGCAGGCGGCGCTTCGTTCCTGTTGGCGCCGCAGGCGATGTGCGAGCATAAAAGCAGGCAGCCTGCCCAAAAAATTATGGTAAAGCGAATTGTCATTTTTTTCATTCCTTTGGCCTTGGCTTTTCAATCACCTTACTATCAACCAACCAAATATCACCTTTGCTTTTATTCCTTCGATCGCAGACCATCCATAATTTTTGCCGAAATCCAGTAGATATCACCGCCTCTGGAAAAAAATAAGTATTTGCCGTCCGGGGAAAAAGTGGCATTGCCCTCCGATTCCGCAGAATTGACCGGAGCGCCGATATTGATCAGGCTGCTCCATTCCCCCGTTTTTCCCCTGAATGACGCATACAGGTCCCATCCGCCCAAGCCGCCCGCCATGTTGGAGTGAACGATGAGCGTGTTATTATCGGGCGAGATACAGATGCCGCTCAACCTCCCTTTGAATGTATTCTCGTCAAGTTTAACTGGCGGCAAAAAGTGCTCGCCGGAAAATTGAGAATAATAGACCCCGTCTCTCCTGCAGAAATAGAGCTTGTCGTCTATACTGTAAAATGGTTGGACCTCGACTTCATCGGTATTGACCGGTTCCCCTGCATTTCGGGGCTTTGACCATTCTCCTTCGACTCGATTGACCATCCAGATATCGGGCATTTTTTCGGGTTCGGAACAGCCGTCTTTCGGCCTGTTCGAGACAAAAAAGAGCCTTTTCCCATCATGTGACAAGCAGGGCTCGTCGTTGATGAAATCACGTGAAAAAGGCAAAACGGACGGTTTTCTCCATATGCCATCGACCCGTTTGATGCTGATAAAACTGATATCTCTAGCGGATGGGTCATTTCCCTGTCCAGGCACCATTTGCATCGACGCAAAAATGATCTCGCCGCCATCCGGCGTCAGGAAAAGCTTGGCCTGATTGCCTTGCCCGGACACGATCCCTGCGGCGAACAGCTCGGGCGTCATTCCCGGCGGCTTCTGGCCGAGATACGCGCCCTTTAATATGGGAAATGTCTCGTTTGCTTCATTCCCGGCTAACGCCATTGCGACAGCGTCGCAAAGCGCCTCGACCGGAGCGCTCCGGAAGCCGTCGCCTGGAGGCGGCCCGCCGCCGCGCGGGCCGAGCAGGATGCGCTCCGCGACCAGGGTGACTTGCCCGGGGAACAGGGCCGGCCTTTCGAGCTGATCGATCAGACCCGCGGCCTTGACGACCATATTGCCGGTGCAGAAGGAGGCCAGCAGCAACCCCGCGGAGTGGGCGTCCCTGACGAATTGCAGGACCGCCGGGTTTTCATTGAACTTGCGGAACTGCGGGCCGCTGGGGATGATCAGGCAGTCATAGCCCGAGAAATCCTTCAGGTCGGGAATGAGGATGTCGCTGCGCAACACGATGTCCCGCTCTTTTTTGTAGCAGCCCCGGTACTCGGCATCGACGCCGACCCGCTTCAACTTCCAGCCTCGTCCTTCGATCTCCTTCTGGAGGGGAAAATAGGCGTCGCCGAACCACTCGCCCAGCAGGATGATTACGCTTACAGACCGCGGCCGCTCTTGCAAGGTTGTGCTTTCCGCCCCTTGAGCAACTGGTTTTGACAAATCACTTTTTTGTGCTGACAGATTGGCACAGGTCAGAACGAGTGCTAAAACAATGAACCATGTTCTTTTCATTTCGGTTTTCCCCTTTCATTACCGGGCCGCAAGTCTTTGATGATTTTTGTGGAGACCCAGTAGATATCACCATTCTGAGTGTAAAAAAGATACTTCCCGTCAGAAGAAACACGTAACAAAGGACCGCCGTTTATGGGAATTTGAGATCTCATGTTTTGTGGCTTGGTCCAGGTTCCGTCATTTTTCTTGAAACTGACATATAGACCGCAACCCTGCTCGTAATATTTTTGATTTTCAGTATTGAAAATCATCCAGGAGCCGTCAGGCGCCACACACGGATGAATCAATTCTTTTTCTGAATATATCGGCGGCGGTAGAACCATCTCTTAAGAATACCAGGTGTTTGCCGTGATCCCAAAACAGGCAAAAATACTCATTTGAATTTTCGATTGATACCAGCCCCGGTGCGAACACCTCCGGCGTCCTACCCGGCGGTTTCTGGCTCAGGTAGGGGCCGGAAAGCTTTGGGAATCCATCTTCAGACGCGATTTGACCTGCTGCAAATAAAACAATGATCAAAAAAATGTATTGTGATCGTTTCATTTTTTCTCCTGATATTTTATTAAATATATGGGTGATTTTTGAAAATTCTCATGTCCTGATGAAGGTTTCCACTTCCGGGAGCCTTTGGCATTTTCCGGTCCCAATTTCTGACCCAATTGCCTGCCTGTCATTTAAAAAAAAACAAGTCACCCCTTTTTTCAGCGCAATTTAATTTTGAGGTGATTTTTTTTGCGGCGGCTTCACGGATAAATTCCTTGTAAAAAGGAGCGGCGGCAACGGCACTATTGGGAAACAGGACGGCCGGCTTTAGTTTCTCCAGTGCATAAAAAACGCCCTTGTCGGACTGGATCTGTTCCTGAAACATCATCTGCAGGAAGACCAGGTCGAATTTTTTGATCTTTTCATGCAGGAAATCGATCTCGCTGCTGAACGAATTCCAGGACTGGTCGCTGCTC
>DATKZA010000158.1:0-9405 GCA_035528155.1 Patescibacteria group bacterium | reverse complement strand
CCCTACGGCGCCAAGGGGGTGGGCGAGATCGGCCTGGTGCCGACGGCGGCCGCCGTGGCCAACGCCCTGTTCCAGTATGACGGCGTGCGCCGCTTCAAACTCCCCATGAAACGACGGGAGAAGCCAAGGTAGGGCTTCATTCGGAAACTGTTTTTAAAATCCCCTGATGATGAGTTCGCTAATAGCGGAAGCTGGAGCCGCCGATGAACTCGCGCAGGATGGAGGTGGGCGGAACCTCGTCGGCCGCGACCGGCTGGAAGAGCATCAGGAACTTCAACAACCGTTGGGCTTCGGTGAAGGTCTCGTCAGTGGAGTCGATCTTTTCGAGTTGGGGCAGGGCCAAGTCCTTCAAGACGGCCAGTTCATAGACCAGGGCCGAGTTGAACATGACATCGGCCATTTCCTGGAAGGGGAAGGTGTTGCACCTTTCGCCGCGGATGACCGAAGGGAAACGCTTCAGGGTCTGGGCGGCATCGTAGTTGCGGAAGCTGCTGTCGCGGACCAGGCGGCGCAGGATGCGGGTGTCGGTGGTGGAGATGCGGCTGTGGTCGTTGATGGTCAGCTGGGTCAGGGCCGACACGTAGATGCGGAACTTGTTGCGTTCCGGCACCGAGGTGCTGATCTTCGGGTTCAGGGCATGGATACCCTCCACCACCAGGATCTGGTCGTCTTCCAGCCACAAATTGCGATGTTCGTGCTTGCGGCGGCCCGTTTCGAAATCGAACCTGGGCACGGCCACTTCGCGGCCCTCGAGCAGGTCGGCCAGGTGGCGGTTGAACAGGTCGAGGTCGATGGCGCCCAGGGCCTCGAAATCGAGTTCGCCGCTGCCGTCGCGGGGGCAGGATTGGCGGTCGACGAAATAGTTGTCCATGGAGAGGGCCAGCGGCCGGATGCCGTTGACCTGCAGCTGGGTGGCCAGGCGTTTTGAAAAAGTCGTTTTCCCCGAAGCCGACGGGCCGGCGATCAGTACCAGGCGCAGGTCTTCCTTTTTCATGGTGATCGTATCGGCGATGCGGGCGATCTTTTTTTCGTGCAGGCTTTCAGCCACCTTGATGATCTCGGAAATATTTCCCTTGGCGACGATCTGGTCCAGGCGGCCCACGTCGCTAACGCCGAGGATCTTGCCCCAGTTCTTGCTTTCCTGGTAGATCTGGAAAAGCTTGCGCGTCTTGCCGATGTGGCTGTTGACCGTGAAATCCTCCTGTTCGGGAAAGAGGATGACGAAACCCGGACTGTAGGATTTCAGCTCGAAGCGCGATACGGCGCCGGTGGAATAGGCCAGCGGGTAGATCTCGATGTTGGCGAATTGACCGTTCTCATATATCTGAACCTGTTCAATGGTTGAATTTTCCACCAGGCGCCGGCTGTCGCTGAGCGAACGGTCGGTAAAATAACGGATGGCCTCGTCGCGCGGCAGCACCTGGCGCCGAAAAGGCAGGTCGGCGGCGATGATCTCGTGCATCTTAGCCATGATCTCGTTCAGCAGCTCCTGGGTGACCGGGATGGCGCAGTAGAAGTCGTAGTAGAAGCCGTTGGAGATGGAGTGACCGATGACCAGGCGGATGTTGTGATACAGCTCGGACACGGCCATGTTCAGGATGAAGGAGGCGCTGCGCTGGTAGATCTCCACTCCCGGCTTGGCGGAGTAGGTCACCCACTCCAAGCGGGCGCTGCTGTCGGCCATTGTGTCCAGCGGGCAGAGCCGGTTGTCGAGCTTGGCAGCCAGCACCAAGCCCCGGGCGCCGCTGCCGTGGACATGGGAGATCTCGTATAAACTTCTGCCTGGTGCAGTTTCGATCTTGTTTCCGTCAGCCAGGGTGAACGTGATTTTAGGCATGGTTTATTATAACATAATCGCGGCCGCCAGGAACTTGGTGTAAGGTTTACGGTTGACGGTGTACGGTGAAGATTAAAATACAAATCGCAAGCATCAAACAAATACCAAATTCCAATGACCGAATGATCCAAATCTGGGAGGAATAGTGCATGCGCTAATGATCAACTCATCCCCCGGCCCCCCGCTTTGCGGGATGGCATCGCCAAATGCCTCGCAAAGCCTCGGCATGGCGATGCGCTCCTTCTCTTCGCAAGAGAGGGGACAGGGGGTGAGTTTAAGGCTAGAGGTATTTAGAATGGCCTTTATTCTGGCCATAGGAATTTGCGATTTGAATTTTTCTTTTCTTGCCGTAAACCGTACACCATGCGCCGTACACCGATATCGTTTCTTTTCAGACACTCTTGACACAACAGGCCATAAGCGTGAAAATGACCGAAATGCGAAAAGGAGCACAAAATGATTCCTATCACTGACCGCGTCGTCGACCAGGCAGTTTTAGACAAAGCCGTCGCCCATTTCCGTGAAAAAAAGATCATCCTTCCCACCTTTGCCGAGCAGCGGGATCCGGGGCTGATTCCCGGCAAGATCAAGGACAAGCTGCGGAAAATCGGCCTGTGGGACCTGCACCCGCTCAACCTTTTCCGCATCACCTGGAAGAACGAGCCCAAGGAGAAAGGCGGCTTGTTCGGCGGTGTCAATTACCTGGAACTGCCGCCGGCCCTGACCGGGGTCAAGGCACGCATTGTGCTGCTCATCGGCAAGTGGTTCCCCACCGGCGCCCACAAGGTAGGGGCCGCTTACGGCTGCCTGGTGCCGCGTCTGGTCAGCGGCCAGTTCGATCCGACTTTTCACAAGGCGGTCTGGCCGTCCACCGGCAATTACTGCCGGGGCGGGGCCTTCGATTCCTATCTCATGGGCTGCACGGCCGTGGCCATCCTGCCTGAAGAGATGAGCCGCGAGCGCTTCGACTGGCTCGAAGAAATCGGGGCCGAGGTCATCGCCACCCCGGGCTGCGAATCCAATGTCAAGGAGATATACGACAAATGCTGGGAGATCAGAAAAACCAGGCCTGACTGCGTTATTTTCAACCAGTTCGATGAATTCGGCAATTCCTGCTGGCATTATTTCAATACCGGCGCCGCCGTCGAAGCAGTTTTTGCTGAAATCGCCGGCCCCGGCTCGACCCTGGCCGCCTACGTCTCCTCCACCGGTTCAGCCGGCACCATTGCCGCCGGCGATCGTCTGCGCGGCCGTTTCCCGTTCATCAAGGTGGTGGCGGCCGAGGCGCTGCAGTGCCCGACCCTGCTGCGCAACGGATTCGGCGGGCACCGCATCGAGGGCATAGGCGACAAGCACGTGCCCTGGGTGCACAACGTGCGCAACACCGACGCGGTGGCTGCCATCGACGACGAAGACTGCATGCGGCTGTTCCGGCTGTTCAACGAACCCGGCGGCAGGGAGCGTTTGACCGCCCTGGGCATGGACGGCTTGCAGGTCGAGGCGCTGCAACTTTTGGGAATTTCCGGCATCGCCAATATCCTGGCCGCGATCAAGGCCGCTAAGTATTTTGAAATGAGCGCTGACGACATCATCGTCACCCTGGCCACCGATTCGGCCGCGTTGTACACGTCGCGCCTGGAAGAACTCACGGCCGAACGGGGCGCTTACTCACCCGTGCAGGCGGCCTGCGACCTGGAGCGCTGCCTGTGGGGCCAGGGCGAGGATTTTTTCAAGGAACTGGGCCACGCTGACCGCAAGGCCATCCACAACCTGAAGTATTTCACCTGGGTGGAGCAGCAGGGCAAGGAGATCGCCGATCTGAACCAGCTCTGGCAGGACCGGGGGATCTGGCCGCGGATCTTCGGCCAGGTGGAGCGCTGGGACGAGATGATCCGGCTTTTTAACGAGCGCACCGGCCTGCTGAAAGAACTTTCCTGACATGAAGACATTGATCCGCTCCGGGCAGATCGTTTCCGACGGCCGGAGTTTTCAGGGCGATATCCTGATCGAGAATGAAAAGATCGTTGCGGTGGATAAAAAAATAGCCAAGGCCGACGGGATGGACCGGGTCATCGATGCCGCGGGCTTCGAGGTCTTTCCCGGCGGCGTCGATCCCCACGTCCACCTGGAAATGGAAACGCCCCAGGGAATTTCCAGCGACGACTTCGCGTCCGGCAGCCGCGCCGCCCTGGCCGGGGGCACGACCACCATCCTGGATTTCGTCACCCCAGGGCGCGGCGAGTCGCTGCTTGCCGCCCTGGCCGCCAGGAAAGCGGCGGCGCGAAAATCACTGTGCGATTACGGACTGCACGTGAGCGTGACCGCTATTGACGGCGGCCTGGGCGCCGAGTTGGATTCATGCCGCCGCCACGAGGGGATCGCTTCGCTTAAAACCTACCTCGCTTACAAGGAGACCATCGGCCTGGATGATGATGAATTCCTGGCTGTCCTTGACCTGGCCCGCCGGCTGAACCTCCTGGTCATGGTACATGCCGAATCAGGGGGCATGGTCTCCTACCTGCAGAAAAAACTGCTGGCGCAGGGGAAAATATCGGCCCGCTATCATGCCCATTCCCGCCCCCCCGAAGTGGAAGGGGACGCCGTGGGCCGGGCCCTGCTCATGGCCCGCCTGGCCGGCGTGCCCCTCTATATCGTCCATGTCTCGAGCCGCCAGGGAGTGGAAGCCGTGGCCGCGGCGCGGCAGGCCAGACAAACGGTGATCGGCGAAACCTGCCCGCAATACCTGCTGCTGGACGAAAACCGTTACCTGGGCGGCGACGAAGCCGCGGCGGTCCATGTCATGAGCCCGCCGCTGCGATCCGGGGAGCACCAGGCAGCCTTATGGGAGGCGCTGGGGCAGGGGATCATCCAAACACTGGCCACCGACCACTGCCCCTTTACCCTGGCAGAGAAAAAGAAATTCGCAGCCGTTGATTTCACCAGGATCCCCAGTGGCTGCGGCGGCATCGAATATCGCCTGTCCCTGCTCTACAGTTTCGGGGTCAAGAGCGGCAAAATTTCCCTGGCCAAATTCGTCGACTTGGTCTCCACCCGGCCGGCAAAAATATTCGGCCTGTATCCGCGCAAAGGCACCATCCGCACCGGCAGCGACGCCGACCTGGTGATCTGGGATCCGCAAAACAAAAAGGTGATCTCGGCAGCCCGGCAATGGCAGTCTGGCGACCACACTGTCTATGAGGGGCTTCAGCTTGTCGGCAGCCCGCACCTGGTTTTCAGCCGTGGTGCGCCGGTTTTTGAAAATGAAACGATCCAGGCCGAAGCGGGCCGGGGCAACTACCTGGCCAGGGATTGGGGCCGGGACAACGATGGACACCGCGGTTGACGGGGTCTTGCTGGCCGCCGGCCGCTCCAGCCGGGCCGGGACTTTCAAGATGGAAGCGCTGCTCGCCGGCAAACCGTTGCTGGAATGGAGTTTGGAAACTTTGGCCGCGGTTTGCGAACGGATCATCGTGGTCGCCGGCTTCGCGGCCGAGAAAGTGCGCCGTCTTGCCGCCGGCCGGCCCGGGGTCGAGGTGGCCGTCAACGAGCATTACGCCCTGGGCATGCTGTCATCGATCCAAACCGGCATCCGTCTGGTGCGCGCCCCCCGTTTCTTTCTCCTGCCCGGCGACATGCCCATGGTCAAGACCGAGGTCTATCGGCAATTGCTGGCCTGCGGCGCTGAAATAGCCGTGCCGGTGCACCGGGGCCGTCGCGGTCACCCGGTGCTGATTTCGAGCCGACTGATACCGGAGATTCTGGCCGAACCGGCCGTTTCAAGCCTGGGGCGGTTCATCGCCCTCCGAACTGCGGAGACCATCGACGTCGACGACCCGGGGATCCTTGCCGACCTGGATGATCAGGCCGGTTTGAAAAAAATGGACGCCTTGCTGCGTGCCAGGGGGAAAAATGAATAAAATTCAATTCTGGGAATTTGTGCACGAATGCTTGCAGGATAAGGAACCGGTCATGCTGCTGCTGGTGGTGGAAAGCGGCGGATCGTCCCCCGGCAGGCCGGGGTTCAAAATGGCGGTAACCATGGATGGCCGCAGCCACGGTACCATCGGCGGCGGCATCATGGAAAAGGAATTGGTCGACAAGGCCGGAAAACTTCTTGGCCGCGGCACGGGGCATCCGCAACTGCTGAAACTCCTGCACCATGAAGGCGGGGCCGGCAAGCGCTCGGGCATGATCTGCTCGGGCTGGCAGCGGTTGGCCCTGCTGCCCCTGGCCGGCACCGACAGCGACGCCGTCGATTCCCTGCTTTTCGCCCTGAAGCGGAATCGCCCCGGTTGCTTGAAATTTACCCGGCAGGGGATGGAGTTCCAGCCGCGGAAAAATCCTTCTGCCGCCGTTGCCTTCACGTTCAAATCCGCAGAGGAGTGGCTGTACCAGGAAGAAGCAGGCCAGCGTCCGACCCTGACCATCATCGGCGGCGGCCATGTCGGCCTGGCCCTGTCGCGGGTCATGGCCGACCTGGATTTCCATATCGTGGTCCTGGATGACCGCAGCGAACTGGCGACCATGGCCGCCAACACCTATGCCCAGGAAAAACAGGTGGCCAGTTACAAAAGTATCGGCAAGCATGTAAGCGAAGGCAGCCAAAGCTATGTGGTGATCATGACCTTCGGCCACCTGGCCGACGAGCGGGTACTGGGGCAGTTGGCTCAAAAAAAACTGCGCTATCTCGGGCTGATGGGCAGCCCGGCCAAGATCGCCCAGATATTCGCCCACCTGAAAAAGAAAGGAGTTGGGGCCGCCAGCCTGAAAAAGGTCCATGCCCCGATCGGCCTGCCCATCCACAGCCATACTCCTGAGGAGATCGCTATCAGTATTGCTGCGGAGATTATTCAAATAAAGAACCAGCCGAAATAACTATGATGCGTAACACGTGACCAGGGTAGGGGCACGGCGTGCCGTGCCCAAGGCAATAGTAAGAGAAATAAATTACAAGCACCAAATTCCAAATAAATTCAAATTCAAAATTCCAATGACCAAACAAAAGCTCTTTTAAACGCCTGTATCCTTCAACTCACCCCCTGCCCCCTCTCTTGCGAAGAGAGGGGGTAAAGCTCAACTCCCCTTCTCTTTGGGAAGAGAAGGGGTTGGGGGATGAGTTGATCGTTTAGGCAATCGCCAGCCCTCCTCGTTTAGTTCATTTGGTCATTGGAGCTTGGCTCTTATTTGGTGTTTGTTGCTATTGATTTGGGATTTTAGTCTTCCATGTCACTTGTCACTGGTTACTTGTCACTGAGCTTTTGACAATCCACCAACCGTGTGATAATTATTTAAAACGATGGTCGCAAACAAAATCAATCGTGTTTTCCTCATCGTCCTGGACTCTGTGGGGGCGGGCAGCCTGCCCGACGCCGGCGCCTACGGCGACGAAGGGGCCAATACCCTGGGCCACGTCGCCGAGCGCTGCGGCGGCCTGAATTTGCCCCACTTGAAAAAACTCGGGTTGGGGAACATCCTCCCCATCCGGGGGGTGGCCGCCGTGCCTGATCCGCTCGCCTCATGGGGGCGCATGGCGGAGCAATCGCGGGGCAAGGACACCATCGCCGGCCACTGGGAATTGATGGGCATCATCCTGGATAAGGCGTTCGCGCTTTTTCCGCAGGGATTTCCTCCCAAATTGGTCGACGATTTCAAGCAGCAAACCGGGGTTGGCGCTATCCTGGGAAACAAGGCCGCATCGGGCACGGAGATCATCGCCGAACTCGGTGCCGGGCATTTGGATAGCGGTTTTCCCATTGTCTATACTTCGGCAGACAGTGTGCTGCAGATCGCGGCCCATGAAGAGATCATGCCGCTGCCGCAACTGTATGAAATTTGCCTGCGGGCCCGCAAGCTCTGTGATGAGTGGCGCATCGGCCGGGTCATTGCCCGGCCTTTTGTCGGCAGTCCCGGCCATTTCAGCCGCACGGCCAACCGCCGCGATTTCCCCATGCTGCCGCCCCAAGAAACGGTTCTGGATGTCCTGCGCCAAAGCGGGTTGGAAGTGACCGCCATCGGCAAGATCGAAAACATCTTCGCCGGCCGGGGCATCGGCCGCTCGCGGCCCAGCCACTCGAATTCCGAGGGCATGGGCCTGCTGGAAGAGGAACTGGCGGCAACGCGCCGCGGCTTGGTTTTTGCCAACCTGGTCGACTTCGACATGCTCTACGGCCACCGCAACGATGCCGCCGGCTACGGGGCGGCCCTGGAGCTTTTCGACCGCGAGCTGGGCCGCTTCCTGCCCGGGCTCGGCCCGGCCGACCTGCTGGTCATCAGCGCCGACCACGGCTGCGATCCCGCCTATCCCGGCACCGACCATACCCGGGAATACGTGCCGCTCCTGGTTTACGGCGCCGGGTTGCCGGCCAGGGCGCTGGGTGTGCGCCGCACTTTCGCCGACGTCGGCGTTTCCATTCTGGAACTATTCGGACTCGAACATGAATTTCCCGGGAAAAGTTTCATGGCTGAAATTTTTTCCGCCGGGACCTGAGGAGGGGATCATGGATCAATGGCAAAGGATCATGGAAGCCGTGGATTTCATTAGGGAGAACTCGCCGCTTGTCCCACGGGTGGGAGTGGTCTTGGGCTCGGGGCTCGGGGAATTTGCCGCCCAGGTTGAAGAAAAAACGGTCAGCGAATACGCCGACATCCCCCATTTCAAGAAAGTGAGCGTGGCCGGCCACGTCGGCCGCCTGGTATTGGGCAAGGTCGGCTCCATGCCCGTCGCCGTGCTGCAGGGGCGCTACCATTATTACGAGGGATACGACATCGCTGACGTGGTTTTCCCGGTGCGGGTATTGGCAAAACTGGGAATCAAGAGCCTGCTGCTGACCAACGCCGCCGGCGGCATCGGCAGGGAGCTGCGGTCCGGGGACCTGATGGTCATCCGCGACCACATCAACCTGCTGGGCGTCAACCCTTTGCGCGGCGCCAACGACGAACGCCTGGGACCGCGTTTTCCCGATATGAGCGCCGTCTATGACCCGGAATTCCAGGATATCATTGCCAGCGCTGAAGAAGAGATCGGCCTGGCTGCCAAAAAGGGCGTGTACCTGGCGCTGAGCGGGCCCTGCTACGAGACCCCGGCCGAAATCCGCATGCTGGCGGCGCTGGGCGCCGACGCCGTGGGCATGTCCACCGTGCCCGAAGCCATCTGCGCCCGGCACATGGGTGTGCGCGTGGCCGGCATC
The DNA here is from genome assembly GCA_035528155.1 of Patescibacteria group bacterium. GTDB lineage: Bacteria > Acidobacteriota > Aminicenantia > UBA2199 > UBA2199 > UBA2199. Next base: position 381 of record DATKZA010000158.1, on the reverse strand, counting down.
TCCTGCGTCACCAACCTGGCGGCCGGCATCTCCTCGCAACCGCTCAGCCACCAGGAAGTGACCGAGACGGCCGAGCGGGTGAAAAACGATTTTATCCGCCTGTTGCAGCGGGTCATTCCCCGCCTGGCCTGAAAAGGGATCAAGGGAATCGGTAGACGGTGTACGGTCGATGGTAAGAATTCAAATCCCAAGTTCCAAATTCCAATGTCCAAAAATAAAGCAATTACAGATTTTTTTTTGTAGGGAACGCAAATTGAGGCTGTCCCAAAATCATCTGGATTTTTTTGCATAAAAAAGGTTTTACTCATTCTTTTTATCAGATTTGCAGATCATTTCGCTATTTAGGCTTAGTTTTGCTTTCGATTTTTTCATAAGAGTAAA
>DATKZA010000157.1:0-3539 GCA_035528155.1 Patescibacteria group bacterium | reverse complement strand
CCAACATTGGGCAACGAACCTACCCTGCCCAAAATATATAACAATACTTCCTTGAACTTTTCCAAGTTTTTTTGTGGAACAGAAATTCTTATTTTCTCTTCGACTACCACGGGAGAACTCTCTTTTTCAGGAAGACTAATTCGGGGCGTTATTTCCGGGTCAATCAGATTTTCCAATGTAATATTGAATTTTTTTGCCAGAAGCACCAATTCTTCGGCAGTAATCTTTCTCTCCCCTCCTTCGATCTGGGAAATCGCCGATCGCGAAATCCCGATAATAGAAGACAGTTTCTCCTGGCTAATCCCCTCATTCTCTCGGAGTTGTTTTATGCGTTTACCCAAATCGACATTCATTTTATTCATGCTTTCCTCACAATATTATAATAACATTAGTTCGATATTCCGTCAATATCTTGATGGGATTTCAATCAATTTAAAAAATCTGCCCGCTAAATGATCAATTGTAGCTGCCGCTCGCCTATTGACAATTTTCGCTTTTCTGTGTAATAAAAACATTGGCAATCAACTGAAAAGGAGAAAAATATGTCCGAACTGAAAAACACCATTCTTGATTACGTGAAAAAGGAGTATTTAGAGGAAGATGACGACCGCGAAGTCAACTTTGACACGCCGCTGATCTCGGGCGGCATCGTCGACTCGTTTTCCATGGTTTCGCTGAAGAGATTTTTGGAAACCAAGTTCGCCATCCAAATCCCCGACGCCAAGGCCAGCCCGGAAGCGTTCGACTCGGTGGACAACATTATCCGCCTGCTCGAAGAATTCAACATCCGCTAGGCGCACCATGGCATTCAACAACGATATCCGCACCGTTTATCAAAAGGAACTGGCCGACATCCGCGCCGCCGGCATCTTCAAGGAAGAGCGCATCATCTGCTCGCCGCAGGATTCCGAGATCGAGGTGGAATTCCCGGCCGGCGCCAGCCGCCAGCATGTGATCAACATGTGCGCCAACAACTACCTGGGCCTCTCCTCGCACCCCGACGTGGTCAAGGCGGCGCGCCAGGGGTTGGACCACCGCGGCTACGGCATGTCCTCGGTACGCTTCATCTGCGGCACCCAGGACATCCACAAGGAACTGGAGTCCAAGCTCAGCCAATTCCTGGGCACGGAAGACACCATCCTCTTTCCCTCCTGCCTGGACGCCAACGCCGGCGTCTTCGAAGCCGTTTTGAACGAGCAGGACGTGATGATCTCCGACCGCCTGGTGCATGCCTCGATCGTCGACGGCATGCGCCTGTGCAAAGCCAAGACCGATACTTTCAAGCATTCCGACATGGGGCATCTCGAGGAGAAGCTGCAGCTGCACGCCGACGCCCGCGTCAAGCTGATCATCACCGACGGCGCCTTTTCCATGGACGGCGACCTGGCCAAGCTGGACCAGATCGTGGCCCTGGCCGAAAAATACAACGCCCTGGTGTTCGTCGACGACTCGCACGCCAGCGGCTTCATCGGCAAGACCGGACGCGGCACCCACGAACACTGCGGCGTGCTCGGCAAGATCGACATCATCACCACCACCCTGGGCAAGGCCCTGGGCGGCGCTTCCGGCGGCTGCGTCTCCGGCCGGCGCGAACTGGTGGAAATGTGCCGCCAGAAGGCCAGGCCCTACCTGTTCTCCAACACCATCCCGCCGGTGGTGGTTTCCGGGGCCATCACCGTACTCGACATCATCTCCAAAACCACTGAGCGCCGCGACAAGCTGGAAAAGAACACCGTCTTCTGGAGAAAGGGGCTGACCGAGGCCGGGTTGATCATCAAGGAAGGGGAAACACCGATCGTGCCGGTAATGCTGTTCAACGCCAAGCTATCGCAGGATTTCGCAAACGAACTCTACGGTGAAGGAATCTACGCCGTGGGCTTTTTCTTCCCGGTGGTAGCCAAGGGCCAGGCGCGCATCCGCACCCAGCTATCGGCCGCCCATGACCCGCACCACCTGGACAAAGCCCTGGCCGCCTTTACCAAGGTCGGCGCCAAGTTCGGCATTCTGCACAAGACCAAGCAGGAGATCATCGACCAATACGGCCTATGATCCCGGTCGGGACCGGCCCATGACCCTAAGCGAAAAAATCGGCCAGTTGCTGATGATCGGCTTTCGTGGTTTGGAAGCCGATGATTATTCCCCCATCGTTCGGGATATCCGCGCCGGCCGCGTCGGCGGCGTGATTCTTTTCGACCGCGACCTGGCCTTGCAGAGCGACCAACGCAACATCCGCTCGCCCCGGCAACTGAAAAAACTGATCCGTTCTCTGCAAGCCGCCGCCGCCATCCCCCTGCTGGTGGCAGTGGACCAGGAAGGCGGACAGGTAGCGCGGCTGAAAGAAAAACACGGTTTTCCGGCCACGGTCACAGCGCAGAGTTTGGGCGACCTGGACGAGCCGGAAGAGACCCGTCGCCAAGCCGAATCAATCGCCGCGGTTCTGGCCAAGGCCGGCATCAATCTCAATTTCGCTCCGCTGGTCGACCTGAATGTCAATCCAGGCAACCCGATCATCGGTAGATACCAGCGCAGTTTTTCCGCTGATCCCTACACGGTCACCCGCCACGCCCTGGCGGTGATCGAAGCCCAGAGCCAATACGGAGTTACCAGTTGCCTGAAGCATTTTCCGGGCCACGGCAGCTCGCGCCAGGATTCCCATCTCGGCTTCACCGATGTCAGCGCCACCTGGGAAGCGCTGGAACTTGAGCCCTATCGCGAGCTCATCAGCCGCGGCCGGGCCGAGGCCGTTATGACCGCCCATATCTTCAACCGCCGCCTGGATCCCGAATTCCCGGCCACTCTTTCCCGGAAAACAATCGCCGGCCTGCTGCGGCAGGAACTGGGCTTCGCGGGGCTGGTCATTTCCGACGACATGGACATGAAGGCCATCAGCGCTGAATACAGCCGGGAAACAGCTTTAGAGATGGCCCTGGACGCCGGCAACGACATCATCCTCATCGCCAACAACCTGTCCTACGATGAAAGCCTAGCCACCCGGACACGGGACATCATCCTCGGCCTGGTTGCGGCCGGGCACGTCAGTGCAGCCCGCATCGAAGAGGCCTGCCGGCGCGTCCTTAAACTTAAAAAGACCAGCGCGCCCTGAGTGCGCATGAGCGGATCGGACCAGGCAGTTTATGTGTCTTTAGATTCAAGCATCCAGCCGCTAGGGGCGGATCATTCCACTTTAGGCAATTCAACGGTAAATGTGCTGCCCTGGCCTATCCCGCAATATCCTGAGCGCCACCGATGGCGTGTTCTCCATGGACGGTGACATCGCCAACATAAGAAGCATCGTCGAACTGGCCGGCACCTATGACGCTTTGGTCATGGTAGACGACTCCCACGCCACCGGTTTTTGCCAAAAAACCGGCCGCGGTTCGATTGAGTACAACAACGTATTCACCAAGGTGGGCCGCAAACACGGCGTCATATAAAAAACAGGACGGTTCTCAGCCGCGGCGTCTGATAAAAGTCATTTTTCAAAAATCCCTGAATGTGCTATAATAAAAAAAATGCAGAAGGAAAAACAGAGATGATGA
>DATKZA010000156.1:0-28375 GCA_035528155.1 Patescibacteria group bacterium | reverse complement strand
GGGGAGGTCACCACGAACCAGCCGTTGGTTTCGTTGTCGCGGCCGTCAAAAAGCCGCAGATCACCGCCGAGCGCTTCAATGGTCAGGCGGCGCAGCGGGTCTTCGCTGGCGGCATGCAGTGTCTTCCCTTGGGCCAGGGGCAGGGGGTGCAGAGCGGCAGCGTCGCCTGCCAGCGGTCCGTTCCCCTGCAGCGGGAAGACACCGGCACTGTCGCCGAGATGATAACTCTTGCCGAAAAAAGCAGGAGGGAAAAGCTCCAGGTTAAAGCTGGCGCGGCCGGCCAAGTCGGCCGGCAGCGGTTTTTCCAGGTCGACGGCGACACAGATGGCTTCCCCGCAGGGCTCGACCCGAACCTGGTAGGCCAACTGTTCTTTTTCAAAAAGCAAGGTCACCGTGGCTCTGGGGATGCTGCGTTCCACCGAACGCCGGATCATCTTGGGCAGCAAGCCCCACTGGCCGGGCGTAACCGCCAGGCGCACATCACCCACGGCAGCGATCCGTTCGCCGTGTTGGATCAGTTCGATCCCCCCCTGCTTGCCCTCCGGGTAGATGTCGTGGAAGACCAGGACCTCCACCCCGGGCCGCGCAAAATATTCCTGCTCGGTGAGCACCCAACCAGGCGGGGTCGCTTCATGACCCTGCCGGGGCGCGGCAAAGATACCGGCAATCAGAAAAACTGACAATCCCGCCCAGCCTACGATGCGTTTCATTTTAAAGTTTCCCATGTGCATATTATAAAAACTAAACAGAATACTTACAAATATGCCAACGCTCGATCCCGCGTTGGTTGCGGACCCCGGAAATCAAGCAGGTACTGGAAGGGGCTTTACGCCCGCAGGCAAACGCTTTCAACGGGAAAAACGGTTGACATTGAATTCGTTAAATGTTATGGTAAAAAAAAGTACGCAAGCCGAGGGCGGTGAGGAAAAAGCATGAAGGCAAAAAAAATGAAATCAGCGGATCCCAGGGAGAAAGCCGCGCCTGGAGGAAATTCTCTGCAGACTCAGACCGACAGTTACCAATACAGTATATTGACCAAATTCGAGCGCATGCCGACCATCATTTATGCTGATACCCGGGAAGCTTCGAAGGCGGTGGCTCTGGAGATCGCCGAGTTGATCCGCCGCAAAAAAAAGCAGGGTAAAATGTGCATACTGGGCTTTGCCACCGGCTCGACGCCGACGCGCGTCTACAGCGAGTTGGCGCGACTGCACCGGCAGGAAGGACTGAGTTTCGCCAATGTCATCAGCTTCAATCTCGACGAGTATTTTCCGATGCAGCCTGATTCGCTCCATTCCTATGTCCATTTCATGTGCCGGCAGCTTTTCGACCAGGTCGACATTCGCCCCGAAAACATTCATATCCCGGACGGCAGCCTGCCGGTCGAGCGCATGGTGGACCATTGCCGGAGTTACGAAGAAACGATCCGCGCCGCCGGCGGCATCGACCTGCAAGTCCTGGGCATCGGCCGTACCGGCCATATCGCCTTCAACGAGCCGGGATCGCAGGTCAACTCGGTTACGCGCATCATCACCCTCGACTCCCTGACCCGCAAGGACGCCGCCTCCGATTTTTTCGGCCTGGAGAACGTACCGCGGCGCGCCATCACCATGGGCATCGGCAGTGTGCTTAGCGCCCGGCGCATCCTGCTCATGGCCTGGGGCGAAGGCAAGGCGGCGGTGATCCGCCAGGCTGTCGAAGGCGATATCTCGGCCCAATGCCCGGCCTCCTTCCTGCAGACCCACAAGAACATCATGATCGTCCTGGACGAAGCGGCGGCGGCCGAACTGACACGGGTCAAAACACCGTGGCTGCTCGATGCCTGCGAGTGGAGCGACCGCCTGGTCCGCAAAGCGGTGGTCTGGCTGTGCCAGAAACTGAACAAGCCGATCCTCAAGCTGACCAACCGCGATTACAACGACAACGGCATGAGCGGCCTGCTGGCCGAAAAAGGCACTGCTTACCAGATCAATATCAAGGTCTTCAATGATCTGCAGCATACCATAACCGGTTGGCCTGGCGGCAAACCCAACGCCGACGATATCTTCCGTCCCGAGCGTGCCGTTCCGGCGCGCAAACGGGTTTTGATCTTCAGCCCCCACCCCGAGGATGACATGGTGGCCATGGGTGGAACGCTGCTGCGCCTGGTGGAACACGGTCATGATGTGAACACCGCCTACCAGACCTCGGGCAACCTGACCGTGGCCGACGAGGATGCCCTGCGCTTCATCGATTTCGCCGAAAGTTTCAATGCGACAATGGTCCCGGCCGCCATGACCGAGCGGCGGCATTTCCGGAAGATTAAAACTTTCCTGCTGGAAAAAAATCCCGGCCAGGTCGATCCGCCCGCGGTTCGGGAGCTCAAGACCCTGATCCGCCAGGGCGAAGCCCGCGCCGCCTGCCGCTATGCCGGCATCCGCCCCGAAAACGTCCATTTCATGAACATGCCGTTCTACGAAACCGGAACGCGCAGCAAGCTGCCGCTTTCGGAACAAGACGTGAAATTGGTCGTCGACCTGCTGCGGCGGGTGAAGCCCCACCAGATTTTTGCTGCCGGCGACCTGTCCGATCCGCATGACACCCACCGCCTGTGCCTCGATGCCATCAAGGCCGCCCTGCAGCAGGTGGGGAAAGAGCCGTGGTTCAGAGACTGCTACATTTGGTTCTACCGCGGTGCCTGGGAGGAGTGGGAGATCGAGCAGATCGACATGGCTGTGCCCATCAGCCCCGAGGAACTGGAGCGCAAGCGCAGCGCCATCTTCAAGCACCAGACCCAAAAAGACGGCACCATGCTCCTGGGCGGGGACATTCGCGAAGTGTGGGAGCGGGCCGAGGAGCGCAACCGTGGCACGGCCCGCCTGTACGATACGCTGGGCATGGCCGAATACGAGGCCATCGAGGCCTTCAAGCGCTTTTTGCCCTGAAGCCTCCAAGCGAGGCATGAACTCTGCGCCGGCTTATTTCTTTTTGTCGACGGGAGGGGAGGCGGCCTCGGCGAGCAGCTTCTCGATCTCTGGCTGGTTCTTTTTCAGTGCCAGCGAAGCGGTGAAGGCCTGGGCCGCTTGCTTGCGGTCACCGATTTTAAGGAAGGCCCGGCCGATGAGGTTGACCAGGTTCACGTCGGTGTTGATCATCTTGTTGGCTTCGAGCAGTTCTCCCAGGGCGGCCGAAAAATCACCCATCCCGAACAGGGCCTGGCCCTTGAGATAACGGCCGGCAAAGGCCGACTGGCCCTCGCGGGGAAGCAGTTCCGCTTCCCGGAGCACGCGTTCGAATTGGCCCTGAGACAGCAGAATCTCCAGAAGCCCCTGGCGGGCTTCAGAAAAATCGGGCCGGGCTTGCAGTGATTTTTCAAAACCGTACACGGCCTTATCGAGGTCGCCGAGACTCCGGAATTGCTGAGCGAGAACATAATCAAAATAGTAGGGGCTGTCGACCGGGATCTGGTTGTACATTTCGCTTGGCCTGGCCAGGGCAGCCAGCGGTGAGACCTGGAAATTCGCGTCCCGGCTGTCAAGAATGCTGCCGTCGGCGCCGACCAGCTTCAAGGTTAAGCTGTAGAAATCGGACGGCAATGGTGCGGCGCTTATCTTTTCGATGGCGTTGATGTTGCGCCGGTAGGGAAAAGCGGCCAAGGGGCTCACGTTTGCCTGCCGGAACGGCCGATTTTCATTCAATCCCCGGATCTCCCACTCAAAGCGGCCTTTCTCCCACACGGAACGATCCAGGTTGTAGGCGCCCAACCAGAACAGCGGCACTTGGGTGGCAGCGAAAACCATATCGGGGTCGACCGCCAAGCGCCGGCTGCCGGCCTTGTATACGCAGTAGAAATTGCTGGCCAGGTCTTCCGCCTTGAAACCGGTCAGGGGCAAGGCCAGTCGTGGTTTGGCTTCGGTCGGAATGCTGACCGCGCTTTCAAAAAAACTGAACTCCTTACTGAGTGGATTTTGCATGAACACGGTCAGGCGGTAGTCCCCGGGCACGGCCGGGAAACTGTCGTGGATGACCACGCCGCCGGAACGGATGATATCCATTTGCGAGGATTCCAAGGCGAGTTCGTAGTGGCGACGCTGGGAAAAAATTTCCTTTTCGCCTTGCTTCAAAGTGATGATCAAGTCGATAGCAAGAGTATAGCGGTTGTCCTGGGCAATGAAGTCAAATGAAAGTTTTTTTGGTTTGACCGAAAAGGAGATGATATTGTAGCCCCACAGGTCATCCTTCATAACTGCCAGGGCATGGGCGTTCTCAATGTAGCGGGTTGATGAATCTACGTTGACGTAGGCCTTGTACTTGCGAAAATTGGCGGCGTAGGCGGAATTGACGGAGCGAACCGGAGAGCGATAGATGTTGGCCATGATCTGTGAGTTGCGCAGGGAGGGGGCGTAGCCGTCGAACGATTGACCGGGGATCATGGAAAAGGCCGGGCCGGCCAGGGTTGGAGCTTTTTTTTGCAAAAGCTGGTATATCTGGCTGAAGTCAGACGAGGTGTAGCGCTCGCTATTGACCAGCAATGCCGCTGGGCCGTCGGCGCCCGGATCCAGGATCACCCATTCGCCGGTTCCGTAGGGCTTGTAAAAGGTGATGTTGAAGTAAACCGGCAAACCGAGTTTCTGGTCTCCGTAATAATACCACACCTGAGCGGGGTAGATTTCGGAGACGTTGTCAAAGGATTCCGTGCTGTTGGGTTCGCCAAGGATCATGTAAATCCGTCCCTGGTCGGTCATCCATCCCGGTCGCGGCGTGCCGCGCCCGAAAAACTGCTCGACATGGCGGAAGCGCTTTTCGATCTCATTGCGGTACTCGTTGGCCTCGGTGCCCGGAGTGGGATCGCGCTGCTGCCAGAACAGGCGGATGAACAGATCGCGATCACGAACGGTCGGCAGTTCGAGAAAGATATCGATCTCTTCGTTGCCGGCAATGGCATCCACCATGTTCAGCCATTCCTGGTAATGGCTTGCCAACCGCTTGTAATTGTCTTTGAACTGGAAGCCGTATGTCCGGTCGTTCTTTTTCCTGTCCTGACCGTGCATGGTAAAACAGAATAAAAAGCACAGAAGCAAGGCGGTGATCTTTTTCATGTTTCCACTATAGCGCAAACGGGCCGATCGATGCAAACCGCAAACACCGTTGCGGCGGGGTGTCAGTTCTTTTCCGGGGCGGCGGCCGCTTCGGGCCAAATTTCCTGCATGGTGAAGTCGACCCAGTACAGTTCGGAGGTGTTGGGGATGCGAGCCAGGATGGCCCGGCCGATGGCGGCGGGCGGATCGGCCAGCTGCCTCCACCAGGCGCCGTCGAACGGATAGCCGAACTGGAAACCGACCGGGACCGGGGCGAAGGCTTTGCCCCAGGCTTCGAAATCGGCGAGCATCTGTTCGAGCGAAGTGAATTCCTGGCTGTCGCTGATGAAGGCCAGCCCCTGGCGGTAGCTGGCGGGCATTTTGGAGTCCAGCCAGTGCTTCAAAAACAACCTGTAGCCGGGATCGTACTTGCGGACGCGTTCGCTCCAGGCCCGGGCCTGAATGTCGCTGACCTCGGTGCCCTCGTTGTTTTGCCGGCTCCAGCGGTGCCATTCGACATCGATGCCGAAACCGATGACGCAGGAGTGCTTGCCGTAGCGGTCCAGGACCAGTTTGATCAGGGTCTCGACATCGGCATTAGCCGGTTCGACCTGCAGCCAGACCTGGTAACCGTTGCGGTCGAATTGCTCCAAATAGGCTTCGTTGGCGTCTGCGTCGGAGAACACGATGTCGGGGAATTCGCCGCCGGGTGAAGGGAAACTCAACTTGCAGCGGCCGGTGAAACGATCCTCGGGCTCAATGGCCTCGTCTGATTCCATGGTGCCTACGATCCAAACCAAAGCGGGGATGGCCCCGGTAAAACGGGAAGCCATGGAGCGGGCGGAACTTTGCCAATAGGCGGGATTGGGGAAGCCGTTTTTCGGTCCATATGGTGAGGATCGCAATCCGGCGCGCAGGCCGGTCGGGGGCTTGGGCACAGGGGTTGTTTTGACGGCGCAGGCACTGAAACAGATGGCCAGGAAACCGGCCAGCAGCAACACCGCTCGGGGGCGCAATATTGTTTTCATCGTCTTACTCCTTATTTTTTTGCGTCATAACAAAGGGCGGCGGCGCCCAGGATGGCGATCTCGGTTGTCCGCGACGGCTGGATCACCAGGCGGGCCAAGGCGTGCTGCCAGGCGAAATCCTTCAAACGTTGCCGCAAAGCTGCCTCAAAGAAAGGCCAAGCCTTGCTGGCGGAGCTTCCCAGGACAACGATTTCGGGATCGTAGGCATAAAGGGCGATCATCACCGCTTGTCCGAGGTTGTCCCCGAAAACGGTGAACTTTTCCAAAGCCTGCGCATCGCCCTGTTTTGCCTGTTCGAACAGCGTGCCGCCGTCGATGCCATATTGATTCTGGAAGAACTGTCCGGAGCAGTAGTACTCGACCGTATGCTCCCGGAAGGGGATGGTGCCGATCTCGCCTGCGCCGCAGTTGCGGCCGCAATACAGCTTGCCGTTGATGATGATGCCGGCGCCCAGGCCGGTGCCCAGCACCAGGCCCACCAGGTCCCGGTAGCCCCTGCCGGCGCCGAAATAAAGTTCGCCCAAGGCAAAGCAGTTGGCGTCGTTGTTGACATGAATCGGCACGTGAAAAGACCGTTCCAAAATATCCTTTAGGGGCACTTCCTTCCAGGAGGGGATGTTCTCCACCGTGTAGACAATGCCCTTGTCCACATCGACCAGGCTGGGCACGCCGATGCCGATGCCGGCGACTCTCTTGTCGAAAACGGCGGCGATGGTTTCGCGGATCTCTTGAAGTACCGTTTCTTCGCTGCCGTGGGCGGTGATGGCCCGGGCGTGATGGTCGGTGATTTGCTGTCCGACGACTTTTCCGGCCCTGACGTTGGTGCCGCCCAGGTCAACGCCGATGACCGCCGGCTCGCTCATTGCGCCGCCTCTTTCTTTTTCCTGGAACCGATGGTGGCGTTGTTGATCAACGGCCGGGCCCAGAAACCAATGCTGAGCAGGTAGCCCAAAGTCAGATATATGACCAGCAACCCCACTTTTAATCCGAACAGATCTCCCAACTTGCCGATCACCGGCGGCAGCACGGCCCCTCCGATGATGCCGGTGACGAGGATCCCCGAGAAGGAGCCGTGGTGGCGGTCCACCGAGTTCAGGGCCAGGGAGAAGACGATGGGCCACATCACCGAGGCGAAGAAACCCATCAGGGAAAAGGTGTACAGAACCACCTGGAATTTTCCGAACAGCGGCAGCCACATCGGGAAGGTCGCCAGCTTGGCCGGTCCGAACAGGGCCACGGTAAGAGTAACGAGCGCCGCAATCACAAAACCGATCAGGACCTTACGGCTGTCGAACAATTTCAAAAAGACCAGGCCCACGGCGCAACCCACGGTCATCCAACCCCAGAATCCGCCGACGGCGCTGGCACCGGCGGTCAGCGGATCAAGCCCATGGTATGTTTTCAGGAATTGCGAGATCCAGTTGGCCACTCCCTGTTCGGTGCCGACATAACAGAATATGCCGATGAAAAAGAGGAAGACGAACTTGTTCTTCAGCAAACTTTTATGCGTCGCCAACGTGCCGACTTTCTCATCCTCCTTGAGCTCCACTTTCGGCAGTTTCACCAGCAGCAGGACGGCCACCATGACCAGGGTGACCGCTGTGAACACCCAGTAAAGCGAAACCCATGGCATGGATGCCGGTACCAGCTTGGCGATGGTTGAAACCACGGCATTCGGCTGGTCGCCGGCTTTCAGGTGCAGCACCAGGTAGGAATAGATCTTGGGACTGATGAATGAGGCCAGGCCGAAAATGAGCTGGGCCATAACTCCGTAAAATGCGAAGTTTTCCTCACCGCCGGCTACGCGCAGCAGCGGGTTGATGGCCACCTGCAGCATGGCGACGCCGACGCCGATGGTGAAAAGGGAAAAAAGGGCGATGGCATAGACGGGCTTGCTGGCGAACAGGGCCGAGCCGAGAAAAGCCAGAACGAAAGAGGCCACCAGTACCGGCTTTTCGTTGAAACGCTCGATCAGCATGCCGGCCGGGATGGACATGACGCCGTAGGCGATGAAGAACGAAGTGGGCAGGAAGCCGGCCAGGGCCAGGCTGAGCTTGAAGCTGTCGATGATGTCCGGAACCAGCGGACCGAGGATGTTGGTGATCAGGGATATAACGAAAAAGATCAGGAAGACCAGGCCGACGATAAGGAAATTGCGTTTTGAACTGTTGCCCATTTTACTCTCCTTTGACGTTCCAACCTTGGAAGCGGAAAACCGGTTTTTCTCCACCCAAATCGTCAACAGCGAACGTGGCATGGATGGTCCGGCTCTCACCCGGCAGCAGCGAGACATAATTGTCTTCCCAGAAGACCGGGACGACGGTCCGGCCTGATACTTCGCCATGCACGCCCAATTCAATGAAGAAAGCGATATTCTTGCCCGGGTTGCGCAGGGTGACCGTGAGCTCCTGCTCCCGGCCGCGGTCTGCGAAATTGTGTTCGCATTGGACTGCTGCCGGTGGCAGCCCGTTCAGTGCGGTCATGTCGGCCCATTCCTTGCAGGGCGTGTAGAACCATTCGGATTTGCTGTAATCGAGCACGTCGGGCTTGGTCGAGAGCCAGTAAAAATTATCGCTCAGCACAGTCCCATCGGATTCCTGCAGGCGCAGGTCCAGGAACCAGGTCCGCGTCAGTTTCTTTATTTTCGGCAAAGCGAATATCTGGCGCGAGGTGTTGGCCGCGCCATCCAGGAGAATGATTTTACGGAATAAAAGCTTGGAACGGATATTGTAGGCGGCAATGACAGCCTTCAATCCCGGTTTGTCGATAAGGGACTGGTTGACAAGGTAGACGCTGTTGTCGCCGTAGTGGTAGATCAGGGTCTGGGGCCGGCAGGCCTGGCGGGCACCGTAAAACGCGCCGGTAGGCATAAGGAAATAATCGTAGAATTGCCAGAAAAGTTTCGGCCAGGCGGCGTTGTGCATCCACTGGATGATGCCCGTGGTCAGGGGCCGGTTGGCGGCAAAGGCCCCGAACATGGCGCGCATGCCTTCATAGTTGCAGGCCTGGGCCCGGAAGGCGAAATCGGCCGCATCCTTGGCCGGGCCGTAGCGCTGGTTAAAGCCCAGCATATAGCGGTCCATTTTATTGAATTCATTGCGCGCGCAATGAAAATCCCACACGTCGTTGATCGGCCAGAGGCGGTCGGCGGGAATCATTTTGCGCAAGCTTTCCAAAGGCGGGGGCTGCGGCCCGGGTCCGGTTTCGGTATTGAAACCGAAGGCGCCGCCATTTTCCGTGTCGATGTACCAGTAGTTGGGAGAAACGTAATCGTAGGGGCCGTTCATCTTCACGGCCGATGAGCCGCTGATCTCGCTGGTCCATGTTTTGCAGGAGGTCAGCAGGGGACGGCCGGGATCGAGAAGCGGCAGGTCGCGGCGGTAGCGTTTTTCCATTTCCGGCCAGGGGAGTTTGTCGCTGCCCACCACCCAGACATAGATGCTGGGATGATGGCGCAGCCAGAGGATCTGGTCATGGAAATAGGCGCCCAGCAACTCCATGTCTTCCGGGGTCTCGGCAGCGCCGTACATTTCATTTTCCTGGGGTTTTCCCAGGTAATCCTCCCATTCCCATTGGCAGCTCCAGCCGACCATGAGCAGGATGCCGAAGCGGTCGCAAAGGTCGAAAAGCTTGTGGCTGCTTCCCCAGATCCCTTCCAGGCGGATGGTGTTCAGGTTCATGTGCTTCGTGTAGCGCACCTGGGCTTCGAGGTTTTTTTCATCCTCGCGCAGCAGCAGGTCGTCGACCCAGCCGCCGCCGCGGATCAACACCTGGCGGCCGTTGACCGTATAGCCGCGATGGCCCTGGCTGTTTATATAGTCATCGATCTGGCGGATGCCGAAGCGTATGGTTCGCGTGTCGCTGGCCGCGTCGCCCGCCAGAGCCGAGATCTTCAGGTCATAGAGTTCCGGATCTCCCATTCCGGACGGCCACCAGAGCCTGGGCTCGGGAATGACCAGTTGTCCGAATTGCTCAGGCGTAAAGGTGACCGCTGCGCTTTCGCCCGCTTTCAGAGTGTAGGCTTTGCTGAAAGCAATGCTGCCGATCTCGCCATTGAGCGTGCCCTTGATTTCCTGGCTGCTGTGGTTGGTCAAAGTGGCCGTGACGGTCAGTCTGGCTTGCTTCAGCGTTTGCGTGTCCACCCGGCTGTCGACGAACGGGTGGTCGAGGGATACGGGTCCGCTCAGCTTCACTTTGACCGGGCGGAATAGTCCCATGTTGCGGTCCGGCGGTTTCGGGTTCCAGTCCACGAAGCCGATGGTGGGTTCGCCCGGCCGGGGCGGAATGACTTCCACGGCCAGGTAGTTCCTGCCGGTCACGGCCAGGTCGCTGATGTCAAGGTCAAAAACCCGGAAGGCGCCGAATATTTTATCGGCGGCGGCGATCTTCTCCCCGTTCAGGAAAATATTGGCCCGGTAGTTGATGCCTTCGAAGATCAGCCGGGCGACGGCAAAAGGGTCTTTTGCGGGCAGGTCGAACTCCTGCCGGTACCACCAAGGCCCCTTGAATTGCTCCTCGGGGATCGTCTCCAGGTTCTTGCCGAAAAATATATCCTTGTAGACTTCGTTGGCCACGAGCACGGCCATGACCGTGGCCGGAACCACGGCCGGGTACCAGCCAGTAGTCTCGAACCCGGGGCTGGCTATGGTTTCGCCCGGCTCATTCACGGACGCCGCGGCCTGCACCTGCCAGCCGCTGCCGAGCTCTATCACCTGCGGCTGGGCGGCAACTTGCACGGGCTGGACAGCAGCCTTTATTTTTTTTGCTCCGGCGGCATTTGCCGCGCTGAACAACATCAGACTTGAAACAATCAAGCAAGCAAAACGGTTCATGGTTTTCTCCTTTTTAATTTATTTTTATTATTGCTCGGGAACGGCCAGAGTGGCGATAAGCGAACGAGCGATCTCTTTTTTGACGCTGTCGGCCGCGAGTGTTTCCCAGGACCAGAAGACCACGCCGGCTGACGGAGGTGCAAGGGCCGCTTTCAGGTAATCGGAAAATTGGGCCGGGGTCAATGCTTCCTTGATATAATCCTCTTTGACCTGGATGCTGGGAAGGACCGGGCGGGCTGAAGTGCCGCCGTCCCCTTGGGGGAAGGGGTTGGTGGCCTGGCTTTGAACGTCTTGGACGACCGAGCGGATCCAGTCCGGGGTTTGTCTGACCATGTGGGCATAGCACATGGGAGAAAGGTAGTCGACCAGGGGTGCGATGGCCGTGATGTCCTGGCTGACCACGTCGCCCATGGCGCTGTTGAAATCACCTTTTCGCCAGGGCACAAGATGGAGGCTGAGTTTGATGCCGGGCTTTTCCTGCCTGGCAGCGGCGGCGATGTCGCCTACCATGGCGGTAATGGCCTGCCGCTTCCACCTGGCCCATGCCGGCAAATGGTTTTTCATTATCCATTCCGCTTTGGCGGTGGTATCAGCCAGGCGGGCCGGGATTTGCAGCTTGTAGTCCTTTTGAAAGGCCTTCAGGCAATAAGGGCAAAAGCAGGTGTTTTGCAGTGGATCCAGCCGGGTACCCGGGTAAACCATTTCCCAAAATGCGAAATAGCGGATAAAATCGATGCTGATGCCGTCGGGCCGGCAGTCGCGGATCAGACGACGGATATATTCCAACCGCTGGCGGCGGTATTCCGGCCGCCGCGGGCAAACGAACTCGACCCAGTCCTCCTTGGCCGGCTGACCGTGGCCGGTGATCGCGAACAGCCCCGGATCCTTGGCCAGGGCTTCCGGGTTGTAGAAAACAGGCACAATAATGAAAACAGCAATATTTTGCTTTCGGGCCATTTCCATGAAGGCGCGGGTGCCGGCAAGCTCGACGCTGACAAAAGCAGTGTTGATTCCCAGACGCTGCCAGGCGGCGAACAAGTTGCTCAAATTATCCTTGTATTCGTAAATTTTAGTGCCGATCAGCATGGCCTTTCCTGGGGCAGGTGCGGAGGTCGTATGCAAGGAAAGGCAGACCAGGCAAAAAAATATGGCCAGCATGCCCGGCAACATTATTTTAATTTGTTTTTTCATATTTTGTCTCCTGCCTTGCCAAGAGGCTCGGGGTGCTGCAGCCAGTTCAACAATTCGATATGGCTGACCACGCGCAGCGTGGGCATCTCCAGGATATAGGCGAAAAATTCACTTAAAGCGGCGCGGCGTTCAGCAACCGTGGCGTTCAGGCCTTTCGTGTCCTGCTTGTCGGAATACAGTTCGCTGTGCAGGCCCACGGTCAGCGGGCAGCGGTTGCCGTTCAGGCGCAGTTCCAGCGTGTATTTCAAGGTGGCCAGGAACTCGGCCGGGGTCATGGCGAACTCGCACCACAGGTTCCAGTCCATGCCGGTGATCTTGCCCGTAGCGGGATCGAAATAATCTTGCCGCTGCTGCAGCGCGGCCCGCAGACCGGGGGCAAGGTCATAGCGCTCGCATTCACCGTCGGGTGGTACGATGAAGACATAAACGGGGATTTCCCACAGACCGCGATGGCGGCCGATGAGCGGAACATTTCCCGGGCTGCCGTGGTCGAGACGATAGGGCCAGAGAAAATTGCCGCCATCCTGGTCGGGCTGCGTCCCTTCCTCGAGGCTGCAGTCGTAGAGGAATCCCATTTGCTGCACCGCCGCCAGCGTATCGTCGCTGTACTCGAGAAAAGGTGTGCGGAATCCGGGCAGCCGGCCGCGCTCGATACCCAGGCCGGTTTTTTCCCGGACATCGTCCCCGGCATACGGACGTCCGAGGATGTCGATGCAAATTTGAATCTCTTTTCGCCATTGGCGGCGGCTGAATTCCTTGCCGTGAGGATGGGAGTGGGTATGCGCCCCGATCTCATGGCCTTTGTCCACGGCTTCTTTCCAGGCGCGCTTGACGTAAAGAGGATTTTCCCTTTCCGTGTCATCATAGGCGGACTTTTCCCCGGAGGCTGGAGTAATGTAATAGGTGTTGACATAAAAAGAATAGTGCGGGGTGGAGGCGTCAAAAGTGCGGGGATTGCCGCTGCCGGCCGGATTATGAAGGCCTGTGAACAATTCTGTTAAAAAATGCAGGCCGCCGGAAGCACCCGAACCTTCCAGTCCCGAGAAGCCGTTGTCGTCGCTGCCGAAAACGATGAACTGCGGAACCTGTTCCGGCGTCAGGCCGGCTGGAGGCTGGATCCCGGCGGGAGGAGCGGCTTCGCTGGGCGGGGCGTGTCTCATTGAGGCGCAGGAAACGGCCAGGATCGAGATAAATAAGATCACGACTATTTGTACGAAACTTTTCATATTATTTCCCTTGTAATCCTTGATAATGTTTGGCCTTGTTCAGCGCTTCCTGGACCATGGCCGGCTGGTGCCTGCGGTCGAAAATGTCGGCCATCAGGAACCAGCCCAGGGCCAGCAGGTCGGGCGCCTGGGTGTTTTTCAGGCCGATTTCCACATTGGCCTGCACGACGGGCAAGTCGGCTGCCGGATCGCGCAACTGGCCGCGGGCTAAAAAAAGCCGCCCCTCGGCCATTTCGGGCGCCAACTTTACGATCTCGTTCATCTCCTCCATGTAGCCGCTGAAATCTCCGTTTTTCAGGCAGAGCTTGCCCAGGTTGAAGCGCGCCGGCACCGAGCGGGGATAAATTTCGATTTCCTTCCGATAGCCGGCTTCCGCATGGATCAAGTCGCCCTGTTCATCGGATGCCAGTCCCAGGTGAAAATTGATCAGGGGGAATTTGGGAAATTCCCGGCTGATTTCGTTCAGTATCTTCTCCGCTTGCGCGTACTGTTTCAGGAAGATGTAACAGGCGGCCAGGTTCTGCCGGTACTGGGTCATTTTGGATTGGACCGCAGCCGCCTTTTGCAGCGCCGGCAGCGCTTTGCCGTATTCCTTGCGGTCCATGTAGGCATTGCCCATGAGTTCCAGGGCCTGGGTGCTGTTGGGTTCGACGCCCAGGGCTTTCTGGCATAGAGAGATCACGTCTTCATAACGCCCCTCGTTGCGCAGGATAGCGGCCATGCCCACCAGGGCCTGGATCTGATTGGCGTCCTGTTTTAAAATCGCGTCCAATTGCTCTTTGGCCTCGGCGCTGCGCTGAAGTTTCTGGTAGGCGTTGGCCAGGACCAGCCTGGCCTGGATGACCTCAGGGTCTTTGGCCAGGACCTCTTCCAGCAGGCTGGCGGCTTCGGCGAATTTTTCGTTGAAGGTCAATTCGCTGCTTTTGGACACGGCTTCAAAAATAGCGATCTTGTCCTTGGGGTCGGCGAGCTTGGCGCCGTTGGCAGCGGCCTTGGGGGCCGAGACCGAGCCGACATAACCGAGCGTGGCCAGGCGGCGCATGGTCTCCTGGTCCAGATCGGCCGCTTCGGTCTTGGGGGCATTGCGGCCGGTGTCGGCGATCAGTTCTTCCAATATTTTTTTATATTCCCTGGCCTGGCGGAACCGCCGGAGGTGGAGGTCGTTGTTTTCGCCCGGGTCGGTCTTCAGGTCAAAAAATTCGGCCCGCGGCGCTTCAATGTACTTCTCAGGGTACTGACGCAAGGCATACAGCGGGCTCCAGCCGTATTGCAGCTGCGGAGCCATAGATTCGCTGTAGGCCGGCCTTTTCTCACGTTCGCCGTCCGAATAAAAGAGCGGCAGCAGGGTCCGGCCATGCAGGTTTTTTCCCGCTGCGATCCCGGCCATCTCTTCGACCGTGGGCAGCAGGTCGACGGTGCGTACCTGTTCCGGGCAGCGCTTGCCCTGCAACGCCGCGAATGGGGTCACGATCAGTAGCGGCACATGCACGGCATAATCGTAAATGTAGTATCCGTGGGTATTCTCGCCATGTTCCCCCAATCCTTCGCCGTGATCGCCCACCAGGATTAGGATGGTGTTTTCAGTTAAATTGTTCTCCTCCAGCCAGTCATAGAAGCGGCCGATCTGGGCGTCCATGGCCGCGATCTCGCCGTCATACAACCCGGCCGGGCCGCGGCCGTCATAGGCGGAGCGGTAGGGCTCGGGGGGGTCGTAGGGAATGTGCGGATCGTAGAGATGCAGCCAGGAGAAAAACGGCTTGTCCTTGCGACCGGCGATCCACTCCATGGCTTCGTCCACCACGGCCTCTGAAGGTTTCTGCACCAGACCCAGGTCGAGCTGCTTGTATTTGTTCAGGTCGAAATCGTCGTTATACAGGTCAAACCCCTGCTTGAGGCCCCAGCGGCCGTCGAGCACGAAAGCACCGATGAAAGCCCCGCAATCGTAGCCGTTGCGGCCCAGGATCCTGGCCATGGTGTCGTGCTTTTCCGACAGGGCGGTGTTGCCGTTGATGCGCACGCCGTGGAATGTGGGATAGAGGCCGGTCATGATGGTGCAGTGGGCGGGCAGGGTGAAAGGCGAAGCCGTGACGCATTGTTCGAAAACCAGGCCGCGGCGCTCCAGGCGATCCAATTGCGGCGTTCGCACTCCGGCGTAGCCGTACATGGGCAGATGGTCGGCCCTGGTGGTGTCCAGGGTGATGAGCACGATGTTCGGTTGGCGGATGCCGCTTTTTTTCAGCAGGCGCTGAAATCCGGCTTGCGGCGAAGCCGGTGCCGGTTCGCGGCGCAGGGACATGTAAAGAACGGCAATGATCAGTATGGCGATTAATACAGCTGGAAAAAGATGGGATGTTCGCTTTTTATTATGCATGATCACTGCGGTTATGCCTCATTTTACTCCCAAAAATGCCGGGGTTCAACACTTGAAAAAATGGTTGCTTATTTCGGGAGCGCGGATTTCCGCAGCTCGGCGATGAGCTCATTCAGCAGCTTTTTCTTGGCTTCATCCTTGCTGAAGGCCAGGGCTTTTTCAAAGCAGGCCAATGCCTTGGGATAATCACCCAGCTGCAGCTGGCATTGCCCGGCCATTTCATTCACGTCGGGGTCGTCAGGGCGCTCTTGGAGGATTTTCTGGCAATTGGCCAACGCTTCAGTCGGTTGGTTCAATTGCACGAGTATCAGGGTGGCATTGAAATAATTGTCAAGATTTGCCGGGTCCAGGCGCATGACCTCGCGGTATTGGACCAGCGCTTTTTCCGCCTCGCCTTCCTGCTGGAAGCAAACGCCGAGCTGGAAGTGGGCCGGAGCAAAATCCGGAGTGAGCACGGTCACCTGCTCGAGCGCCTCCTTGGCTTCAGTGTACATTTTTTTCTTGGCGAAGGCTAAACCGGTCAGGTAGAGGGCGTTCACGTTCTTGGCGTCGGACTCCAGCGCCCGCTTGAGGATCTCCAGGGCACCGTCGTAATCCAGTTCTCGGATCTTTTCCGTGGCGTCCTCGAGGTCTTTTTTCATCTGCTTGTTCTGTTCGATCTGCAGGACCTCCTGGCTGGAAGCGAGCAGGATGACCGGTATTTCCACGCGCAGCATTTTTTCCTGGGGCGCGTCGAATTTCCACTCCACGCTTCTGCTCTCATAGCCCGCTTTGCTGATGGTGACCTGGTAGATGCCGTGCGCCAGGCCGGCGAACTTGAATTTTCCATCCTTGCCGGTCTTGGCGGAAAAAGTGTGGCTGCTTTCCGTTTCAAACAGCTCGATCGCTACCCCGGCCAGAGGCTGGTTGCGCGTGTCCTGGATCTGGCCGGTCAAATAATATTCACGATATTGGGCAGCCAGAGGCAGGCTCAGGCAAAGCAGCAGGATGATCTGAAGAGCAAAAACACCTTTGAATTGGGATTTCATAAGGCCGCCTCCTTGCCAACTAGAATGGGGAATCGGAAAATGGGGAGAGTGCCGGGCACTCTCCCCATTCGCTGTCACTCGGTTTTAAAAATCGTACATCACGCCCAAGCGGAAGGTGCGCGGCATGGTCAGGCCGACGATACGGCCGACATCGCGGGTCACGATGCCGGCGATCTCGACTTTTTTGACCATGGCGTTGGTCACGTCGTGGGCATTGAAGATGTTGAAGCCGTCAAGCAGGATATGCAGGTTGCCCTGGCCCAATTTGAAGGTTTTTTCCAGGTGCAGGTCCAGTATCTTTTGCACCGGCAGGTAAAGCGGTTCGTTGGGGTCCTGGGCCACGATCTGACCCGGCATGCCGCTGCCGCCGTTTAGAATGACTGCGTGTTCCATCTGATCGGTATTATCCGGATCGTAGTTCCACTCATTGATTTGTTGGACTTCGGTCAGCACCCAGGCGGGGCGGCCGGTGTGCAGGCGGAAGCGGAAGCCCAGGTCGACTTCAATTTTGGGGATGGTGTAGTTGGCAGCGAGCTTGAATTCGAAGCGCGGGGTGAAGGGCAGGGGGCCTTCCATGTTGTTGATCGTCTGATTGATGCCGGCCACCCAGGCATCGCTCCAGATGTTGGTGCCTTCCATGTTGTAGTCCTGGTCCTGGCGCTTGTTGCGGGCAGCGAATCCCTCGGACTTGTTGAAGAGCAGGGAGCCCATCAGCTGCCAGCGGTCGGCATAGCGCTTGGTGAAGACCAGCTGCAAACCCTGGAACAGGCGCTGTGCCTTCTTGCCGTCGATATCCTGCATGTTGCGCCACTCGAAATCGGAGTTTTGCCCGATCCAGTGAAGATCGTCGCTGTCGATGTTACCGTCGCCGTTGTAATCCTTCAGCACGATGCTGTAGAGTGAGATATCCTGGCCGTTGATGTTCTGTGTCTTGCGCTCATACTCCCATTCCTGCTGGGTCGCCCTGTTCAGCGGCCACTGCACGATCATGTTCTTGGTGTTGCGGTGGATATAGGTGGCGGCCAGCGAGAAATCACGGAAGATTTCGCGCTCCAGGGTAAGGGTATACTGATCGGTGTACTGGTTTTCCAGGCCTTCGTGGATCTTCAGCCCCCAGCTGGGATCGTTGCTCCAGAACCAGCTTTCGTAGGGCGTCAGATTGGGCAGCATCTGGGTGAGATGCTGCATCTCGTCGCCGAAAAGGACGCCGTCCCCGTTCTCATCGACGCCATCCCAGGGGATCTCGTAAAACATCATTTTGGTATAGGTGGTGTCCAGGTCGGGACCTCCGGACCCGAAGCTTTCCACCCCCATGGGCGAATAATAGCGCCCGAAGCTGGCACGCAGGGCGGTTTTCTGGTCGCTGGTCAGCCGATAGGTCAATCCCAGGCGCGGCGACCAGTTCTTGAAGTCGAAGAGGTTGTCCGAGCCGGTGCGGTCGCGGATGGGGGTAAGTTCATCAGCCCAGGCAGCCGGCGTGGCCGGTTGTTGCATCATCTGGCCGCCCTTGCCGAATTTTGCCGTCATTATGTCATAGCGCAGGCCGAGGTTGAAGGTCAGCCTCTTGCCCACGCTCCACTGGTCGTCAAAGAAGAATCCCATGCTGTCGGTCATGCGTACGGTGCGCGCCGGCTTGCTGTAGGAGCGGCTGACGTACATGATCAAGTTGTCCGTCCAGCCGTAATAGTCCTTCAAGTAGTTGATGTCGTAATTCCAGGCGTACAAGTAGGCGCTGTTGTAGATGCCGAAGAACCCGAGGTCCTCGTTGGTGTAGGGATCGATCAGCTGCTCGCCGAAGAAGTCCCCGTAGATGCCCTTCAAGCGGCCGCGCGTGTACTGCACGCCGAACTTGATGTCATGCTCGCCGAGGAAGTTCTCGGCGTAGTGCGACAGGTCGGCCTGGATGGTGGTGCGGCTGGTGATGGCTTTGTTGACGCCCGGGAAGGCGCCGCCGGCCCCCAGGTCGAAGGGAATGGCCTGGTACCAGTTGATGTAGCCCGGGTAATTGGGAGCACTGTCGGGCAAGGCGGTGCGGCTATTGACCCTGAAACCCAGGAATTTCAAGGAAAAGAATGTCGCGGTGCTGGGGAACCATTGCCACTGAGAAGATATGGTCTGGCTCTTGTCGAACGAATTATAGGCCATGGACGGGTCCCAGTTGATGGTGCCGTCGGTGCCGCCTGAGCCTTTGTTGTTTTCGTAGTGGTAGGCGATCCAGGCGTGGTGGTTCTTGAAAGGAGTGCCGGTGATCTTCATGTCGGCATAGCGGTTCGTGTACTTGGTGATGGGTTCCCAGTTGAGTTCCTTGTTCTGGTTGGACAGGATGTTGCCGGCAGCGAAGAACCACAGCTTCTTGGAAATGAAGGGCCCGCCCAGGGTCAGGTCCAATTCCAGGTCCGATTTGGGATACGCGTCGTAGTTGGCCCCGGATTCGAGGAACAGCCAGTCGCGGCCCAGGTTTTTGGGGACCACTCCCTTTGACGGCTTGCCCAGCTGGGAGTACAGGCTCAGGGAGCCATGCAGGGTGTTGGAGCCTGACTTGGTGATGACGTCGATGGCCACGCCCGAGAAGTTGCCGTATTCCGCCTTGGAACCGAGAGAAATAACGCGCACTTCCTCGATGGTGTTGTAGTTGACGTTGATCATGGAGCCGTAGGCGGAGCCGCTGGGGTTGGTGGTATCGACGCCATTGATCAGGAAGATATTTTCGTTGGTGCTGCCGCCGTAGGCCGTAGGGCTGCCCATGACGTTCTTGCCCACGTCGAACATGCCCGGCGTGGACAGGGACAGGTCATAGAACGAATCGCGGCTGGTGGGCATTTTGGCCAACATCTCCCTGCTGATCTTGGAGTCGACGGTCGAGGTCTTGACATCAACCGTTGGCACCGCTCCCCTGACTTCGATGGTTTCACTGATGATCCCGGGTTCCAGGATGACGTTCAGCGTGATCACGCCGCCGGGGGAGACGGCAATGTCACGATAGGAGGCGGTTTTAAAACCTTCCAGGACTGCCGTCAACCGGTACTTGCCGATTGGCACGTCCAGGAAATAAAAGGAGCCGTTATCGGAACTGACTGTGGTCCGCATCCCCTGTATCAATGCCGAACCGCTGATCTCCACCTGGACTCCCGGCAGCAACTCGCCGCTGTTCAGGAAGACTTTCCCTACCACTTTTCCCGTGGAGACGGATTGGGCATGGGCCAGGGAAATGAAAAGAAACGTGCAGAGTAGCAAAAACAAGGGACGGTTGAATCGTTTCGTTAAAAAGTTTTTCATCGTTCTCCTCCGCATGCGATTTTAAATTTTGAAAAAAACAATGTCAACCCCTAAAAATGAAAATTATTTTTATTTTAATCGGCCGGCAAGTTGGCGGCGGCGGTTCTGTTCGGGGCGTCTTGCGGCGTCAGGCCGCGGCTGCTTTATTTTCAGGGCAGGCCGATGCGGGAATTGTCATTTCCGTTTTTTTTCGCAGGGATCTTTTTGGGCGGATTTGACATTTTATTTTGCCTGTGTGATTGGAAGGGTGAGTGAAAATCAGTTGGTCAGGCGGGCTTCAAAAAGCCTTGCCGGCATGGAGGTGTGGGTATGAAAAAAAAAGCGAATGGTAAAACCGGCTTCATCTTGAGCGCAGTGATTTTAACCTGCGGCATTTTTCTTTCCGGCGCCGGGACGGAGCTGAAAAACGGTCTGTCCTGCCAGTATGAAGAACTGACGGCGGCACAATTTGTCCAGGCGGTAGAGAAAGCGGCCGGGACATGCATCATCCCGCTCGGCGTCATGGAAAAACATGGCGAGCAACTGCCGCTGGGCACCGACCTGTTTACCGCCCGCGAAACGGCTCGCCTGGCCGCTGCCCAGGAATACGTCATCATCTTTCCCGCCTATTATTTCAGCCAGATCTTCGAGGCCCGCCACCAGCCGGGTACGATCGCCTACAGCGAAAAACTGATTTTCGACCTGCTGCAGGAAACCTGCTCAGAATTGGCGCGCAACGGATTCAAGAAGATCATCCTGTTCAGCGGCCATGGCGGCAATGAACACTTCCTGCCGTATTTCTGCCAGACGCAGCTGGCTTCGCGGCGCGATTACGCCGTTTATTTTTTCACGCCGGCCGTCGATCTTGCCCAGGACCCGGAAGTGCAGGCGCTCCTCAAAACCGATCTTGACATGCACGGCGGCGAACGTGAAACTTCGCTCATGCTGGCCATCGCCCCCGAACTGGTGCGCATGGATTTGATCAGGCCCGGTAGCGGCGAGGACCGCCTGCGCCTGGGCGGCCTTAAGCAGTCTTATACCGGCATCTGGTGGTACGCCAGTTTCCCCGACCACTATGCCGGCGATGCCGGCCCGGCCAACGCTGAACTGGGAAAACTGATTCTGCAAAAAAAAACGGCCCTGCTGGCCGACATGATCCGCGAAGTGAAAGCAGATCAATCCGCAATCGACCTGCAAAATAAGTTTTTTGAGGATGCCGAGCACCCAGTGAAAAAAAAGTAAGGGGAAACGTCGCGATCCGCCCGGGGACGGGACTGTGAAAACGCGGCCTCCCCGGGGAGGAAAGTTGAACGTGCCGTTCAGTTACTGATGCCCGGAGAGAGCTTCCAGGAGTGACTTCTGGATGCGGCGAAATGCGGCCGGGTCGCGGACGTACTCGGTGAAGGATCCGATGGCGGCCCGCGCGAGCCGCTCGGCCTCTCCGGGGCTCCTCTCCTTTAATTGCCGCAATAGTTCGTAGTCTTCGATACCCTCGCGCATGGCTTCCAGGCGGATCGAGCTGAAAACCGATTTTCTCTCCGCATCGGGATAGACGATGAAGGCGTCTCCGGCGGGCAGCAATTCGGTGTTGGCGTCGATGACCGGCTGTGTGTCATTCACCGGTTCCGGCGTCCAATAGTTGCCTCCCCAATGGAGATATCCGGCCAGGTCATAGCGGAAATTGAGCCAGTGCAGCAGGCGCACCTTGAGGAGAGGGTAGTCGATCAGGCGGTTCAGATAGCGCTGGGTGGGGAACAGGCACGTATAGAACCAGACCTCGCTTCCGCCGCGGATGCGGCTGCCGATGAGCTCCATCTGGTCGTCGAACTGGCCGAGCTGCGGCACCCACACGTCGCAGTACTTCTTCAGCTCCGCGGACATGGTGGCCGCGTCCATGGCGTCCATGGTCGAGACGCCGGGCAGAACGCGGCGCACGAGCTCGCCGAAACGGGCATAATAAGGGGGTTCGGCGCCATGAGGCTCGTCGAGGATGTGCTGCAGGTAGATCGGTTTCCAGCCCTTGAGACCGAGATGGGCGTCGAGGGCCACAAGAAAATCCGTCAGGAACGTTTCCACGCGCGGATCGTCGGGCGGCAGGCGCATTTCCACGACCCGGCCGTCGACCAGCTGCCGGGTGCGGACGATGAGCGGGGCATCGTAGCTCCCGTCGCGGTCCAGGAGATGGCTGCCCTCGATGGTGCCGATCACCCCGGCCTGCCGGAATGTCTCCACCCAACGGTCGAAGTTGTCGAAATCGTAGGCCAGTCGATCGCCATCGGCCCGGGCCGGAATGAGGTCGAGCAGCGGCGTGTAGATCACGTTCTGGCGGTGGTCCGCTAAAACCACGGCGAAGTTGGCGACCCATGTCCACCAGTCTTCGGAAAACTGGGGGAACCCGTAAAACTGGCGCGATGTCTTGTCGCCCAGGTTCACCCAGTTGGTGACCTTGAGCGATCTGCGCTCGGGTACGGTGGCGGCATAGACCCTGACGCGGAACTCCTTTCGAGCCAATAGGCGTTTTCCGGTCCGCAGGACAACGGCGCCACGATACAGGCCCGGCGCGGCATCCGCCGGCACGGCGATGGTGGCCCAGAGCGAACGGGTGCGATTCGGCTCCAGCGCCATGGGCAGATCCCAAAGTGGGTCCGGAAACCATCCCGGCGCTTCCCCGATCCTCTCCTCGACAGGGGTGTTTTTCGTATGGGAACCGACCACCACGTAACCGACGGCATGGACCACCCCGCTGCTGATGCGCGGCCCGGGGCTGCCCTCGAGGGGGGTGATTTCGGCGGAAACATCCGGCAGGGGTCTTGCCGATCGCAAGGCCAGCTGGATGCTGACATGCTGGTTGCGCGCCGCGGCGAATTCGGGCCCGGCCAGGCGATGCGTTCCCGGCAGGTCGCCGGGAAATACTTTGACCAGCGAATCGACGAACCAGGTATTGGCCTCAGCCGGCGCGGCCGCCGGGACGTTCACCAGGACCATGATAAAAAGGAGTGCGCAAGCCAGTCGTTTCATTCGCTCACCTCCAGGACGAACACCTCGTTTGCCCTGATAAAGGAGAGCTGATAGCCGAGACAATCGACCAGCCCTTTCAGCTCCGGCGGGATCTCTCCACTCCTGGCTAAAAGTCCCTGCTGCGAAACAAATTCACGGACGGCCAGCAGCTTGACCGCCGCCTCTCCCTGAACCAGCGCGGGGGGGAGGCAGAAGGAAACCTCCGTGGAATGGGGGATGGAGGCGACATAGGGGGCGTCATCAGGAAGCGGCCATGGCCATGCCGGAAGGTAGCGGAATGCCCGCATCTTTTCGAGCAGGGCCCTGTCAGCCTCATAACAATCCAGTTTTCCCTGGTCAAAGCATTGCGGGTCCACCGCGTCGGGGTAGGGATACCAGCAGTCGGGGTGGCGCCCGTCGCGATAGGAATTGGCGTGGATCACCGCGAAGGCCACGCTGCGGGGAGCGGTCGCAGGATCGCCGTCGGCGACGAGATCGGCGTTCACCCTGCGGATCAGGCTGCCGAGCCCACGATGATCGTTATGGCCGTCCAGGGGATGGGTGGTCCCGACCAGGGTTCTGGAGGAAGACTGGGCGATCATTGCGCCGAGCCTGGCATACAGGGTGTTTGCGGTCGCCGGGATGGCGCTGCCCTTTCCGAATATCCCTTCCAGCGAGCAATCGGACCGCCGCAACGGCACGTCGGCGTCCTTGCCTTCGCGGATCGCCTCCCAGGCCGTCCCGATCCCGGTGTCCGGGTAGTTCCAGAAGTCAGGCTGCGGCCCGCCC
Source organism: Patescibacteria group bacterium (assembly GCA_035528155.1). Taxonomy (GTDB): domain Bacteria; phylum Acidobacteriota; class Aminicenantia; order UBA2199; family UBA2199; genus UBA2199. The sequence continues at coordinate 4,601 of DATKZA010000156.1, read as the reverse complement.
AGGATCTTCTGGGCCCGGGCGCTTTCCGCTCTACGGATCGCCGCGAACTCGGCCAGGTCGGCCTCGCTGCAGGGCGACCAATCCGCCATCGCCCGGGTGACGCCGATGTTCTTCCAGAAGGCGCAGGCATCGCAATAACCGTCCCCGTCGGTCACGACCACGATGGAGACCGGCTTGCCCAACCGGATGAACTCCGACATCAATCCCGCGAAGCCGAGCACCTCGTCGTCGGGATGGGGAACGATCAGCAGCAATTCGTCGTAGGATGTCAGCGTCTCGTTGCCGCAGGGCCGCGGGGCGGGCGGCAGCGGCGTAACGGCCGGTACCCCGGGGCAGGGGAGTGTCTTTTGGGCCCTGCCGGAAACGCCGCAATGGACAGCGGCCAGGCATGCAATGACGATGATCGGGATCAAGACAAATCCGGGGTTACCGGTTTTCGATTTCATGAATGCCTCCTTATTTTTTTGGCCGCGATACTTTTTTTCGTCTTTATGGTGTATTGCCCCTAACTGGATGGAACTGCGCGCTTCTTGAGCTTGGCCAGCGATTCCTTGAGCCACTTGACGTAGTCGGGACGATCGATAAGGCTCTGAACACGGAAGACCCTCAAGCCGGCCAGCTTGCCCTCGTTGATCTTGGCGACGAAGTAGTCGATGATTCCCTTGAACTCCTGTTCGGTCAGCCAGCGCCCCTCGTCCGATTCCAGGTAGAGCGAACCCAGGATCGGCTTGCTGGGGAACTTTTTCAGCACGCGGTCAAGCAGCGGCTCGTAGTTCGGCAGCTGGGTGACGTCATAGAAGCTGAAGATGATGGCGTCGATGTCGAAGTCGTAGGGCTTGTCCAGGTCCGCGGGCGGGTAGCAGGGGGCCCAGATCGCCAGCCGCGGGTTGATCGCCTTGGCCTTGGTGATGATCCGGCGGAATTCTTCCGCAGAATGGCCTCCCTTGGCAGTTTCCTCAGTCTCTTCGTAGAAGTCGTTCATGTACAGCCCGATGATCTCCTTGTGGGTGAGCGACAGTTCCGCGATCCAGGCCGCGTGGCGCATGGCCTGGTCGAACGACCAGCCCCAGATGCCCCTCTCGATCTTGGCGATGATGTACTTCACCCCCGGCGTCTTCATGTGCCGGTACATCAGGGTGTCCTCCAGCTTCATTTTCCCGTCGTAGGGCTCGTCGTGGGTCCATACCGTGTTGAAGCCGACCTCCTTGACCGCCGGGGCGATGTCCACCTTGTCGTCATGCTCCCAGACGGAGATCAGCGGCTCGTCCGGGAAATCGATCGTTCCGGCCGCCAGCGCCGGAAGCGCGCACCATAACGACAGGATGGTTGCCAGCAGCGCGACAGGCAGAATGCGCCGCACCAGTCCGGACCGCGAGAATAAATTGGACAATGACTTGTGTTGGATTTTCATGGAGCCTCCTGAACTGGGGAATTGATTTTCCCGATCAAGGGTATTTTAGAAGAAATCAATAAAAATATCAAAATAAGGAAAAGCAAGGTGGGATCAGTAAGCCGATGGTCAGAGTCGAACTGACGACCTATTGATTACGAATAAGCTCCGCGATCCCTGGAAAACCTTATCATACCCCTGTAGATCATCCGGATTAAAACCTAATGCCTCGCCGCGACTGGTTGCCGGCCTGTGCCGGCGCGCTTGCTACCGGCGAGTTCTTGCCGGTGATGAGCAGTTCGCCTTCCTGCAACTCGCCGCTGATGATCCTGCGCACTTCCGTATTTTTGTTGTCAGATATGCCAATGGCGATGGTCACGGAGGCTACGCTGCCGTCCCTGCCCAGTTTCCAGACCGTCTTGATGTTCTTCGGCTTCTGGGCTGAACGCTGTACATTGACCTGGCCCCCCATTGCCGTGCTGCCGGAAGGCGGCGCTGCCTGCTCGGCCCGAGTTTCGGCCTTTTCTGCCTGCTGCGGAGCGCCCGCTTTGGTTCTGCTCTTGTCAGCAAGCTTCTGGAGCTCTGCCTCAAGATCAGGCTTCAGGAACGCTTTGTTCGGAACCAGCAATGCGTCCGGAGCCGTGTTGGTGACGATGGTCACGTTCGCGGTCATGCCGGGCCTGAACTTCAATCCAGGGTTATCGATCTGGACGATGGCCTTATAGGTGACCACGTTCTGCACGGTCGCAGAAGCGTACCTGACCTGGATGATTTTCCCGGTGAAGACCTCGTTGGGAAATGCCTGCACTGTGAAGCTTGCCCCTTGCTGGTCTTTAACCTCGCCCATGTCCGTTTCATCGACGTCGCACTGGATCTGCATCTTGTTCAGGTCATTGACCACGAAAAGCTCCGGGGCGGTGAAACTGGCGGCGACGGTCTGGCCTGGCTCGACGCTCCGGGTCACGATAATGCCGTCGATAGGGGAGATGATCTTGGTGTTCTTCAGGTTCACCATCAACTGGTTGAGCTGGGATTGTATCTGCTCGACTTTCAGCTTGGCGGAGGAGAGGTCGAGTTCAGCCTTGCGGAACAGCACATCCGCATTCTCCTTGTCTGAATCTGAGACCACGCCCTGGTCAAAGAGCTCTTTGGTGCGCTCATTGTTTTTCCGAGCCGTCTCGAAATCGAGGTTGGATTGATTCGCGGCGAGCTCTGCGGACTTCTTGCTCAGCTTGGACTCATCGATCTTCAGAACGAAAGGCTCCGGGTCGATCTCAGCCAGCAGCTGGCCTGCTTTCACCTTGCTGTTGAAATCAACATAGATGTTCTTGACCTTCCCGGAAACCTCTGAGCCGATGGTGGCGGTCTTTTGCGGCTGGATCGTGCCGGTGGTTGTGACGACACTGCTCAAGCTGCCTTTGGCCGCAGGCGCTGTCAAGTAGGCAGTGGCGGACGCCGCCTGAGATCCAAGTTTGCCGACGAGGAAATATGCGATGACCGCGGCGACGATGATGACCGCGGCGATGATGAAGATGAATTTCCTGTTTTTCATTTTATCTCCTTGTCACTCGTAGCGGAGTGCCTCGATGACGTTGAGCTTCGAGGCTTTAAAGGCCGGGTAATATCCAAAGAATGTGCCTACGCTGGTCGAGATCCCGAAGGCGATCAGGATGGCATTCGGCGGGATCGCTGTCCTCGTTTCAAAGACCGACGCCAGGATGGATGCCCCGCCAACGGCGGCGAGGATTCCGAGCAGACCTCCGATCAGGCAGAGCGTGACCGCTTCGATGAGGAATTGCAGCCGGATATCTCTCGGCTTGGCGCCGATCGCCCGGCGGATACCGATCTCCCTCGTGCGCTCGGTCACGGAGGCGAACATGATGTTCATGATGCCGATGCCGCCGACCAGCAGCGATACGGCCGCAATCGCCACCAGGAGGCTGGTCATGGTCTCGGTGCTCGACTGGGCGAGACTCACGACCTCCGCCACGTTGCGGACCGTGAAATCATCAGCGGATCCGTCACTGGCTTCGATGCGGTGTCTCCGGCGCAGAAGCTCGGTGACCTCCTCTATGGCGGCGTTCAAGGCATCGGCGCTCGTCGCCGACAGCTGGATCTGGCTCACCGAGGAATCGGTCTTGCCGAGGAGCCTGGACATGGCGGTGGTGTACGGCACCATGATGACATCATCGCGGTTGCCAAACCCCCCGATCTGCCCCTTGGCGGCGAGGACGCCGATAATGGTGAACGGCTGCCGGTTGATGCGGATGACCTCTCCAACAGCATCCGCGCCCCCGAACAATTGGCTGTAGACTTCCGCGCCCAGGACGCAGATTTTCAGTCCGGCGTGCACTTCATCCTCGCTGAAAAATCTTCCACCACCCTTTGTCTCATCGATTTGCCAGTCGCCGATGATCTGGTAATCCGACCCTACGCCTTGCACTGAAGTCGGCCAATTGGTGCTCTTGTAGATGACCATCGACCTCGCCGAGACCAGCGGCGAGACGTAGCTGATGTTCGGACACTCATCGGCAATGGCGAGCGCATCTTCGAGGGTAAGCGTGTTGACGCCTCCGGCACCGGTGCTGATCCTTCCGACACTGCGGCTGCCGGGCATCACGCTAAGGTTGTTGCTCATTCCGGCGAATCGCTCCTCGATGTTGAGTTGGGCTCCGTAGCCGAGGCTCATCACCATGATGACCGCTCCAACGCCGAAAATGATGCCGAGCAGGGTCAGGAAGGAGCGGAATTTGTTCTTCATCAGGGCCCTGGCCGAGAAACTGATCGTGGTCGTGATGTTCATGCTGCCTCCTCAGTCTTCCCGCTCGATGAGCCCGTCACGCATATGGATGCGCCTCTGGGCATAGCCGCCGATGTCAGGCTCATGCGTGACGATGATCACCGTTATGCCTTTTTCCTGGTTGAGCATCCTGATGAAATCCATGATCTCGTTGCTCCGCTTGGTGTCCAGGTTGCCCGTGGGCTCGTCGGCGAGTAGCAGCGACGGGTCGTTGGCCAGCGCCCGGGCGATGGCCACCCGCTGCATCTCTCCGCCCGAGATCTGGTTGGTGCGGTTGCTTTTCTTGTCCTCCAGGCCGACCAGCTTGAGCTTTTCCAGCGCCTTGGCCCTGGCGACCTTCTTGCGGACGTTGCCGTAGAGCATCGGCAGCTCGACGTTCTCCAGGGTGGTGGTCCTGGGTATGAGATTGAA
>DATKZA010000155.1:0-14505 GCA_035528155.1 Patescibacteria group bacterium | reverse complement strand
TCTAGTTCAAATCCTTGTAGACATCCTGCCGCTGGCCGATCTTGACCACCAGGATCAGCAGCTTAGTTTTACGGAAAGCGTAGATCACCCGGAAATTTCCGGCGCGGATCTTGCGCAATTCCTTGACGCCGGTGAGCGGTTTTCCCGAAAGCGGATCCCGGCGAATTTTTTCGATCGCCTTGTCGATCTTGATCCGGTCCGGCTTGTCCAGCTTTTCCAGGAACTTTAATGCTTTGTCACTGATCCTAACCGAGATCGAGTTTTTTCTTGGCGCCGTCATAGTCCAGCCACTTGGTGGTCGGATCGTTCAGGATGTTCAACGCGTCCTGGGCGTCTTCCAGCTCCTCCAGGTAACTCTCGATCCCCTTGCGGATGATGAAGCTTTTGGACCTTTCGATTTTTTTGGCAATCTCCTCAAGCCTCTTGTTCAACACATCGTTAAGCCTTACCGCGATCAATGACATTTTTCTTCTCCCGAGATAAGTATAACGTTGTTATACATTAATGTCAACTCAAAACTCATTTTTTCTTTGCTGAGCTTTTCGCTTTCTTGCTAGCGCAGCGGCTGGCGGATGACGGTCTTCCACTTGGCCGGGTCGGCCTTGCGGATGTCGGAGAGGTAGATTTCGTGGTGCTTGCCGGAAAGTTTGCCGACGGAGGCGATGAAGGCATGAACACGGGCGATGGTGGGGCCTTCGGCGCTGAAGGGACCTATATGAAGTATTTGGGCGCATTTGCCTTCATTGAACGGTGCACAGCGCAGGAAGGCGAGCGCGGGGAGGTCTTTCTTTTTTTTCACCTCGGCGATGGTCTCACGCACCATGGCCGCGTTCACGAACTCGGGCTGCATGATCATCATGGTCCATTTCCAGCCCGCCTTGTCAGCAACCGAGAACTTGGCCATGTCGTCGGCCCACCACAGCCCCTCCAGCGGCAAAACACCGTAGTCGATGGCCAGGGTTTTCTTGACCTTGAACTTGATGGTGTAGGCGACGGAGAAAAGCGCCTCGACCGACTCCTGATAGGAGCGCGATGTGTTGGGGTCGCCCTCGCCGTCCACCATCAGGAAATTCATGGCCGGTACTTCGACCAGAACCACTTCTTTGGCTGACGGCTGATATAGATGCTTAAGTTCTTTCTTGAAATCGATCTTTTTCATGGCAGCCCCTCCTCCCGGCGACGGTCTGCTATCCAAAGGTTAATCTTCATGCGAACCTAGTATGTTTGTCAAGTTTGGTGAAGGATCGCTGAAAAGGAAATCATCTCTGCCAGGCAGGGTCAAGGCGCTCCGGCCCCGGTCCCATCGCCTTACAGCGCCTCCAGTTCGGCGATCAATTCGGCAAAGAGCTCCTTGACGGTCACGATCTTATCGATGCGATGGGCGTTCTGGCCGCAGAAGATAAGCCCGTTTTTTACGTCCCCCAAATAGGAATTCAACAGCGCCTTGGCGATGCAGTAATTGGCGTGATCGACTTTGCAGGCGGTCAGGCAGCGGTAAGGGCAATTGACCGCAAGTTTTCCCTTGGCTTCCAGCTCCTTTAAAAAATCATTGCGGATGGCGCGGCCGGGCATGCCCACCGGGCTGTCGATAATGACGATGTCTTTCTCTTCGGCATCCAGATAAGCCTGCTTGAATGCAGAATCAACGTCGCATTCCACGGTGCAGACGAAACGGGTGGCCATCTGCACTGCCGAAGCGCCCAGGCTGAGCATGCGGGCGATATCCCGGCCGTCAAAGATGCCGCCGCCGGCGATTACCGGAATCTTCCGGCCGTACTTGTCCTCATAGGCCTTCAGCGCTTCCAACAGATCCGGCAAAAGGCTCTCCAGCGAGAATTTCTGCGGTTGCGCCAGCTGCTCTTTCGAAAAACCGAGGTGGCCGCCGGCCAAGGGCCCTTCCAGAATGAAGGCGTCCGGAGTCCGGCCATGACGCTTGTCCCAGACCCTCAGAATCAACTCCGCCACCCGGGCCGAACTGACGATGGGCACCAGGTTCACCTCAGGGTCGGGAACCAGTTCGGGCAGAGCTGTCGGCAGGCCGGCGCCGTAGACGATGATCTTGATCCCTTCAGCGACGGCCGTCACGATCAGGTCATTGACATTGCTCAAGGCGCCCATGAAGTTCACGGCGACCGGGCCGTCGGTCATTTTTTTTACCTGGCGAATCTCGCGCTCCAGCGCTTCCCGGGAAATCCTTTCGTATTCTCTTAAAGATTCCACAAAATCGCCCAGGCCGATGCTGGACAGGGTGCCGATGCCCCCGGCGTTGGCCACTGCCGATGCCAGGGAGGAAAGCGAGACCCGCACGCCCATGCCGCCCTGGACAATCGGGATCTCGACCGAAATGTTGCCGATTTTCAGTTTCGGAATTGTCATGTTAATCCTCACCTTTCTTGACGACCAGGCAGGCGTTGCCCCCGCCAAAGCCGAATGAATTGCTGGCGGCAAAGCGCACCGCCAGCGCTTCGGCGCCCTGGGTCACGTAATCCAGCGGGCAGTCCGGGTCGGGTTCCGTGTAATTGATCGTCGGCGGCACTATGCCGCTGTGCACGCTCAGCACCGTGGCGATGAATTCCACCGCCCCGGCCGCGGCCAGCAGATGGCCGATCATCGATTTGTTGGAACTGACCTTCAGCACCTTGGCATGGCTGCCAAATACGTTCATGATGGCGGCGCTTTCGATTTTATCATTCAGGAGAGTCGACGTGCCATGGGCATTAATGTAGTCCACTTCTCCGGGCTCAACCGCCGCGTCCTTCAGGGCCGCCTTCATGACCCTGATCATGCCGTCGCCACTGGGCTCCGGCGCGGTGAAATGAAAGGCATCGGCGGTGTTGCCGTAACCGACAAGTTCGGCATAGATCTTTGCCTGACGTTGGATGGCATGCTCGCGCCTTTCGAGAACAACAACGCCGGATCCTTCGCCCATGATAAAACCGTCGCGGTTGCGATCGAATGGCCGGCTGGCATTTTCGGCATTCGGATTCGCGGACATCGACCGGGTGGCGCAGAAACCGGCATAAGCCAGGGGGGTCACCGCCGCCTCGGAACTCCCGGCCAGCATGACCTCGGCGTCGCCCCGCTGCAGAATCCGCAACGCCTCGCCGATGGCATTGGCGCCGGTGGAGCAAGCGACCGACGGCGCCGAAAGCGGCCCCTTCAAACCAAAGCGAACGGAGACCATGCAGGCGGCCATGTTGATCAGCAGTTTCGACACGAAGAACGGGGTCAGGGAATTGGGCCCTTTCTCCTGGACCCGGTAATGACCTTCTTCGATGCTGGCCGAACCGCCGATTCCCGAACCGATGATGACCCCGGCCCGGCATTTGTCAAAACCATAGTTGTCCAAACCGGCATCCTTCATGGCCATGGCCGCGGCGGCCACCGCGAATTGAGTAAAGCGGTCCATGCGCTCGATAGATTTTTTGTCGATCCATTCCTGGGGATCGAAATCCTTCACTTCGGCCGCCAGCTGCGAGCGGAAACCGGTCGGGTCGAAATGAGTGACCCTGGCGATCCCGTTTTTCCCGGCTTGCAATCCCTGCCAGAACGCTTCCACACCGATGCCAACCGGGGTTACCGCTCCCAAACCGGTCACCACAACCCGCTGTTCACTCATAATTTTCATGCCCCTCCTGAATTTTATTCCCGGCCTATATCCCGCTATTAAATTGGAGACAAGCGGATATTTTTCACAAATAACTATTTTACCCGTTCCCGGGCTGTATTGTAAAGAGGTCCCGGCACAAATGTCAATCGCGGCCGCCTATGCTTGGTTGTATCGCCTCAAGGTCACAGGACAGATGGCGATCCCCACATGGGGAATATGTAGGGACAGGTCGCGACCTGTCCCTACTTAGGCAGTCTTATTCCAAATTAATATGTCTTCAACTCGCCGATGGCGTTCTCGACCGCGTGCAGGATGTCGCGTTTCTTGACCGTCTCCATCATGGCATTGAAGTCGGGATAGAGCAAAAAATGAACAAATTTAAAACGATCGTCCTTGAATATTCAACTTTAAAAAACATTCCCGGTACCGCAAGCTTATTGAATCCAAGTCAGATATCGTGCAACGTTTTCAGTAACTTGAATGATTGAGCGATCATTCAAACCTATGATAAAAATCTTAGTTATGCCCATCCTAACATCTAAGGTCCGGCAAAAAGCAATATATTGTCCATCAGGAGACCACGCGGGAGAGTAGTCTATGTTACCACTTGTAAGCTTTTCTGGATTGGAACCGTCAGAATTCATTATCCATATTTCCTCATTATCCCCTATTGATGAACCATATTTATGAAAAGCTATTTGCTTTCCATTAGGTGAGTAGATTGGTGCATCAAATATTTCTTCACCCCCATTACCTTCAGCTTTCAACAATGGTGTAACAGATTTGTCGAGCAAATTTACTTTAATAAATGAAACTTGTGCTTTTTCATCCGCTATAGATATGACAAGAGATTTACAATCAGGAGACCAAGCTGGACGAGATTGATTGCAAGATTCTTTTCCGTTATAAAAAAAAGTACTTCCATCTATTCTGATTTCACCCAAATGCTCAACGCCATTGTAAAAATATGCTAATTTCCCATTTGTTGACCAAGCGGGATAGTTACAATGTGCATCTCCTGGATAGATATTCACCAGATTGCTTCCATCCGGGAAAATATTTAATAATTGCCATAACATTCTACTGTCATCAAAATCTGAAAATGTAAGCGTACTGCCATCGTTTTTCCAAGACAAATTTGTGAATTGTCTCCTCTCTGCTTTTTTTACCAAATTCACCCTCTTAGAATTCCCATCAATTATAAATAAATAGCCTATCAAACCTGGGGCCATCTCCGTTCGTGAATAAGCAATCTTTCCGCTAATCATTTGCCATGGGATATTCTTTGATTCGTCATCCAAATCTGGTTTTGTTGGAGATATATTGCAGCCGGATATTAAAAAGATGATTAATAAGAGCGGAGTCAATGAAAATCTCTTCATTTTAGACCTCAATTTGAATATTTTAGCGTATAACATCCTCTTTCATGTTTTTTCTGTTCACGTTGTCGGTATGGTATTGGATTTTTTTGTCAAATAAATCAGATCAAACAGTTGATAATGGCACTGATTTGCAATACACGCTGTGCAGAAATTGTTGGGGTTAGAGGTCCGCTCGATCCTTGAAAGTTTCCACGTAGAGCTACCATCAGCGGATGATTGTAACGATCCTCTCAAGCCCATCTTTAAAAATCTCTCCCTCCAATAGGCGGATGATTTATTATGGTATGCGGATAGGGAAATATCAACACTGATTGCTTAAGAAATCTGAATATAAGTGAATAAGGAACATTGGGACAGGGCTTGCCCCCGCAGGGGGTTCAAACCTGTCCCTTTTAGCCCTTAATCTAATATGTCTTCAACTCGCCGATGGCGTTCTCGACCGCGTGCAGGATATCGCGCTTCTTGACCGTTTCCATCATGGCGTTGTGGTCGGGGTAGAGCGGCCGGTCTTCTCCCAGGTGCTGGACGACCTTGCGGACCGCTTCCTTGGCCGCTAGCGTGCCCTTGCCGGGCTTAAAATCGCGGAAGTCGAGTGCTTGGGCGGCAGCGATGAATTCAATGCCCAGGACGCCGTAGGCGTTGTCTATGATCTGCCTGGTTTTCAGGGCCGTGTTCATGCCCATGGAGACGAAATCCTCCTGGTCGGCCGCGGCCGGGATCGACTGGATGGAGGCCGGCATGGAGAGGATGCGCTGCTCGACGATCATCATGTCGGCCGTGTATTGGCTGAGCATGTGCCCGGAATACATGCCCGCGCCTTCGGTCAGGAAGGCAGGCAGTCCGACGCTTAGGGCAGGATTGAGCAGGCGATTCAGGCGCCGCTCGGAAATGACGCAGGCCATGGTCACGCAGGCGCCGAGCATATCCAGCGGCACGGAGATCGGCGAGCCCTGGAAGTTGGCGCCGGTCAGCACCACCTGGTCGTCGGCCAGGAAAATGGGGTTGTCGCCCACGCCGTTGAGCTCGATCTCGATCTGGCTGCGCGTCCAGCGCAGCTGGTCGCGAAAAGCGCCCAGCACTTGCGGCGTGGAACGCATGCTGTAGGCGTCCTGCACCTTGACCTTGACCTTGCCCAGCAGGTCGGAGCCCTCGATGATGCGCTTGATGTTCTCGGCCGAGGTGACGGCGCCCTGGAAACCGCGCAGCGTGTGCAGGCGGGCGTCGTAGGGCTTCATGTTGGCCATCAGCGCTTCCAGGGTCATGGCCGCGGCGATCTCGGCCTGCTTGAGCAGCCGTTCGGCCTCATATATCTGCAGGCTGGCCATGGCGGTCATCAGGTTGCTGCCATTGATGGCCGCCAGACCGTCGCGGGCCTTGAGTCCCGGCACCGGGATGCCGGCTTTCTTCATGGCCGCGGCACCGCTCAGGCGTTCGCCTTCGAAAAAGGCCTCACCCTCGCCCATCAGCAGCAGCGCGATCTGGCTCATGGGCGCCAGGTCGCCGCAGGCGCCGACGCTGCCTTTGTTGCAGACCACCGGCGTCACCCCCTTGTTCAGCATGGCCACCATGGTCTGGGTGATGTCGGGGCGGCAGCCGGAATAACCGTTGGCGTGGACGTTGATGCGGCCCAGGATCGCCGCCCGCACTTCGGGGATTGGCACAGGCGTGCCGATGCCGGCCGCATGGTTGTAGATCAGGTATTTCTGGAACTGCCCCACCTGCTCGTCGGTCAACACCACTTCGGAGAATTCGCCGATGCCGGTGTTGACGCCATACATGATCTCGCGCGCCTCGATGCGCTTCTCGATGAAAGCGCGGCATTTCTTGATTCTTTCCACGGCATCGGTATGCAGTTCGACTTTTTCCAGGCCGTAGGCCACCTTATACACATCTTCGACTTTCAGATTCTTTCCGGTCACGACAATCGCCATTTGTCCTCCTCAATTATTTTATGATGAATTTTTTCTGCAAAAGTTATTGTATGCAAAACCGCGCTTTTTAGCAACCGTTTTCAGGAATATTCCGCCTTTTCAAAGGAATGTGCCCCTTGACAGAAATGGTATAATGAAACGTAAAACAAGCAAGGAGAAAAAATGAGTACCGAAAAAGAACAAACATTTGAATTTCAGTCGGAAGTCAAGCAGCTGCTCGACATCCTGGTCTATTCGCTATACAAGAACAAGGAGGTTTTCCTGCGCGAACTGGTGTCCAACGCCGCCGACGCCCTGAACAAGATGCAGTTCGAGGTCCTGACCGAAGCCGGTCTCGCCGGCAAGGATGAGGAGCTGAAGATCACCATCAGCGTCGACAAAAAGCACAACAAGCTGGTCATCGAGGACAACGGCATCGGCATGAGCAAAGAGGAACTGATCGGCAACATCGGCACCATCGCCCATTCCGGTACCCTGGATTACCTGAAAAAGATCAGCGAGTCCCCGGCCAAGAACCAGGTGGACCTGATCGGCAAATTCGGCGTGGGTTTTTATTCCAGCTTCATGGTGGCCAAGGAGATCCACATCGTCAGCAAGCCCTGGCAGCCGGACAGCCAGGCCTGGCTGTGGAAATCCAAGGGCGAAAGCAGCTACTCCATCGAGGCGGTGGAAAAAGCCGGCCGCGGCACGCGCATCGAGCTGCTGCTCAAGAAGGACGAGAAGGAGTTCCTGGAGGTCTACCGCCTGAAGAGCATTATCCTGAAGCACTCCAAGTTCGTACCCTTCCCCATCTATCTGGAGGGGGAAAAGATCGAACGCCAGGACGCCATCTGGACCCAGCCCAAGTCAAAACTGAGCGCGAAGGACTATGCCGACTTCTACAAGTTTTTCGAGAACACCCAGGAAGACCCGGAAACGTACCTGCATCTTTCTTCCGACGCCCCGGTGCAATTCGCCTGCCTGCTGTTCGTGCCCAAGACCTCGTTCGAGCTGCTGGGGCTGATGAAGACCGAGCCGGGCGTGGACCTCTATTCCAAGAAGATCCTGATCCAGAAGGGCTCTAAGGACATCATGCCCGAATACCTGCGCTTCGTCAAAGGCATCATCGATTCCGAGGAAATTCCGCTGAACATCTCGCGCGAGACCATCCAGAGCAACGTGCGCATCGACAAGATCAAAAAACACGTGCTGAAAAAACTCCTGGAACACCTGGCGAGCGTCAAAAGCAAAAACCGCGACCAGTATCTGAGCATCTGGAAAAACTTTAGCAAGAACTTCAAGGAAGGCATTGTCAGCGACTATGAGAACCGGGAAAAGCTCTCCCAGCTGCTCCTCTTTTCCAGCTCCAAAAGCGGCGCCGACCAGCTGACCGACCTGAAAGAATATGTCGAACGCATGCCCGAGGGGCAAAAGGAGATCTACTTTCTGGGCGGCGCCGACCGCCAGGCCATTGAAAAAAACCCGGCCCTGGAGATCTTCCGCAAAAAGGATCATGAAGTGCTCTACCTGCTCGATCCCATGGACGAATTCGTCCTCGACCATCTGCGCGAGTACGACAAGAAGGGATTCAAGATGGCCGAAAGCGCCGACATCCCCCTGGAGGAAAAAAGCGAGGCCGCCGATGCGGATGTTGTAAAGGACGCGGAAAACCTGGTGGTCTACCTGAAAACCATTTACGGCGAACAGATCCAGGAGGTAAGAATATCCAAGCGCCTGACCGACAGCCCCTGCCTGTTGCTCAACCCGGCCGACGGCCCTTCCGTGCAGATGGAAAAGATCATGAAAATGGTAAACAAGGATTACCAGCTTGGCAAACGCGTTTTCGAGATCAATCCCGAACACTCCCTGATCAAAAAAATGGTGGCCCTGCACAAGCAGGACCCGGCCGCGCCGCTGCTGAAAACCCTGGCCCTGCAATTGCTGGACAACATGAAGCTGCGCGAGGGGATATTGAGCGACACCGAGGCCACCATCGCCCGCATCCAGCAGATCATGTTTGAGGCCGGCGGCCCGGTTTGAAATAGTTTACGGATTTTTATTTAAACAAGGCCGATTCACAGAAATTTTTGTCGGAGTTGTTTGACCGTTTAATTCTTAAGGAAGCGGGCCAGCCAGGCAAACTGCTGTTGGGTTGCAAATTTCCAGTTTTGCAGTTTACGGTAATAATGTCCTTCATCCGGAAATAAAATGAACCGGGCCGGCACACCAAGGCGCTGCAGGGCTGTATACATGGCAATCCCCTGCGAGAGATCGACGCGGTAATCCTTGCCGCCGTGTAAAACCAGAGTAGGTGTTTTGAAATTCTGCGCATAAGTGCTGGGCGAGGAGCGCATATACTCCTCGCGGTTGCTCATGGGGGTACCGCCGAATTCCATTTCCGGAAACCAAAGCTCATCGGTGCTGTAATACGACATCAACTGGTCGAAGATTCCGTCCACGGAAACGAAGCAGGCAAAGCGGTCGGTCTGGCCGTTGAGCCAATTGACCAGATAGCCGCCATAAGAGCGGCCGCTGGCACCGATTTTACTGCCGTCAATGAAGGGGTAGCGGGCAACCAGGTAGTCCAGGCATTTCATGATATCTTCCTGATCAACCCGTCCCCAATGGTTGAGAATGGCTTCCTTGAACTTGGCCCCGAAAGAGGTGGCACCATGGATATTGGGCTTGGCCACCACATAGCCCTGCGCGGCAAACAGGTTGACATTGCCGCCGTAATTGCTCCAGCCGCCGTTCCAATCCCCTTCCGGGCCACCATGAAGGAGCATGACCAGCGGATATTTTTTGCCTGGGTCGAAAGGCACGGGCCTGGTCAAAAAGCCCTGCACATCATCGCCGTAAGCGCCTTTATACCAGAAAACTTCGCTGCGGCCGGGCAGGACATGGTCTTTTACGAAATCATCGGCCAGATGGGTGAGAGTGGTGAAGCGTTTTTCAATCAAGTCGAAGCGGGCGATTTCTGCCGGCCGGTTCGTGGAGCTGGTGATGCAATAGAAGGATTTCTCGTCCCGGCTCAAGGCCAGGTTTGAGAATATGCGCTTGTTGACCAGGCAGGTGGATCGACCGGTTTTCAAATCGATTTTGTAAAGCGCGTCAAAGCCCTTTTCCTTGCAAGTGAAAAAAACGGCAGCGCCGCGGCGCGACCAGATGATTTCGTCCACCCCCAGGTCCAGGTCACGGGTCAGGTTGCTGCGGCTGCCATTGCCCAGATCGAAAAGAATCAATTTTTTCTGGTCGGCCTCGTATCCCGGCTTTGCCATCTCGGTATAAGCCAGGGTGCGACCATCGGGAGAAAAGACCGGATACACGTCACAGCCGAGGTTTTCCGTGAGGCGGCGTCTGCCGCTGCCATCGATATTTACCAGGAAAATGTCGTTATTGGTACTGACAGCCTTGACCGGGTCGGTGTTGGTGGTATAGGCCACACTGCGTCCATCCGGGGAAAATGCCAAATCCTGGTTGCCACCGAGATGGGAGGTGGGGGCATGATAGGGCCCGGGGCTGAGATCGGTCAAGCGGCCGGAAGCGAACTGGTAATAAAAAACGTGCTTGACCGTGCCGTCATCCAAATGGTTATAGGGCCGGAACAACAATTTATCATAGATCAATCCACCGTGCTTTTTTTCTTTTTTTGCCGCCTGCTGAACCGCGAAATACTCCGGACTGCTGTCCTCGGGGTAGACGGAACGGGTCAACAGAATACCCTGGCCGCTGGGTGACCAGACATAAGCGGAAATACCTTGCGGAATGGCGGTCAATTTATCAATTTTGCCGCTGGTCAAATCGTAGCTGTAAAGCTGATCAACGCCACCGTCATCGGCAAGGAAAACAAACTTGCCGCCGCCGCCGACCCAGCAGGGCGCATGGGCCCCGGCGCGGATCAAGCGGTTTTTTTTCCCGTTAGCGGCCATTATCCAGACTTCTGTGGAGTTGGAATTTGAAGCAACATCGCTGCGGCGTACGGCATAGACCAGATACCGGCCATCCGCGGAGAGAGCCAAATCCCCGGGAGTGGCAAAATCGTATAATGACTCGAAGGTCAGGGGCTGCTGCTGGGCCGGGGCATGCAGGCTTAGCAAAAGAAACACAAACACGACCATTATGCAAAAAAATGCTTTCATATTTCCCCTCCGGGTGTAATGGATTGGACCGCAACGGCGATCGTGCTGGGAATAGCGGTCCTTGTCAGTCATAGTCCATATTGTTTTATTCAATCATCTTTGCCAGTTCAACCAGGAGCTTGCCGGCCTCGGTTTCAAATGTAGTCCCATTGACGATCGCCGTTTCGAGATGCTGGCGGGCAAGCTCCATCCTATCAAGTTGCATGTGTATCCTACCCAGTTCGAAATGGCTGTCGGCGTCGGACGGGATGAATTGCAGCACCATTTTAAGCAGCGGGATGGCTTTGACCGCCTGCTTCTGTTGGATGTACAAAGCCGCCAACGATTTGCCGGCTTCAACAATTTCATCACTCTCCTTGACATCGACAAGGACCTTGATTTTTTCTCTGTCATTCCACTCCCGCACATCAAGCTCTTTTCCGCCGCTTCCGGAATTTTCAATCACGATTCGCCATTGCCGCTCCGCGTTGGGCAAGTCACCAAGCTTCCAATAGGTGTGGCCAAGATTGTTGCGGCACTTGAGATAGTCTGGGGTGAGATCCAGTGCTTCCTGATAAAACTTGAGGGCTTGATCAAGGTCACCCATTTCAAATGTAATGTTCCCGGCCAGGTTCAAAGCCCAGGATTGATATTGGGGATTGCCCAGATCGATGGCGCGACGGCAATGGTAGAGACTCTCCTGGGGAAATTTATAGAGACAGTAAATCAATGCGATGTTGTAATGAATAGCAAAGCGCTTGTCGTCGGCATATAATGCCTTCAGCCAACTCTTAATGGCGCCCTGCGGATCGGCCCGTTTGACGGCATTCTGAGCCATGGCATTCAAATCATCTACAATGGTCGTGATAGATTCCTTGAAATAGCGGATGATTATGGGGCGCGAGCGGGCATACTCCCGCGCTTTTTTTAGGTCCCGCGTCTTTACGATTTCGCTCATCTGTTCGGCCAACTGGAAATTCCGGCGCTCCAATTTGGATAGCATCAACTCAGCGGCGGCTGAATTTTGCTGCTGCAGGTACTGGTCCACAAGCTGCACCATGATTTCCGCAAGGTTATATTTTTCCCTGGCTGCTTCATCCATCATTTCCTCGGCGTAGGCCCATTCGCCTAGTTGCTTATATAGAATGCCCTTGACGAATGAAAGCAGCCCCGGATTGTCGCCCAGGAATTTTTTGAAAAAAGGATGTTTCTTGCGGGTTTTTTTCTTGCTGATGTTGCCGACTTGCTGAATCATTTCCCTGAGCACTGGCGCGTTTCCGGCCTGAAAATGGGCTATTGTCAAAAGCAGTCGGGCCAGTTCATTATCCGGTTCCCTTTCAAGCTCCTTTTCAAGATAGACGAAGGACTCGTCGTATTTCTGCTGCATCAGACAAATGTATCCGAGCGCTTCATTTACACTGCTTGACTGTGGATAGCGCTGCAAAATCTCCAAATAGGAGCGTTCGGCCTCCTCAAAAAAACGCCAGTCCAGATCCCTTTCGGCATTCTTGAGCAATGCCTGCAGATCTTCTGGATTTTCCCAAAGCGCCGGCAATATGATCCCGGCCGCCAATAGCAAAAACAAGTAAAGGGTTCCGCACCTTTTACGTTTTGATCCGGTTGAAAAAGTGCAGGCGCTCCTATCCATCCCTTACTTCTTCGCCATCCAGGTGTATATGTTCTTTATAAGTTGCGGACTGATCTCATGCCCGCCTTCGTATTCCTGGTACTCCACTTCGTAGCCGTATTTTTTCAGCTTTTCCGCGGTCTTGACACCCAAGCCCGCAGGGATCAAACGGTCATTGCTGCCTTGGGCGATGAAAACCCGGAATTTTTTCCCGTTGGCAATTTCCGTTTCTTTCAACATGGAAAACTCAGTGTCGGTTTCGGGGAACAATCCGCCGATACTGACAATTCCGGCCACCGTCTCGGCATACTTGAAGCCAGACAGGAAGGCGTAGGCGGCACCCTGGGAAAAACCCAGGATATAGACTTCCCCTACCGGGTATCTTTTCTTTATCACTTGGATCACTTCATTCAGGTTTTCGACCGCAAGCGGATCGGCTATCTTCCACAACTCCCGGTTTCGGGTCTGGATCTCCCAGGAAAAATGGCGGCCGCGCAACTGGGAGAAGTTTGGGTAAGCACCATGGGGAGCGGCCAAGATCACCGGCTCTTTTTTCAAGGTTTTGTTCATTGTTTCCATCATGTGGTCGGGAGTGCCGCCATTGCCATGAAGCCCGACCAGCAATGGATAGCTATGCGTGGAATCGAATTTCTGAGGGAGTTTGACCTGGAACTCCAACAGTTTGCTTGTCTTTACAAAGATCACCTCGACACCGGGATCTTGCCAAAGCGGAAGCCGGGACAATAGCTCCCTGAATTGCGGAGTGAAGCGGATCGCTGCAAAATCCTTGTCGTTTTTCAGCAGTTGGAAATCGCGAAAACCGGCCCTGACCGCCATGACCAGGCATTTGACCGCCAAATCGGCTTTTCCCAACTGCCCGTAGCAGCAGGCCAGGTTATAAATAGTGGTTGAATCATTGAGATTGAACTTCAAGAGCGCCAGATAATATTGCGCGGCCTTGAGATATTCCTTTTGCCCGACAAAACGGTTGGCTTGCATCAGGATCCTGTCAAAATCGGATTTTAGAAAATCCACGGCTTTTTCGTTCAAGGCGTCTATTTTTTCAGGATCGACCGTGTCAAAAACAACTTTTTTGGCGGCATGATGAATAGAGTGTAGGAAGAAAACAAAAAGCAAAAATAATGCGGCGAATTTGCATTGTTTTGCAACGCGGTTTTGTAAATTATTCATTATCATGAGGGAATTCTAAGCGGCGGCACGACAAAAGTCAATTCAAAAAAGCCGGGGCTGGGAAAGGCAAAAAAACTAAAAAGCGGTGACCATGCCGATGCCCAGGCGCGGGTGCCTTCCTTCCACCCCCTTGATCAAATAGGTGATTTCGGCCAGCAGGCGAAAATTGCGCCGCAGCATGTAGCCAGCGTAGACCGTGACCGCAGTGTATTTCAACTCCTCCTGGTCCGAATCGACCCAGTTGAACATGCCGGCGCCGTACCACTGGCTGTCGTCGCCGCGCGGCAGGTAGATCAGTTCGGCGAAGCCACCCCAGGTCGCGATCTCGGATGCACCCAGCAGAAATGAGGGGTTCTTGTCGCGCCGCTCCACGAATTGCAGGTTCAATTCCAGTTTGGGGACAGACAGCGTCGCATCGACGCCGGCCATCCACAGACTGTTGACCAGGCCGTTCGGCCCCGCTTCTTTGCCCGTGTAGCCGAACGCACCGATGCGGAAATTGTTGCCAATATCCTGGGTGATCCGTCCCAGGACATTTTTGTATTTGTCGGCGTCGAAATTGCCGTAGGGATTGGCTTCGCTTTCACCGATGCCGCTGCCGTTGACGATTTCCAGGGTCAGGTCGGGCCCGCCTTTGAGGCCGTAGGTGAACATGATGCCGCGGTCG
>DATKZA010000154.1:0-15014 GCA_035528155.1 Patescibacteria group bacterium | reverse complement strand
TCGGCGACCGTGCCCATGGTTCTCGACCACAATCGCCTGACCGTGGAAATTGCGTTCAGGCGCGGCGACGGCTCGCTGCGCCCGGCGCGCGCCTGGGTCGACACGGGCGGCACGGCGGTGATCCTGGCCGAGCCGCTGGCGCGGGAACTGGGCGTCGACCTTTCGGCCATGCCGGCGTCGGGCGGGCATTCGTTCGCCACGGAGACCCCGGTGCCGGCCCTCAGCCTGGGGGGAGTGCCGCTCGACAGCGAGGGAATGAAGCTCTCGGTCCATCCCGGCCGCTTGGCCCGGCCCGGGGTGCAGGCCGAGTGCGTCCTGCCGGCGCGCTGCCTGCGCCGGCTGCACGTCGTCTTCGACTACCCGGCGCGAACGCTGACCGTGGCCCGGCCGGGGAAGCTCACGCCCCGCGGCAGGGAGGTCGCCTGCCGCGTCAACCCTGAGACCGGCCTTTTCATGGTCGAAGCGACGATCGACGGCGAACAAGTGGCGCTTGGCGTCGACACCGGCTCGGCCGGCACCTGGCTGAGCGACAAGCTGACCGCGGCCTGGCTGGCCCGCCACGCCGACTGGCCGCGTGCCGTGGGCGCCGCCGGCTCAACCAATTTCTTCGGTTTCCCCCTTGAAACCAAGGGCGCCTTGGCGTGCCTGCCCGGCCTGGCGATCGGCCCCGTGCCCGTAGCCGGCGAGGTGGCCGTGCTTGGGCTGGACCAGGGGCTTTTCGACTGGTACTCGAAGAAATCGGCCGCGCCGGTCGCCGGCTTTGTCGGCGCCGGCCTGATCGCCCGCTTCCGCCTGGAGGTCGATTTCCCCGGGCAGATGACCTGGTGGCAACCGGGACCGCTTCCTCTGGCCCGCGACCTGGACATTGTGGGCCTGAGCCTGTTCGCTGAGAGCAACGGCTCTTTCACCGTGGCCGGCGTGGTGGCGCGCGACGGCCAACCGCTGGTTGCCGGCGTCCAGCCCGGTGACAGGCTGCTTAGGGTGGACGGCCTCGAGGTCACGGGCGCTCCCATGGGCAAGGTGATCGATGCCCTGCGCGGCAAGCCCGGCGATGTGCGCCTCCTGCTGCTCGAGCGGGAAGGAAAGCAACTCACGGTGCGGGCGACGGTCGCTCATCTGCCTTGAGCGAAAGCACCAATTCTGTCGGGTTTCGTTGCGGAAGCGAGAACGGGAAGCGGTGATTTTTTTTTATAACGATCTAGGAAATATCTTTCCTGAATTTATTTTGTTGACAAAACGGGATTCCGATATTATAATAATCAGTAAAATCAGTTAAAACTGATTAATCAGTCAAAGGAGACATGCCGATGGCCAAGATGAAGAAAGGCGCAGCAAGCGGCAGCTGCTGCCAGGTGGCGTCGTTGTTGAGCGTTGACGAGCGTGGGCAGATGATCCTGCCCAAGGAGATCCGCGAGCGGGCCGGCATTCACGCCGGCGACAAGCTGGCCCTGGTTGCCTGGGAAAAGGACGGGGCGATCTGCTGCCTGACCCTGATCAAGGCCGGCGAGCTGGCCGGCATGGTCAAAGACAAGCTAGGGCCGGTAATGGCCGATCTGCTCAAACCATGAAAAAATTAAACAAAGGAGTCAATAACATGAAAAACGACATGCGCAAGAAGGTTAAGGAAAAGTATGGTCAAATAGCGGCTTCAGCGGGAAGCTGCTGCGGTCCCGCTAAGGCCGGTTGCTGCTGCGCGGCGCCATCCGCCGAGGAATTGAGCGCCAGTGTCGGCTACTCGGCCGCCGACCTCACCGTCATCCCCGAGGGGGCCAATTTGGGGCTCGGCTGCGGCAACCCCGTCGCCCTGGCCTCGCTACGCCCCGGCGAGACGGTGCTCGACCTGGGCTCGGGAGGCGGCATCGACTGTTTTCTGGCCGCCCGCCGTGTCGGTCCCGAGGGACGGGTGATCGGCGTGGACATGACTAAGGAGATGATCCGCCTGGCCCGGGAGAACGCGGAAAAAAGCGGCCTGAAGAATGTCGAGTTCCGCCTGGGCGAGATCGAGAAACTGCCGCTGGAGGACAACTCGGTCGATGCCGCCATCTCCAACTGCGTGATCAACCTCTCCACCGACAAGGAGCGGGTCTTCCGTGAAGTGTACCGGGTGCTGAAGCCGGGCGGCCGCCTGATGGTCTCCGATATCGTGCTCGATGGCGAGCTGTCCCAGCGGGTGCGGGAGTCGACCGCCGCTTATACCGGCTGCATCGGCGGGGCGCTGCAGCGCCAGGAGTACCTGGCCGCCATGGCCAAGGCCGGATTTAGCGAAGTGGAGATCGTGGCCGAAAGCGGCGTTCCCGTTGACCTTTGGGCCGACTTACCGGAGGAGGCGGCATCGCTGTCGCGCCAGGAGATCATGGCGGCGCTCGGTGCCATCGCCAGCATCAAGGTTTCGGCACGGAAATGAAGACGATTTTTAAGGCAAGGTTGGAAATCCATTTTTTGAAAGTTGATTGAAATTAAAAAAAGCGGTAGTATTTAGAGGTTCTTTACCGAAGAGGCTGAATGAACAAGAAACACTTTTTGTCGGTTCTGGCTTTGCTGATTGGCATCTTGGGATTTGGCCAAAGTGAACCGTTCGCCCGACTCGATTTTCTAATCGGATCATGGTCGGGACCGGCAGCTTGTTTTTGAAACGGAAGCCGTCGAGAATTTCGTGCCGCGCACGGCATGCCAGGAAAAATGAGAACCATACTGCGATTCAGGACTTTTTCAATATTCGATTTGCGACAGACTGCCTGCAAACCGATTTGAAAAAACCGGTGCCCCATACTTTGCAAACCCTTCCCCATATCTCAGAATCTGATAAAGTACGACTGATAAGATAACAACCGAAAATGACTTGGCGTCGCAAATTGAAAAAAAGAATGATTCGGGGAATCAAAAAATTTTACCGTTTCCTTAAAAGATTGGACATAACATTGGAATACAACAGGGAATTTGATCTCTTGTGTAAAGGTACTTCGGCAGTTCCGGATTTTAAACATCCATCAATAAAGGAGGCGAAAAAATATTGGGCAAAATTCAACATCAGGCTCAATCCCAAGTGGCACGCATTCTTGGCATCATTTAACAATATCCACAGCTGTAAATACATTCCTGATGATGTCTTTTTTAAAGATATCGTTCCCTCATTAAACAATTTAAATCTGGATCAGGCATATATTGATAAAAATATGTACGATGTTTTTATGCAATGCGTGAAAATGCCGAAAACATTGCTGAGATGCATGCATGGGAATTTTTATGATGCCGATTACAATTTGTTGGATATTGAAAACGACTCAATGGGTTTACCCGGCAAAGAAGCAGATTGTTTCATCAAGCCGACCTTAGATTCGGGCTGTGGGAAAAATATAAAAAAATGTAAAATGCTGGGTGGCAAAATATTTGCCGATGAAATCTTGCAAGATATAAATGAACTGAGGGCGGCATACAAAGGAGAATTTATTATTCAAGAGGGCATATCCCAGTCCCCGATCCTTTCCAATATATATCCATATTCCCTAAACTGTATCCGGTCCATGAGCCTGAGAGTTAATGAAGAAATAATAATCCTTTCTCATTTATTGAAATTCGGGAGCAATAAAAAGTACGTTGACAATACGGGTTCGGGGGGAGTCGTGTGTAGAGTTGATGGTCATGGCAAAGTTTCTGAATTTGCCTATGATAGTAAGTTAATTAAAATATTCGAACATCCCTTTACTCACAAATCATTTAAAAACTTAATTCTTCCGAACTTCGGCGAATTGGAAAGGCTGATCATTCAGTGCCACGAAAAACTTCCACACTTTGATTTGGTGGCTTGGGATTTTGGATTGGATAATCTGAATCAATATGTCCTGATTGAGCACAACCTTTCGTACCCCGGACTTCTCTATCATCAGGTAATCAACGGCCCGATATTTAAAAAGCATCTGGATGGAATCCTGAATAACTTGCATGAAACAAAATACAAAAAAAACCAAAATGGCGCCGCCAAGGACAGATTGATAATATAAGCCGTATTTCGTATACTGGGGAAAAAGGAACAAGGCAAACGGACCGAACTATGAAAAAGAAAAGCAACGAAAATATTTTTTCAGGCCGCTTGACCCTGGAACCGTTGTCCAGGGGCAAGGAAAACGAGGGCAACAAGAAAGTCCTGAAAAACCGGGTTGGGACGAAAAGCCCGCTCATTTTGACACAAGGCAAACTTTCTGACGCCTTCGCCTGGGTCGGCTTGTATCAATCTTTTGAAAAAGCGGGGTTTGAAATCGTTGACCGCACCTCAAAAAACAGGCCCATGGTCCGCTATTACACTTACAAAATGAAGTGAAGAATGATGAATGCCGAAAACAAGCATCGCATCTGCCCGGTTGAGAGGGCCGGAGTGCTGGACTTTGGTTTCCGGCGCTTGCTGCAGAACCCGAAAAAGATTTTAAAGCCGTATATCAAGGAAGGGATGACCGTCCTGGACCTGGGCTGCGGCCCGGGCTTTTTCACCATGGAAATGGCCCGGCTGGTCGGCAAAGCGGGCAAGGTGGTCGCCGCTGACCTGCAGCAAGGCATGCTCGAAAAAGTGAAGGGAAAAATTCGGCAACCCGTTTTTGCAGACATCATTGAGCTTCATCAGTGTTTGCCAGACCGAGTCGGTCTGGCTCAAAAGTTCGATTTTATCCTGGTTTTCTACATGCTCCATGAAGTGCCGGATCAGATGAAATTATTACGGGAGATCAAGGCGCTGTTAAAACCGCAGGGCAAGATCTTGCTGGTCGAACCGACATTCCATGTTTCGCGGCACGAATTTCTGGAGTCGATCGCCCTCATGAACCAGGCCGGCTTTGCGGTTGCGGCAGCGCCCAGGATCCGTTTCAGCCGCACGGTCGCATTGAAGAATAGCGGGGCTGGAGAGTGAAAAGGCAGGGCTGGGCAGCTTCTATTTATCTTGAAGTACGGGAGGGTCCGACACCCTGAAGGGGGCGCGAACCTTGCCCGGCATTATTTCTTCTCGGCGGCCTTTTTTTCGCGCAGTTCGGTCAGCAGGGTTTCCTCGATCGATTTGGGCAGGGGCGCATAGTGCAGGAATTCGATGGAATGGCTGGCCCGGCCGCTGGAAACGGTGCGCAGCACCGAGGCGTAGCCGAACATCTCCATGAGCGGGATGCTGCCGTTGATCTTCTGCGAGCCCTTGCGGAAGCGGCGCATGCTGTCGATGCGGCCGCGGCGACGGTTGATGTCGCCGATGATCTCGCCCATGTACTCGTCCGGGGTGTTGACCTCGATCTTCATGATCGGTTCCAGCACGTGCGGCGAGGCCTTGCGGATGGCTTCCTTGATGGCTAGCTGCGAGCAGGTCTTGAAGGCCTGTTCGCTGGAATCCACGGCGTGGAAGCTGCCGTCGAGCAAAACGAACTTGACGTCGACCATGGGGTAGCCGGCGTAGGGGCCCTTTTCCATGGAGGCCCGGAATCCTTTCTCGATGGCCGGGATGAATTCCTTGGGAATGTTGCCGCCCTTGATATGGTTGATGAATTCCAATCCCTGGCCGGGATTGGGCTCGATGCGCATGACGATGTGGGCGAATTGGCCCTTGCCGCCGGTCTGCTTCTTGAACTTGTAGTTGCTGTCGGCTTCCTGGGTGATGGCTTCGCGAAAGGCCACGGCGGGCTTGCCGACCCGGACATCGACATGGTGTTCGGTTTTCAGCCGGTCGACGATGATCTCCAAATGCAGTTCGCCCATGCCCGAGATCACGGTCTCCTCGGTTTCGTCGTCGAAATGCACCTTGAAGGACGGGTCTTCCAGTGAAAGCTTGTGGAGGGCGGCCGAAAGCTTGTCGCGTTCTCTGGCCGACGGCGGCTCGATCTTCAGGTCGATGACGGTCTCGGGATAATGAATGTTTTCGAGCAGCAGCGGTTCTTTTTCGCTGCACAGGGTGTCGCCGGTGGTGGTGAACTTGGTGCCGATCAGGGCGGCGATGTCGCCGGCGCGGATGATATCGATCTCCTCGCGGCGGTCGGCGTGGATGCGCAGGATGCGGGCAATGCGCTCGCGCTTGTCCTTGACCGGGTTGTAGATATAGCTGGAAGCCGGCAATTCGCCTGAATAGACACGGATGAACGTCTGCTGGCCGACGAAAGCGTCATTGATGATCTTGAAGGCCAGGGCCGAGAAGGGCTCCTTGGCGTTGGGCTTGCGCGAGATCGCTTTTTGCGGATCGTCGAGATCGCTGCCGACGATGATGCCGCGGTCGATGGGCGATGGCAGGTAGTCGACCACCGCGTCCATCAGCAGGCGGATGCCCTTGTTCTTGAAGGCCGTGCCGCAAAACACCGGGGTGATGCACAGGGTCAGGACGGCATGGCGGGTGGCGCGCTTGATGTCCTCTTCGCCTATCTCCTTGTCGTGCAGGTATTTGTCCATCAGTTCCAGGTCGAAATCGGCCAGCCTTTCCACCATTTTGCCGCGCCATTCCTGCGCCTTACCCAGCAATTCCTCGGGGATGGGGGAGACCTGCAGTTCCATTTCGCGGTAGGTGACGGCTTTCATTTTGACCAGGTCGATCAACCCGGCAAAGTTTTCCTCGCTGCCGATGGGCAGTTGGTAGACCAGGGCGTTGGCGCCCAGCATGTCGTTCATCATGTCCACGGTCTGGAACAGGTCGGCGCCCGGGCGGTCCATTTTGTTGACAAAGGCGATGCGCGGCACCTTGTAGCGGTCGGCCTGGTGCCAGACGGTCTCGCTCTGGGGCTCGACGCCGCCCACGGCGCAGAAAACCATGACGATGCCGTCCAGGACGCGCAGCGAACGCTCCACTTCCACGGTGAAATCGATGTGGCCCGGGGTGTCGATGATGTTGACCTGGTGGTCCTGCCAGCTGGTGGTGATCGCGGCCGAGGAAATGGTGATGCCCCGTTCCTGCTCCTGCTTCATGAAATCCATCACCGCCTGGCCGTCGTGGACCTCGCCGGTGCGGTGGATGAGGCCGGTGAAAAACAGGATGCGTTCGGTGGTGGTGGTCTTGCCGGCGTCGATATGGGCCACGATGCCGATATTGCGAATCTTCTGCATAAGCGCCTGTTCCATGGTTCAATGCTCCTTCGGCAATTCGTCCGGGCCGCAAAAGCCGCGTTTCGACAAACACGATGCTTGTCCGCATGCAGCTCTTTTGTGGTTCTTGATCAGGGGTGATTCAGAGTGGGATGCCCGTTCTCAGGAAACAAATCGCCTAAATTTGTATTTAATTATACCACATTTACGACCTCTTGCCAATAACCGCAGCGCGATTTGAATTTTTTGCCCGCTGCGTGTAAGATGAATTTTCAAGAGAGGAGCCATGCTACGCACTGTTTTCTGGTTTGCCTATTTCTGGATATTTCAGCTGGTTTCCATCCTTTTTTTGCTTGTGTATTTTTTGCTCGGGTTTTTTGGGCGTAAACCGGTCCAGGCGAAATTTCTTTATTGGGTCTCCCGCACCTGGGCGCGGCAGCTGTTCGCCCTGGCCGGCGGCCGTGTCGAGGTTTCGGGGCTGGAAAACCTGCCCCCCCACACCGGGGTGCTTTTCGTGGCCAACCACCAGGGCGCCTTTGACATCCCCCTGCTGCTCGGTTTTGTGCCGGGGCTCAAGGGCTTCATTTCCAAAAAGGAGAATTTCCGCCTGCCGATCGTCTCCACCTGGATGAAGCTGCTCGGCTGCATCATCATCGACCGCAGCGACCTGCGCCAGTCGGCCCGGGCCATCGCCCGCGGCATCCGCGACCTGCAGGCCGGCCGCTCGCTGGTAATCTTTCCCGAAGGCACGCGCAGCAAGTCGGGAACATTGAACCGCTTCAAGGAAGGCAGCTTCAAGCTGGCCACGCGCTCGGACGCGGCCATCGTGCCCCTGACCATCGACGGCTCCTACCGCCTGCTGGAAGGCAACAATGGGCGCATCGCCCCGGCCGATGTCCATCTGCACATCCATGCGCCGGTCATGCTGGCCGATCTGCCCGCCGATAAAAAAGGCGATGCGGCGGAGTGGGTGCGCGGCATCATCGCTTCCCGTTTGCCTGCATAACGACCTCGAACCCGCAGCGACCGCCCGTTCCCGAAGTGTTTCCCTTTCTTGACAAGCTTGGCGCGAAGATTTACACTGGCGGCCATGAAAGTGGAGCCTTTCGCCCTGGAGCGTTTTTTCGCCCGCCACGAATTCAGCGCCCGGCAGGTGCTGTGCGCCTCGGATTGCGAATCCTTTTCCCTGGGGGAACTTCTGGCCCTGGAACCCGGTTCGGCCGCGGCTTTCTCGGATTTGCGCCTGGGCTACACCGAGACTGCCGGCAACCCGGACCTGCGCCGCGAGATCGCCGGCCTGTATCGGGGTGTCGGCGCCGATGACATCCTGGTCTTTGCCGGTGCCGAGGAAGCGATCTTTGTTTTCATGAACGCCGTCCTGAAAACGGGAGACCACCTGATTGTTCAGGCTCCCTGCTACCAATCACTGACTGCGGTCGCGACAGCCGCCGGCTGCCGGGTGACCCGTTGGCAAACCTCTGCCGGCCAGGGCTGGTCGCTGGATCCCGATTGGCTGGATGGCCAGGTTACCGTCTCCACCCGGGCCCTGGTGGTCAATTTCCCGCATAATCCCAGCGGTTATCTGCCTGAAGCGAACCGTTTCGAACGGATAATGGCAAGCGCGCGCCGGCGCGGCATCTTTTTGTTTTCCGATGAGGTCTATCGCTTCCTGGAGTACAAGCCTGAAGACAGGCTGCCCGCGGCTTGCGAGATCTATGAAAACGGGGTCTCCCTGGGGGTGATGTCCAAGGCCTTTGGCCTGGCCGGGCTGCGCCTGGGCTGGGTGGCCTGCCGCAACCATGAAGTCCTGCGCGCCATGGCCGAACTGAAGGATTATACGACCATCTGCACGGCCGCGCCCAGCGAATTCCTCTCGCTGCTGGCCCTGCGCCGGCGCCGGGAAATTCTCGAACGCAACCTGGGAATTATCGGCAGCAACCTGGAATACCTGGACGCTTTTTTTGAAAAGCACCGGCGCTTTTTCGCCTGGCAGCGTCCCCTAGCCGGCCCGGTGGCTTTTCCGGCCGTCACTTTTGCCGGCAGCAGCGATGATTTCTGCACCGAGCTGCTCAAAAACCAGGGGATTTTGCTTTTGCCCGGGCGGGTTTTCGCTGCTCCTGCGCAACATTTCCGTATCGGCTTCGGCCGCCGTGATTTTCGCCTTGGCTTGGAGAAGATTTCCGCATATATGAAAAAAAAATATTAGCCGGATCTGAATACCGGAACTACACGCGGGCCGGGTGGTAATGCACGTAAACCCTGCGCACCATAGCGATTTGAGCGGCCAGTAATTTTTCCACCCGGGTGGCAATGGCGTCACCGCTCTTCACGTCCATGGCGCCGTCAATGCCGATGGTCAGGTTGATCACGAAATAGGGGCCGAAGCGATGGGCGTGAATTTCTTCGATGCTGCGAATCTCGGGGATGTTTTCCAGGATCGATCTGATCTTGCGGTTCAGGAAGTGGCTGGGAACCGAATCCATCAGGTCGTCGGTCGACTGGCGCAAAATGCCGATGCCAGTGCGCAGGATCAGCAGCGCCACCAACGCGCCGGCCAGGGGGTCGACCCAGGGATGACCGCGGCGGGCCAGGAAAATTCCCAGGCTGGCGGCCAGGGCCGAAAAAATATCATTGCGGTGGTCATAAGCCAGCGCTTTGATGGCCAGGTTGCCGGTTTTTTCCGCGACGGCGCTGGTGTACAGGGTCAGGACGATCTTGACCACGACCGTGAACAGCGCCACCCACAGGGCGCCGCTGGTGGTGCCGCTGACGTCGGCGCGCCCCTTCAATTGATCAAAAACATTATTGATCGCCGTCCAGAATATGGCGATGGCCGTGGTGATGACGAAGGAACCTACGGTCAGGGCGGCGATGCTCTCCATCTGCCGATGGCCGTAGGGGTGTTCGGGATCGGGCGGCTGTCCGGCCAGCTTCATGAAGATCTTTACCACGATGTAATAGGCGACATCGGAGGTCGAGTTGATGCCGTCGGAAAGCAGGGCCGTGCTGTGTCCGACGATGCCCATGGCCGTCTTGCCCGCGGCCAGGATGATGTTCCAGATGAGTCCCAGGTTGACGACCGTCTGGCCCTTTTTTTCGTGCTGGCTGAAGTCCGAAGTTTCAGGCGGCAAAAAGCCGTTTACGATAGGCTCGTGCTTCATTTACTTTCTTTCACTCTTTGCATAATGTCAATCGCCGCTGCGAAAAACGCGGTAATGCTTGAAATTCCAGATCAATTCGGAAAATGTCACCTTGATGATGCCGGTCACCGGAATACAGAGCAACAGGCCCATGATGCCGAACATTTCCCCGCCGGTGAAAATGACAAGGATGACCATCAGGGGATGGATCTCCAGGCTGCGCCCCAGGATATTTGGCGATACCAGGGTGTCATCGATGAGACGGATGATGAGGAAAGCTGCGATGACGGGAAGGGCGGCTCCGAGAGAGCCCTTGGTGATGACGTTAAGGATGATGGCCGGGATGGCGCCGACGATGGGACCGAAATAAGGGATCATGTTGGCCAATCCCGCGGCGCTGCCGATCAGAATGAAGTAGGGTACCCGCAGGATGGCCAGGGCCGTGATTGAAAGGGCGCCGATGCACAGGGAAACCAGCACCTGGCCGCGGATATAACTGCCCAACTGGCAGTCGATCTTATGCAGCAGGTTCACGGCTATTTCAAAGTAGCGGTTGGGCAGGAGCTGGATAAAGGATTTTTTCAGCCGTCGGCCGTCTTTAAGCAGGAAAAAGGTCATGAAGGGGATCAGCACCAGAGCGATGGCCACGGGGATGATGCTGGGTAGGAGCTGGATGCTGCGGCTGAGCAGACTGTAAATAGATTTTTCAACCCAGCCCATGATCTGGATCGTGATGCCCGGATTTTTCAGCCAGGGCAGATGCTGCTGGAGCAGGAGTTTCAATTTTTCCAGTAAAGTGGCCGGAGTTTCATTCTCGATCAGCCGGCTGAGGGTCTTGAATTCCTGGGCGATGATCGGCGCCAGAAATGTCAGAACTGCGGTCAGCAACAAGAGCAGCATGGCCAGGATCAGGATCACGGCGGCCGTGCGGCCCAGGCCCCGTCTTTCGAGCATGACCACCAGGGGATTCAACAGGATGGAGAGCAGTACGGCCAGGATCAGCGGCGTGAGGACCACACTGCTGTAGGAAAGGATCCAGATTGCGGCCAGCAGCGCCAGCAGGAAAAGGCCGAATTTGATGGTGGATAAAACGAAGCCGCGGTTTAAATTAACGACCAGGCTTTTGCTTTTGGCGGACGGACTCATGGTGCGGTTTTTTCTCTGCCTGCCTTGCCAGGGGCATTCTTGGCGAGTTGCTGCAGGTCCTGGTTGGTCCGGCGCAGACGCCGGGCCAGCATGTTGGCCAGGGTGGACAGCATCCTGACACCCAGATGGGGCTTGCGGTCGAACAGGTTGAACAGGTCGGGGTGGATCAGCCCGAACAGGTCCGTTTCGACCATGGCCACGGCGGTAGCCGACCGGCAATCATCTTCCAGCAGGGCCATTTCCCCGAAAAAATCACCGGGCTCGAGGCAGGCCAATTCTCTTTGTTCCGTCTTGCTGTAATCCTTGAATATCGTCACCTGGCCTTTGTGCACGATATACATGCCGACGCCCGGCTCTCCTTCCCAAAAGATGACTTCACCGCTTTGGTAGCGGCGGCAATGGACCAGGCGTTCGATCTCTCTGAGTTCACCCTTGCCCAGTTCGGCAAAAAGGGGGATTTTTTTCAGGAGCGGCTTGATGTTGTGGAAGCCGTCGCTTTGGCTCGTAAAGATGTTGCCCCAAAGGGAATCGATCCGTTTCATCGTGCTCCTCCGTCTCCCAGTTGCCAGGCGAGCGCGCCTGCAGTGGAAATATAATATAAAAAGGGCTTCATTGCAAACTCGTCATTTCCCCGGCCAGTGATTTCTGGAAATTACTGCGGATGAGCAGGATCTTTTTTTTCATGCCGTCCTTGGTTTTTTACTGTTTATAAGCGGATGCAGCCTGCTTGTCAAGTATGGGGAAAAAATTTTCTCCTGCTCCGGCTGTAACTTTTACCGCGCATCCCGGTATACCCTCCTTGATGGTCCGGGAGGCAAGCAGGCAAAATGCAAAAAGGATTGCCCGATTCCAAAGTCGCAACGACCCGGCTGTTCAACTCACGTTTTGAGGAGCGATAGATGTGGCTGAATTATTTGAAGATCATGGTCAGAAATGTCAGAAAAAACATCGGCTATTCAGCGATCAACGTGGTTGGTTTGGCTATCGGCCTGGCTTGTTGTCTCTTGATCCTTCTTTGGGTGCAGGATGAATTGAGCTTTGACCGCTTCCATGAAAACAAGGATCAACTGTACTGCATGATCCGCCAGGAGGTGGATGCCAAGGATGAAACAGGGAGTATTGCTGTACCCTTTGCCCTGGCCCCCATTTTAAAAAAAGAATTCCCGGAAATACTTGATTTCAGCCGCTTCCAGGAGCGGAGCTGGCTGGAGAGTCCGGTGATCTCCTATGGTGAAAACACGTTTTATGAATCCGGGATGGCCCTGGTCGATCCCTCGTTCTTGCGGATGTTTTCTTTCGTTCTGCTCAAAGGGGACGCGCGAACCGCCCTGCAAGAGATCAATTCGGTGGTCATTACCGAGGCGCTGGCCAAAAAATATTTTGGTGCGGAAGAGCCTCTGGGCAAAGTCCTGAAATACAATAACCGGATGGATTTGAAAGTAACCGCGGTCCTGAAAAATATTCCCGCCAATTCCCATTTGCAATTTGATCTCCTCGCTCCCATGCGCATGTTGGGGGAACAAAAAATCAACGGCTGGTCCTGGGAGAGTGTCTCATACCTTCTATTGAAACCGCACACGCGGTTGGCTGAAATGCGCGAGAAACTCTCCGGCAGCATGACGAAATACTGTCCCGAAGGAAGCAAGAAGTGGAAGATCAACCTGCTGCCGGTCACAAAATTCCACTTGCAGCTGGGAGAAGGAGACAGCGGCCTGGTCACCATTTTTTCTTCGATCGCCATTTTCATTTTGTTGATCGCCTGCATGAATTATATGAACCTGGCCACCGCCCGCTCGGCCCGGCGTGCCAGGGAAGTGGGACTGCGCAAAGTGGCGGGGGCGAAAAGGGGCCAACTGGTCAAGCAGTTTCTGGGTGAAACCCTGCTGCTGACACTGCTGGCCGCTTCCCTGGCGCTGCTGCTGGTTCGCCTCAGCCTCGGGGCATTCAATCAACTCACCCAAAAGCAACTCTCATTGAATGTGTTCGCCAATCCCGCCCTGTTTCTGGGGCTGCTGGCCCTGGTTTTGCTGGTGAGCCTGGTTTCCGGGAGCTATCCCGCTTTTTTCCTTTCAGCCTATAAACCGGTGCTGGTACTGAAAGGCAGCGTCCTGCACGGTGTCCGCGGTGCCATTTTCCGCAAGATCATGGTGATCGGCCAGTTTGCCATTTCCATCGTATTGCTTATCGGTACCCTGATTATTCGCCAGCAGCTGCACTATATCCAGAATAAAGATCTGGGTTGGAACCGTGAGCAAATAGTGATTTTGCCCGTCAATGATGAATTGGCCAAACAATTCCGGTCCCTCAAGCAGGAACTGCGGCAAAGTCCCGAAATAGTGAACGTGACCATTGCTTCGTCGATTCCCACAAGAATCGGGGGAGTCAACGGCATCGATTGGTGGGAAGGCAAATCACCTGCCGACATCCTCGTTCCCAAGTTCGTTATCGGCGAACATGACTACCTGGACACCTTGGGCATGAAACTCAAGGAAGGCAGGAACTTTTTCTTGAACCGTCCGGCGGATACATCCAACTTCATTGTCAATGAAGCGGCGGTCGAAGCGATGAAAATGAAAAATCCGCTGGGCAAGGGCATGACTTTTATGAACGTGCAAGGACACATCATCGGCGTGGTGAAGGATTTTCATTTCAGGCACATGAGTGAAGCGATCGGTCCCTTGATCCTGCTCATTCATCCCCGGCACCATGAATATTTTTACCGGTTTGTGTTCGCCAAAATCCGTCCCGGCAGCATCAAGGAGACTCTGCATTATATTGAAAGTGCTTGCCGGCGGCTGGCCCCCCACTTCCCATTTGAATATAAATTCATGGATGACGAATTCAATCGCTTGTATCAATCTGAGGGGACTGTTTCCCGGATGGTCAATTATTTTACGTTCCTGGCTTTGTTTATTGCTTGCCTGGGGATGTTCGGCCTGGCATCGTTCATGACCGAGCAGCGAAAAAAGGAAATAGGGGTTCGTAAGGTTCTGGGATCTTCCGGAAGTCGCATCGTACTCCTATTTGTCCGGGAATTTTACAAATGGGTATTGATTGCCTGTATGCTTGCCTGTCCTGTCGCTTATTACATGATGAATCAATGGTTGAATGATTATGCGTTTCATATCCCTCTTTTGTGGTGGCCTTTTGC
The DNA here is from genome assembly GCA_035528155.1 of Patescibacteria group bacterium. Classification (GTDB taxonomy): domain Bacteria; phylum Acidobacteriota; class Aminicenantia; order UBA2199; family UBA2199; genus UBA2199. The sequence continues at coordinate 548 of DATKZA010000154.1, read as the reverse complement.
CATGGCCTGCGCCCTGACTTTGGTCATCGCCGGTTTGACCGTTTGTTACCAGTCTGTCCGGGCTGCGCATATCAATCCGGTGGAGACATTGCGCTCCGAATAGGGTCCCTCTGGGCGCCGCCTGGTTCGTCAGTCGGATTGTTGGTCGGATAACCGTCGCAGGTAAGCCGCGGTTTTTGAGCGGGGCCAGCTCCCGGCCAGGAGTTCCCGCGGCGTACCGCAGGCGGTCAATTCCCCCCCTGCCTCGCCGGCGCCGGGGCCAAGATCGATAAGATAGTCGGCCTGACACATCATCAGCGGATGATGGCTGATGACGATGGCCGCATGGCCCTGCAGCAGGTATTTTTTCATGGTAGCGATCAGGCGCCGGCATTCGCCGGAACTGAGGCCGCTGTCGGGTTCGTCCAGCAGCAACAGGCTGGGTGCCTCCCGCAAATTCAAAAAAAGGCGGGCCAGACGAAGTCGCTGCAGTTCCCCTGCGGACAGGCTATGCAAACGTCGGCCGAGGCTGAGATAGCCGAGGGCAAACTCTTGCAGGCAGGCGACGA
>DATKZA010000153.1:0-2408 GCA_035528155.1 Patescibacteria group bacterium | reverse complement strand
AAGAAGATCCGGGAAGTGGCCGACCACCTGCTGAGCGCCAAGGGGGTCAAGCACGGCAAGCTGATCATGACCACAACGGGCAGCCACCTAAATTAGCCGGGTTTATAATTTTTCAAGCAACGGCTTGACATGCCCTCGCCCTTGTGTTACTTTTTTTTAATTGGTAACACCGGGCCGGGAGGATTCATGCGCCTTCGATCCATTCTCATTCGCATTTTTGCCCTTGTCCTGCTGTTCTTGTCAACAGGAGTCGGATTGCTGCCCTCTGATCCGGCCACAGGTTCTCCAAAAAAAGAAAACGATGAAAAAGAGAAAAAATATCTTTTCCGGGAACAAATCGTGGTCACGACCGTCATGTCGGCCAAGGAATTGAAGAACTGCAGCGATTCACTGCAGGTCGTGGGCCGCCGGCACCTGCAGTTCCTGCCCGCAGCCAACGCCCTCTCGGCCCTGGGCGCTTTTCCCGGGCTGTTCGTGCAGCGCAGCGGCGATTTCGGCCGTTCCGACCTCGACATCCGCGGCATCGGCCAGAACGGCAGGCGCATCGCCGTGCTGGTCAACGGCCGGCCGGAAAAAATGGGCCTGTACGGCTGCGCCGTGACCCACGCCTTCCCCCTGGATAACGTTGCACGCATCGAAGTGATCAAGGGACCGGCCTCGGTCCTGTACGGCGGCGAAGCCATGGGTGGAGCGGTGAACATCATCACCCGCCGTCCCGAAAAAAGATCGGAAAGCCAGGCATCCCTGTTCTACGGCAGTTTCCGCACCAGCCAGCTCAATCTGCTGCAGGGCGGCAAAAGCGGCCGCCTGCAATACCTTTTCACCTATGACAAGCGCCAAAGCGACGGCCATGTGCGAAATTCCTCGTACTCAGGCGACGCCCTAACCGGCCGCCTGGATTGGCAATTGGCACCCGCACTGGAGTTGAGCCTGCAGGGAAAATACTTCGGCGGCAAGAAGCACGAACCCGGGACCGTGGAAAAGCCGCTGGATAACTTCTGGAACGACTACCGGCGCGGCGCCCTGGACCTTTCTCTGGGCAGCGCCAAGGAATATGACGAATGGTCCCTGCGCCTCTACCGCAACTTCGGCAGACACCGGTTCTCGGACGGCTGGGATTCGACCGATTTTACCAACGGCGTTTTGGCCCGCTGGACCACGCGGCGCTTCCGCAATCATGTCCTTCTGGCCGGAGGAGACTACCGTGATTTCGGCGGCAGCAGTTTCAACCAGCCGAAAGGGGAATGGCGCAAGAGCGAGGGATCTTTTTTTGTCCATGATGACTGGCTGCCAAGCTCCGCCCTGGTTTTCAGCGGCGGCCTGCGCCTGCATTTCGATTCGCTGTACGGCCGGGAGATCTGCCCCCAGGGCGGCCTGGTTTGGCACTTCACCCCGACTGCAGCGCTGCGCTTCCAGGTCAGCAAGGGCTTCCGCTCACCCCAGTTGAATGAATTGTTCATGTTCCCTGCCGCCAATGTCAAGCTTCAGCCAGAAAGGATCTGGAACTATGAGGCCGGAGCCGACTGGCAGCTGGCGGCAAAATGGTCCCTGCAGGCCAGCGTTTTCAGGATGCGCGGCAGCAACCTGATCGAAACGCGCCCCAACCCGAATCCCGGTTTCCGCTATATCTTTCTCAACACCGGCAGCTTCGACTTCACCGGCATCGAGGTCGGTCTGCAAGCCAACCCGGTCGACCTCCTGGAAATCGAGCTCAGCCATGCCTACCTGCATTGCGGCGCCTTCAGCCGCGGCCGCCCCGGCCACAAATGGGATGGTCTGATCCGCCTGCAATCACGTTTTTTTTCCATGCAGCTGCAGGGGCAGCAAATCAACAATTATTTCGCGGCCGACCATGCGCAGAGCCCCCTGCCTTCTTACTTCCTGCTCAACAGCCGCCTGATCGGCAAATTCATCCGCCACGTCGAAGTGATCATCGACATCAACAATATCCTGGACCAGGACTATGTCATATTCGGCGAATTCCCCGGCATGGCAGCCGGAACCTTCGCCATGCCGGGCCGCAACATCTCCATTGGGCTGCGTTGGCAGAAATGAAGCACCCCAGCTTCGACTACGTGCTGGCCGGCCTGTTCCTGGCGGCGGCCCTTGTCCTGCCGGTCTTTTTTCATGCCCTCGGGCTGGGCAGCGCCTTCATGCCCATGTTCTACCCCCTGGTCCTGGCCGGATTCCTGGTCGTGCCGCCGCTGGCCATGATCACCGGCGTCGCGGCGCCGCTGGTTTCCGCACTGCTTACCGGCATGCCACCCTTCTACCCGCCCATCGCCTTCATCATGATGGCCGAAGGTCTTCTTTTCACTGCTTTGCCGCGAGGGCTGCAGAAACTGCTCAGGCTGCCGGTATGGCTGACGCTGCTGGCCATTCTATTATTGGATAGGGTGCTGCTGTTT
>DATKZA010000152.1:0-8792 GCA_035528155.1 Patescibacteria group bacterium | reverse complement strand
CCGCCCTGGGAAACGTTTTTTAAGATGGCAAAGGCGTACTCCAGGGCCGGGCCGCTGTCGGGAGCGAAGGCCTCGACCATGGCCGCCGCCCGGGCAAAGCGGTCGGGCTGGCCATTGCCGCCGGCTGCATCCAGGGCCGCTTTCATGGCCAATGACGCACCGTAGGTGTCGTTGGCCAGCGCCGGGTATTTCAGGTCCTTGCCGGTGTGGACGACCATTTTGCCGTTGATGTACTCGATGACGGCCACGCCCCCCCCGGTGTCGGCGGCGAGGAAATGCAGCGGCGCGACCGACGTAAACGAGATGCGCACCGCCCGGTCGCTGGCAATGACGTCCGCGACCGAAGCCGAGACATCCAGCTGGTATTGGATCCACTGCAGTTCTTCCAGCCCGTGGCGGTCGTCCTGGGCCGGGTATTTTGCATCCGCGCTTTCATGCATCATTTGTTCGATGACCAGGCCGGCTTCGTTCATGCCGCCGTAGGGAAATTCGCGGCCGTTCTGGTTGAAGCTGATGCTGCCGTACCTGGATATCCAGGTGAACGGCTTTTCCGGCGCAGCGACCAGGGACGTTTTCTGCAGGTTTTTCTGGTTGATGTGAATTTGTCCCTGGCCGGCAGGGAAATCAAAGTTTCTGCCGAAAAGCAGACCCCCATTTTTATCTTGCAGGCGAAAAGTGGTGCAGGCATCACTGTCCAGGGGCAACAGTCCCACCAGAATGACTAGGCAAATGATGAATTTAATTTTAGTTTTCATAAAACTACTCCTGGTGATACTCATATGTTTATGATAGATAAACGTCTCCGGGAAGGAAAAGTTCACGGGAGAACCTTCGGGGTCAGGTCTTGAAATAACAGTTTTTTTGAAATTTCAAGATATGTCTTATCCATTTGGGGGAGGAATATTTCGGAGCTTTTATCATGATTCGCGCAGCAATCAGTTTGGCCATTCAGAGATGTGAGAAAGATCAGCAATTAGCCTGATAATTCAAGACCTGACCCTCATTTTCTCGAATTATGTCCTTCAAGGTATCGATGCGGAATATCCGTATGAAGCCTTAACCGGTCAAATCATCCTGGGCAGCCAAAGATTTGTCCGCACCATTGCCAAGCAGGTGAATAAAAGTTCACTGAAAAAGGAAATTCCCCGCAAACAAAGATATTCAACCGAGACCGAACTGGATGAGATTTTTCAGAAGGGGGCTCGGCAGAAAGAGAAGCGTGAAACTACTATTTACCGGGCCTATGTGGAAGGAGGATATACCCTGCGCGAGATCGGTAAGTATCTGGGGCTGCATTATTCAAGCATCAGCTTGGCCCTACGGAAATATGAAAAAAGTCAATGACCGACCTGTCATTTCAAGACCTGACCCTAATTCCCCTTTGCACAACTTGGCGACTTCCTCTCTTCCCTGCTCAAAGGTTTTGCTCATGGCTATTTGTTCAAGGTTTAACCTATTCAGCCCCGATTGTTAAGGCGATTTGAGGATCAGATCTTGAAATGACGGTTTTATGGTAACTTCAAGGCATGTGATATCCATTTCGGGTGGAGTATCCCGAAGCTGATCATTGTTTAAGCAGCAGTTTGGCTCTGCGGATATATGAAGGCTATGGGTCTTGAATTATTAGATCGGGGCACACGGTAAAAAGTATTGCCCGCGATTTCCGGATAAGCGTTAACATGGAATTTACAAATATTATTTATGGAATTTATGACAGCGGCGGCAGGCGCACCGGGGCCATGCGCAAACCGCCCCAGACCCACAGCCGGCCATTAAGGTCCATGCCCAGCATGTGATAGGACCCGGCCGCGATGGCCTTCATGGGCGGGATGCCCACGACTTTCATCGGCTTGTCCATGAAGCGCGGCATGCCATGCTCGCCGCGGATGCGCCCCTCGTTGTCCCCCCAGACCCACACGCTGCCGTCATCGGCCAGGGCGGCGGAAAACTTATGCCCCCCCGCCAGGATCTTCACCCCGGTTAAACCCTTGATCTGAACAGGCCGGTTCCGGTTTTGCGCTGTGCCGTCAGCCAGCTGGTGATACCCGTTCCAGCCCCAGCTCCAGACCGTGCCGTCCTCCTTGAGCGCCAGCGAGTGAAAGGAACCGGCCGCCACATGCTTCACCCCGGTGAGGCCGTCCACTTTGCGGGCCAGGCCGCTGTTCCCGCCCTCGCCCAAGCCCAGCTGCCCATTGGAATTCGATCCCCAGGCATACACCGCCCCGGTGGTATCGACGGCCAAGCCATGGGCAAAGCCGGCGGCAATGGTTTTGATGTTGTTTAAACCGCGCACCCGTTTGGGCCATTCAGGTCCGTGCCAACCCGGGCCTTGCCCCAATTGGCTGACCTGATCCGACCCGCAGCTCCAGACCGTGCCATTGGAGCGCAAGGCGAGAAGGAAATAGGTGCCCATGGCGATCTGGGTGATGGAAGCGAGATTGGGCACAGGTAAAGGCGTGCCTTCGGAACCATCCACATAGGACCGGTACAGCGAATGGCTGCGCAGCCCGAATAGCCAGACATTGCCGTCCCTGGTCAGGCCTGCGAAGCGGCCGCTGCTTACATCTACAGTAACAGAATGGACCGCTGCCAGTGGAGGCAATGCTCCAACGGCCATCTTGAATGGGGCCGTTTCAGCAATATCCGTTATGGCAGCGCCCAGATACACCTTGCCCCACAGCCAGACATTATTGTCCTGCTTGACGATACTGACCCTGGTACAGGTATCCAGGATGTGCTCTACGGGCACGCTGGTCACGCTGCCGTCAGGCGGGTCGGCGCAGGGATCGATACAGGAGGCCTGGCCGGCATATTCCTGCGCCATGAAAAGCTTGCGATAGGCGCAGCCGTCCCGGGAAAACAGCATCTTCCGGCCCTGGCACCACTGGCTGCTGCCATCCAGGCTGCGCATGAACCCCAGCATCACGGGCACATCCTCATTGGCAACAGTAAGCTGAGGCTCAAGCGTATTGGCGGTGTAACCCTTGAGTTCAAGATCGTCGATCAATTTGGCGACGCCTTGCCGGGAGAGCATGAGCAGCTTCATCATGGTCAGGGAATTACACAGGGCCGGGACGCGCTGCCAGTCCGCCGTGTCGGCGGTGCGGAAGCCGTCGTCATTGATCTTCAGCACGTTGCGGTTGAAGTCCCGCAGGCTGATGCGCTCGCCGCTGTTCGCGGTTGCCTGGTTGTTCATCACCGGGTCGAAATGGACCTCAGGCATCTTGATGATCTCCCAGGTCACGCCCCAGGCCTTCATCAGCAGATAGGTTTCCAAGTCAGTGCGCAGCAATGTCATCAATTCCTTCATCCAGCCCGGGATGAAGCGGTCGACAAAATCAGAAAAAGCCTTGGCAACAGCCATGCTCTCGCCGACCATATCAGGCAAAGACAGCATGCTGAGCAGGTGGTGATTGTTGAAATCCTGGCAGATGCTGCGCACTCTTTCCTGGTCAACTCCGTTGGGATTGAAAATGGCGGCGCCGGCAAAATCGGCGGCAAACTGCGGCCAGGCCTTCTGACCGGCGACAATATCATCCAGCCAGGCTTTTACATAGGCTTCGACCACGTGCAGCGCTTCATTGGATGCCTTGAGCGCCGCGGCTTCGGCGGTCAGGCGCGCCGAGGCCGCCGGATCGGATGTGACGCAGGCGCGGGCCTGCCGCAGCCGTTCATTTTGCTGACGGGTCAGTTGCGCCCGCTCCGTCTTGAGAGCATCACGGATCATGGTGACCATTTGCTGCAGGCTTTTAAATATCCGCGGCGGGGCGTAGTTGAAAAACTCGTTGGGATGGGCGGCGATCTGGCCGGCATCGGCCGCGGGGACCAGCGCGCCGGTCACCAGCTGTTCATACAGAAAATGACTCACCCCTTCAATGGAAAAATCATAAAAATCATCGCCCAAGGTGGGAATGCGCTTGTCCAAATAGGATTCAAGCACCAGGTGCTTCAGGGCATTTTCGCCGAGTTCAAAGGGGCCGCCGCTGTAATGGTTGACAAAATGATGGCCATAGAGATCACCGGCGTAATGGGCCATGAAGCCGGCCACGGCCGATCTCACCTTGCGGGAACTCTGCTTCTGGCATGCGCGCCACAGCATGCTCATCCAGTCGTCAGAAATTGAAAAGCCGAGCGGCTGGTTGTCGGGATGGATCCCGGTTTGCCCGGTCAATAGATCCGGAAATGCATCGGGGCCGAGCGCCCCGGCCTTGTACTGTTCGGGGTACTGCCGGATAGCGGCCAGAATTCCGGGATCGACCGCGTACGTTCCCAGTATTTTCGGCTTGCCGGCCGCGTCCCACTTGATCAGCCCCTGTTCGTAATCCATTTCATAGAGGGTGATCTTGCCGTCGTCAATGGCATCCTGCCTGGCGAGCATGGCCAGGTAGACATGGGCCTTGCCTTTCCAGGCCCAAAGCCCATGCGCCGGGACAATAAGGCAAATGAGCAATACCAAGCAGGTCACATTGATTTTTTTCATGATGCCCTCTCGGTTCCGCGCCGGGGAATGGAATTAAAAAAACAAATGATTTTCCCCATAGCCGGGATTGTACGGATAAATGGAAAGATTTTCAATGCGTGCAGTTATGCAAGGGACTTCAGGGACGCCCGACTTGGGGGAAGAATGGGGAAGGTGCTTGACTTTGTGACTTTGCGCGCGGCAGCGCTTTACGGAGACGGCTACAGCAGTTTGACCTCGAAGATGCACCGCTTGCTGCCACCGTCCCAAAAGTTTTTTAATTACCGGGTTGATTCTCGAGCAAAGACATAGTGAAAAGGTATCGCGATAAGATCTCCGATGATATAGGACGCAAATATCAGGACAAAAGGCAGGGCATAGCCTGGGAAATGGCCGGCGATCAAAAGGGGCAAGACCACACCGATGAACCATATTGACTTGTAGCAAAGCTGCAGCAGTAGAACAGGCGCAAATTTGAGGGGTGACCGCAGGCCCAATATGGACAGCAACCCGAAAGCCGCATTGACGCTGCCAAGAATTCCAAAAGATATTGGTTCATTGGCGGGCCATTTGAATGTCGCCTTTACCATTTCAGGCATGATGATCATACCCACCCCGAATCCCCCGGCTCCGACAATGGTGTAGATATACATTGCCTTGAGCCAACCCCAGCGGACCCTGGAATTTTCATTCATGGTTTTCCCTCCCTTTTGAAATTACTTTCATGCGCATGGTAATTTCATTTTACCCCACTATATACCAAACGATCGATATGGGCCAGGTCTTGAAAGATTTGCAGGGGGGGATTCTGCTCGGTGCTTGACTTCTTGACTTTGTCTGAAAGAAACTTGAGGCATTAGGGTCAGGTCTTGAAATGACAGTTCTCTGTTTGATGGTATCAAGACATTCTGCGTCCATACAATTCATCATCAGCTTGGCTCTATAGACATTTGAGAAAGAATAATGATCGACCTGATAATTCAAGACCTGACCCCAATTCTCCCTGGCCAAACTATATATGGATGCCAGGGAGAGGATGGAAAAGAATGAAAGCTAAAGTAACAAAGTAAAGCGCCGTCCCTACTATCTTGTTGAAAAACCATGATTAATTCCTTAAAATCCCTGTATGAGAAAAATGCTAAAATCAATATTGGTATTTCTGTTGCTGCATGGATGTTTCAATTTGTCGTATGCTCAAGACAAGCCGTCGGATTTCGTGGATCAATTGCCTGAAATATTCACGGCGGTTTGTACCGCCGGCAATGCCGAAGTGCAGGCCTACGGTGGAAAGCTTGGGACGTTTTCCCGGACGGTCCAGGCGCGGTTGGATTCACTGGCGGCGTTGAAGATCAAATCCCGCTCGGGGATGAAGGTCAAGGCGAATGCCGATACTTCGGAGCTGGAAAGGCAATTAAAAAAAACAGAAAAATTGATCTCAAAAACGGATTATTCCGTAAAATTCGACAAGGCGTTGCACACTGAAGCCGAAAAGGTCATGGAGCAACGATTGGATGAGATCAATAAAAAGGCGGGCGCTGCCAGCGACTACAGGGTGCTGGAGGCGCTGCTGGCTGAAACCAAACGGGTCCGGAGCGACTACTGCCAGGCGGCAAGCCCGCATTTTATCGAACTGCTGGTCGAGCAAAGGGCGATCCTGGAAAATGATGTAACGGCGATCGTCACGGCGGCTGACCTGTCGCAACAGATTCATTGCCGGACCCTGGGATTCATTTATTTTCCGGAATTGTCATACGAGAATGCCTATCTCCATATTTTGGATCACCTGAAATATATGAATCTTCTGCTCAGTTTTTGTCCGGGTAACGAATGATCCACCTGCAGGCCCCTGGGGACGGTGCCCCTTTTGGGGACTTCGCTTGTAAACATGCATGTGGCATGATAGACAGGACCGCGGGGGATTAAAGTATAAAGAGATCGCCCGGTTGCCCGGATTCGCCGAGGAGGGCCTCAGGGGTCAGGTCTCCAGGTTCCAGAAATCATCATGAAGCCTCTGCGGGAATCCTTCTCGGTGCTTGACTTCTTGACTTTGTCTGAAAAAAATCGGGCCCATGGAGGGATGCGTGGGTAGCGGGGCAAAGGAACCTCCCGGGTCAGGTCTCCGGGTTCCAGGAAGTGCCGAGTTCTCGAACGTCCCCGAAACTTTTGAGGCGGAGCTCGAGGCAGGCCGAGCCGCCGGCCGCGAAGTGGCGGCACACCAGCGGCCGCGTAAGGTAGATCACGCAGCGGAAGCCCGGGCCAATGACGAGGAACGGACAAACGGCCTCGCGGCAGCCGCCGAGGCGATGGCCGATTTCCGGCGTCCCCTCGGCCGCCCAGCGCTCGAGGTCTTCGGGGTAAGGTGCGGGCGGGCCGACCGGCTTGCGGCAGCAGAGGCCGCAGCTCATGCAGTCGGGCAGCTCGCCGTTCAATTGATCGCACCTCCGCTCCCAGGGTAAACCAAGTGGGACCGGATATCAAGGGCATGCGGCATGCGGGGACGGAAGCCTCCGGGGCCTCAGGGGGCAGGTCTCCAGGTTCCAGAAATCATCATCAAGGGGCTTTAGGGATGGTGTGCGGTCATGTGATATTGAAAGTCCCTTGCAGAAAAAAGAAGAATGGGGACGGTCCTTGACTTTGTGACTTGAAGGGCGGTGTCACTCGGCGAAGATGCGGTACAGGGTGAGGATCTTTTTCGGCCATTCCGTTAAGGGCGGCTCCTGCTCGACCGTGACGAGCAGGTTCCCCGAAATGGCGACGGAGTGCACCGGGAACTGGGCGGCCTGCTCCCAGACGAGCGTGAGCGAGCTGCCATCCAGCCGGAACGTCTGGAAGCTCTCCGCCCCTGCCCCGGAATCGCCGCGCGCTACGAAGAGGTAGGGCGGCGCGGCGGCAGCGCTGATGGCGATCGCAGGTTCTTCGCTCCAGTCAAACTCGGCCTCCAGCTCCAAACGGGCCGCGTCCGCTCCCTTCAGCACAAAGATCCCGCCCCAGTAGGCGGCGCAATATGCCCGCCCCTGCTGCACGTCGATATCGGTGACGTTCAATCCCTTCCCCGAGGTCCAGGTGGACAGGAGCACCGGGCTGGACGGAACGGCCATGTCGACGACATCGATCCGGGCCATGTCGCCGGCGAAAGCCGGCGTGCGCGCCTGGAAGACCCGGCCGGCGTCGGTCACGTAGAATCCGGGATCGATCAGCTCCGCCAGGTATTTCCCGACCAGGGCCGGCGGGCTCAGGGAAATATCGAACACGTAGGGCCCGCCCGGGTAGTTCACGCAGGAGCCCGATTGCACGAAGAGATAGCGGCCGCGCAGCACGAGCTGATCATACTCGGGGATGCCGCTAAAGTACCTGACGACCACGGGGGACGACGGGGTGGAAACGTCCAGTTCGACGATGCGGTCGCTGTCCGGGGTGGCGACGAAGGCGCGCCCGCCCGCAACAGCCACCGCTCCCCCCTGTCCTCCCAAATCGGCGCTGTCCACCCTGGCGAGATGCTCGGGAAGGCTCGGGTCGCCCAGCCCGTAGATGGAGATGCCCCAGCCGCCGTTGGGCACGAACATCGTCGAGCCGTCGAAGGCGACCTTGGCCTCAGAGCCCCAGGCCCAGCCGTAGTCAAGGATCGTGGCCAAATGTTCCATAGCCAGCTGCCGTACCACGGGCGGATTCTCGTCGTCCGAGCCGGGGCTGCACCCAGCCAGTGCCGCCAACAGGATGATGAGCAGCAGGCGCATGAAGGACGACACCCTTCGCCTTAGACGGTAAAATAAGACCATTCCCCCCATTCGCTCCTCCTCTCGCCGTGGCTCGGCAATCTTCTACAAGCGGTCAAAAGAAAGGAGCCCGCGCGATCGGAAATTCAACTTCTTGATTGGACCCATTTTATGGCAAGTCTTTCCAGAAAGTCAAATGAAAGAGCCAGGAAGTAGGAATGGGGGCACTCTGGTGTCAGGTCCTACATTGTTACAATTGATTTGATATGATGCCTCCATGTCCAGGCCGATGCGCATCGAATATCCTGGAGCCGTGTATCACATCACGGCTCGAGGCAATGAACGAAAGAAGATATTTATTGATGACCACGACCGGGAGATCTTTCTAAATATCATTAAGCAAGTTAAGGATCGCTTTCATTGGCAATTCCATTCCAATGCACTGATGGACGATCACTGCCACTGAAAGGGCATGAGGGTCAGGTCTTGAAATGACAGTTTTTTAGCAGTTTCAAGATGTGTCATATCCATTTGGGGGAGGAATATTTCGGAGCTTTTATCATGATTCGCGCATCAGTTTGGTCCTTCAGAGATATGAGAAAGATCAGCAATTAACCTGA
>DATKZA010000151.1:0-7143 GCA_035528155.1 Patescibacteria group bacterium | reverse complement strand
ACGGTTTCGATCAGGCCCAGGACCATGATGTAGTTGCCGAAACCCTTGCCGGTCTCGGCCAGGGCATCCGAAGCGCAGGCGCCGGCCTTGCCCTGCAGCCAGGCCGAAAAGCCGATGGCGATGCCGCCGAGCACGCCCACGCCCAAAAGCAGCCCGGGATCGATCTTTGCCGCCGCGGCCCGCAGCGAATTCATCAGGATGAAGCCGTAGATGGTCTGGGTCAGCGGCGCGCCGACAAAGGCCACCAGCATGAAGGGGGCTGGTTTGTTGAGGGCGAAACATTTTTTCCAGGCGCCGATCGCGGCCATGCCGGCGGCCCCGGCCCCGAGGGCTGAGCCGATGGCGGCAAAGGCCAACGCTGCACCGATTCCGATCAAACTGAAATTCATCTTTTACTCCTTAAAGGGTTTGTATGGCCTGCCCGTCCACTCCATGCCCAGGTGGCCGGAAAACTCCAGCATGTTCAGGCGCACGCCGTGGACGACGACGGCCAGGGCCCCCATGGCCAGATTTAAAGAATGCCCAAGCAACAGCACGATGGAAGCCAGAATAATTCCGAGGGCTCCGTGGGCCATGCCCGCAGCCATGTGGTTGAAGCTTTTGGCGATCTCGACGGTGGCCAGGCCGACGGCGAACAGGCGGATGTAGGATATGATGTCCGAAAAAGCGCTGATGCCGCTCAGGAATGTGGCCAACAGGTTGGACACACCCATGGCGATGCCGTGGAAAAACCGGCCTTGCTGGCGCGAAAACACGATGATCATGACCAGCCCCGCGCCCATCAGCCAAGCGGCGAAGACGGGCAGGGGAAAACGCTCTCTGCTGAGCACCAGGCTGAGTACCAGGTAATAGAGGCCGAGCACCAGAAACAGCCAGCCCAGTTGTGCCAACGAACGGATGAAAGGCTTTTCCCTGGTCTGGCGGAAAAAATTCCACAGATGGGCGATCGAGATGTGGATGGTCCCGGTGATGAAACAGATGTACTTGATGGTTTCACTGCTGCGCGGGTCGAAGCTGGAGATGGCGGGAATGGTCATCCATGAGAGCCAGGGCAGCGATGCCAGGGTTGCCGATCCGAACCAGGTCCCGGTCAGTGCTCCCCAAACGACGGTACTCAGGCTCATCAGCAGCATCAGCAGGAGTGCGTTGGGTGTCTCCCGGCCTTGGCGACGCAGGCGCAAGATAAAAATCAGGGTCCCGGACAGCAGCACCAGCCCGTATCCGGCATCGCCGATGATCACGGCGAAAAAGAACGCGAAAAAGATCAGAAAGAAGAAGCTGATATCGATCTCCCGGTAGCCGGGAACCGTGCCCAGCAATTGAAAAACCGGGCTGATGATGTCGATCCAGCGTTTGTTGCGGATGACGGTGGGAACGTCATCGTCGGCGGCGGGGTCCTGGATCAGAAGCGCCCAATTGTTGTCCCGGCAGGATTGTTTCAGGCTTTGAACTTGATCGCCCGGCAAAAAACCGGTCAGATAGGAGAGGGCCTCGGTATGGCCCATGGCCGCTGTCGCTTCCGCCAGCTCGATCTCACGGCTCGCGGCATGGACGGCACGCTCAAGATCGCCCGCTTCGCTGCCGAGTTTGTCCCATTCCAAGCGCAGCCGGTGCCGATCGGACCGGTTCTCTGCCTGCAGTTCTTCCACTTCGGCAGCGCCGCGCCGGGGTGCATGCAGCGGCTTGAATTCATGATCCACGGCAGTGCCCGCTTTCAGGACCAGGGCGACCCAAAGCAACGTTTTGCTGCGCTTGACGACAAAGGCTTTGTGCCCGGGCGGTATCAAGCCAAGCTTTTTGGGCGGGACTTCGAAAAACATGACCTCATAGTTCCCATCGCGGATGGCCCGCAGATCGGAGACCGACACCCCCTGCCAATCATGAAGGCGGGCCATTTCTTTTTTAAGATTTGCAACCTCATCGTTGAGCATGCGCATGGTTTCGTGCTTCTCCAGAATGGACCTCGCCGCGGCCAGGGCGGCTTCCAGGCTGACGGCCCTACAGGTCCCCGACGGGGGGGGCGCTGCCCGCTCTTGCCGGGGTGCCGGCTGGGGAGCGATCAGGGCCAGGGCTTTTTCGAGGAGCGCCTTTTTTTCGCGCCATTCCTGGGCCGAGGCGACCTGGGCAGGTATGGCGCTGAGGTGCAAAACGCCGAGACGGCGCAGCTTGTTCAATGCGTCCTGCTTCTCTTGCCGCCTGGTGATCACTGTGGCCTTTTTCATGGCGACGATCATGAGGCTTCCTCCCGGCGCAACAGGTTTCTCTTGGCCGTCTTGCCTGTGACCACCGCGGCGGTCTGCTGGTCACCGAGGAATATTTGGATCTTGCGGATGTTTTCGATCGCCTGGGGGATCTTGACCTTTTCAAAGAGGTTCACCCGCTGGCTGGTCACACGCAATTCCGCCTCCAGCAGGGCGACCTGCCTGTGCAGCAGGCCGATCTCCACGTCGAGGCGCGCGAGCCCGGCGAACAGGGAGAGAGCCTCGTCGACCCAGGGCGGGGTCAGGAACAGATCGTGGCTCGCCGTTGCGAAATCGATGGATTTGAAGACCGGGATCTCCACGCCGGCGATGTTGGCGGACTCGGTCCCCACTTTTTTGACCTTCAGCCAGTCCTGGAAGGGAAACGCCTCAACGAAGAGTTCCAGCCATGGCACCGCGCCGTCGATCCGCTCTTTTCGCTTCCGGGTCTCTTCGGCCAGCTGGCCCTCCAGCTGGCGAATGACCATCTGCAGCTGCTGTTTCTTGAGGACCAGGGTCGGCAGATAGCGGCGGAAACGCTTCAGGGCGTCCTTCTGCTTCTTCAGCTCGTTCTTGGTCAGCTTTACCGCGGGCATGTTCAAGCAGCGCCGCCCCCCGGGGAGGGCCAGAATTTCTTGATCAGCTCACTGCGCAGCCGGGTCTCTTCAGGTGAGAAACAGGAGGCGAGGATCTGCCAGCCGTTGTCCAGGGCGGCTTCCAGGGAGACGTTCACCGATAGGTCCATCATCCTCTGCTCGAAGATCACGCCGTATTTCAGCAGCTTCTGGTCCCAGTCGGTCATTTTGAAGCCCATCGACTTCTTTTCCAGGGACTCCTTGTAGGCGGCGTAGAGGGTGATCATGCTGTCCATCAGGGCGCGGTGATCGGGACGAGTGTCCTTGTTGACCAGCTGCTTGAGCCGGGAGAGTGAGCCGAAGGGCTCGATGCGGCCGTTTTTCAGGTAATACTGGCCCTCGGTTATGTAGCCGGTGTTGTCCGGCACCGGGTGGGTGACGTCGTCGCCGGGCATGGTGGTCACGCCCAGGATGGTGATCGATCCGGCTCCGGAGAAATCGACCGCCTTCTCGTAGCGGGCGGCGAGCTGACTGTACAGGTCGCCGGGATAGCCGCGGTTCGACGGCACCTGCTCCATGGTGATGGCGATCTCCTTGAGGGCGTCGGCGAAGTTGGTCATGTCGGTCAGCAGGACCAGTACCTTCTTGCCCTGCAGGGCAAAACCTTCGGCGACGGCCAGGGCGATGTCGGGAACCAGCAGGCACTCCACGATGGGATCGGCGGCGGTGTGGACGAAGAAGACGGCCCGGCTCAGGGCGCCGCCCTGCTCCAGGGTCTCCTTGAAAAAAAGGTAATCGTCGTACTTGAGTCCCATGCCGCCGAGGATGATCAGGTCGACTTCGGCCTGCATGGCGATGCGGGCCAGCAGCGGGTTGTAGGGCTCGCCGGATACCGAAAAGATGGGCAGTTTCTGGGACTCCACCAGGGAGTTGAACAGGTCGATCATGGGGATGCCCGTGCGAATCATGTTCCTGGGGATGATGCGCATGGCCGGGTTGACGGCGGGGCCGCCGATCTCGATCATATTCTCACCCAGTTCCGGACCTTTGTCGCGCGGCTTGCCGCCACCGTCGAAGATCCTGCCCAGCAGGTTGTCGGAGAAGGAAACCCGCATAGGGTGCCCGAGAAAGCGCACCTTGTCCCCGGTCGAGATCCCCCGGCTGCCGGCGAACACCTGGAGCGACACCTTGTTTTCGTAAAGGCGGATGACCTCGGCCAGGGATGAACCATGGGCGGAGCTGACCGTGGCCAACTCTCCGTATTGGACGTCGCCGGCGCTGACGGTGATGACGTTGCCGGCGATCGCTTCGATCCTGCTGTAGACCTTTTTCATGCTATTTTCCCTTTATTTCCCGCTTTCAAGCGCTTCCCGGATCTTATTGCCGTCTGCTTCCACCCCGACCTGCTGGGTTGCCAGGAAAGCCTTGATCGCACTCTCCAAGTCGTTGAACTCCGCGCTTTTCCATGCGGCGCCGTTGTAGTCGAGAAACTTCTGGCGCAGCTGGTTGAAGAATCCCCGGGCGGTTTCCTTGCTGCCGAAATCGAAGCGGGAGATCAGGACCGAGAAAAGAAGGCGAAAGATATGCCGCTGCCTCTCGGTCGATACGGAAGCGTCAACCGGGTCGTAGGAGTCCTGCTGCAGGTAGACCGAGTCGATGAAATCGCCCTTGAGGAACAGTTCGTAATCCTCCAGGGAGGTGCCTTCTTCACCGACGACCTTCATCATCTGGTTGACCTCGTTGCCCCGGAAGAGGATATCGCGGGCGTATTCGGTACCGCTCTCGTCGATCAGCCCCGGGTACTTGCTCCAGCTCTCTAGGGGGTGAATGGCGGGATACTTGCGGGCATCGGAGCGCTCACGGGAAAGGCCGTGAAAAGCCCCAACCACTTTCAGTGTCGACTTGGTCACCGGCTCGTCGAAGTTGCCGCCGGCCGGGCTGACCGTGCCGCCGATGGTGACCGATCCGCTGCTGTTGTCGCGCAGCCGCACCAGGCCGGCCCGCTCGTAGAAGCTGGCGATGACCGATTCCAGGTAGGCGGGGAACGCCTCCTCTCCGGGGATCTCCTCCAGGCGGCCCGACATCTCGCGCAGGGCCTGGGCCCAGCGCGATGTCGAGTCGGCCAGCAGCAGGACGTGCAGACCCATTTGCCGGTAGTATTCGGCCAGGGTGACCGCGGTATAGACCGATGCCTCGCGGGCTGCGACCGGCATGGAGCTGGTGTTGCAGATGATGATGGTGCGCTCCATCAGGAAGCGGCCCGTTTTGGGGTCGATCAGCTTGGGGAATTCCTTGAGGGTTTCCACGACCTCTCCGGCCCGCTCGCCGCAAGCGGCGATGATGACGATGTCAATCTCGGCGTTGCGGCTCGTCACCTGCTGCAGGACGGTCTTGCCGGCCCCGAACGGCCCGGGGATGCAGTAGGTGCCACCGCGGGCGACGGGAATGAAGGTGTCGATGATGCGGATCTTGGTGACCATGGGCTCGCCGGGCCGCAACCGTTCGCGGTAGCAGGTGATCGGGCGCTTGACCGGCCAGTTGAAGCTCATGGTGACCGGGAACTGCTTGCCATTTTCGTCTTCGAGCTCGGCGATCGTGTCGTTGATGCGGTAGTTGCCGGTAGGGGCAATGCGGATGACTTTGAATGGTCCGCTCATATAGAAAGGCACCATGATGCGGTGACGGAATATGCCTTCCGGAACGGTTCCCAGCGTGTCGGCGGCCATGACCGCATCCCCGGCTTTGGCCACCGGGGTGAAGGACCACTCTTTTTCCTCGTCCAGGGGGCTGAGGTAAACGCCGCGCTCGAGAAAGAAACCGCAGCGGGCGGCCAGTTCCGGAAGCGGGTTTTGCAGACCGTCGTAGATCTGAGCCAGCAGGCCGGGACCCAGGCGCACCGAGAGGAGATCCGCTGTGAACTCGACCTTGTCCCCGATGCCGATGCCGCGGGACATTTCGAAGACCTGCATTTCGGCCCGGCGCCCGCGAATGCGGATGATCTCCGCCTTGAGCCTTTTCCCGCCGCTGGCCACGTAGGCAACCTCGTTCATGGAAACATCGCCTTCGACCTCGACGGTGATCATGTTGCCGTTGACCCCTACGACCTTTCCTTCAGTCATTTCGCTTCTCCGTATCCAATAGCGGGCTGGCGGCGCTCATCCAAGCGGCCGCGATGTCCAATACCCGGGTGTATTCCTGCGCGAACGCCTCACGGCCCGGCTCGGGCCGGAAACGGCTTTTTCTTTCCACGAGCAGCAGCTTCAGGCGATAGACGATCAGGCGTCCCAGGTCGAACTGGGTGGCGGTTTCGAGTTCTTCGAGAGTTGACCAGCGCCTGCGGTCCAGGGCGATCTCGACCGCCATGGGCGTCCCGGCGCCCAGCGTTTCCTTGACCAGGGCGGGCAACCCTGAGTAAAACGGCGCCTCGCGCAGGAACGGATCCGGGCTGACGTCCAGGCTTTGGGCGCGCTGCACGACCAGCTCATTGCGCAGCGCCGTTTCCCATGACGAATAGGCCTGCCAGACGGCATGGTCGCCGGGGCGGGAGCGGGGCGCGTTCAAGGCGATCCGCGACAGCAGGGCGTAATCGTCTTCCGAGACCTGCTCGCGGCACAAGTCAAGCCAGGCCCGGCTGCTGAACGGGGGGGGATCGTCAGAAAAGAGCATGGGCAGGGATGCCACGAGATAGTAGTATTGGGTCAAGTTCAACCGTCCTGCCGCAGGGCGTCCGAGACGATCCTGGCCATGGCCGGGTTGAGAAACAGGGACAGGCTCTCCGCGATGCTCTCGGCTGAAAAGTCGTAATAGGCATGTCCGTCTTTTTCGGCCACGCGGAACCCGTGCGTCAACTCTGCGGCCGCCTTGATTTCGACGCCGGCCGCGATCTTCCCAGCCAGGGCCTGGCGCAGCGCGCCGGCCATCGAGTCAAACTGGTCCTGTGGAAGGAGGATCTCGATCTTATCCTGATATTCGGGTTTCCAGTTTGAGATCATGGCGGCGATGGCCGGGTTGATCTCCTTGTCTTTGAGGGCCTCCCGGGTTTTTTCCTTCAGCAGCGAGGAAAACAACGCCTCGAGCTGTTTTCCGATCCCCAGCATCATGTCCCTGGAGGCTTGCCGCAGTGACTCCCGGCCGGAATGCTCGAGCTGCTCCTGTTCACGCCGGGCGTTGGCCAGCAGGGCATCGGCTTGCGTCCGGGCAGCGGCCACGATCTCATCGGCCTGCGCCCTGGCCTGGCTGAGCAGCGATTCACTCTCCTGGCGGACCTTGTCCACGCCATCGCGATGAATGGTGTCGATCAGCTCCTTCAACTGTACATTGGGTATGTC
>DATKZA010000150.1:0-28410 GCA_035528155.1 Patescibacteria group bacterium | reverse complement strand
TTTGATAGTTGGAGCGGAGACGCTTCGGGTACGTCCAGTCCTGTCACTGTCTTGATGAACGGTAACAAGACCGTGACTGCGAACTTTGTTCGTCAATACACACTAACGATTGTTGCCGGGGATGGAGGAACCACCGATCCGCTGCCTGGGACGTACACATATGACACGGGAACAGTGGTCAATATCCTAGCTACGGCTTCGGCCAGCTATCGATTTGGCAACTGGAGTGGGGACGCATCAGGTTCGGCCAACCCCGTCCACGTCGTGATGGACCGCAATAAAAACTTGACTGCGAACTTTGTCCGGGGTTATACATTGACGATCGTAGCCGGAGCGGGAGGGACGACCATGCCTGCTCCGGGGACCTACACCTATGACATCGGAGCTTCGGTCAGCATTCAAGCGCTCCCGTTCGCAGGCTACGAGCTCTTTGCCTGGAGTGGCAATGCCTCAGGATTTGTCAATCCAGTCACGGTCGTTATGAACGGGAACATGATAGTCCAGGCGAACTTCAATCGGGTAGTCCAAGCACCGCTCGGGTTTACTGGAGAAAAGGTTGTGAACCGGAGTGTCTCGATGATGGAGTACATTGCCCTGCTCAGGTGGCAGCCGAACCCGGCGAACGCCGGAGCGATTAGCTATCGAATCTATCGGATCGATAATGGTTTGGTGTCGGCGATTGGCAATGTCGGGGCTGGGGGAAATGAGTTCATCGTCCACCATCTCCAGCCAGCGAAGACCTATATCTTTGGAGTAACGGCGATTAATAGCCAAGGTTGGGAGAGCGACATAGTCCAGGTCGCGGTTCAGTGAGGAGGACGAAAATGAAGAAAATAATTTTATTCGTTCTCAGTTTGTGGCTCGTGGCTGGACTTGTCCATGCTAAGGGATTTCGGATTGAGGTCAAAGCCTCCAGTTTTTCCTCGGAAAATTTGATCTTCCGCGACGTTTACGGGAGTACGGTAAAATTCGGGCTCGAAGGCGGACTGGACATTGCCGAGAACTTCTCGCTATGGGCTGGACTGGATTATCTGTATAAGAGCGGGGAGCTGACGGTATCAAAGGAAAAGACGCGGGTGTCGATCACGCCGCTATCTCTGGGGGCGCGCTATGAGATTCCTGCTGGGAAAAAACTGCGCTTCCATGTAGCCGCAGGCATTCAGGAGATACTTTTCAAGGAAGAGGCGTCTCTCGGGGTGGTGAAAGAAAACGCCTTAGGGTGCATCGTCAAGGGCGGTGGAATGTATCGGTTAACCAACAATATTTGCGCTGGGCTTTTCATCGCATGGTCGACATGCAAGATGACGCACGATGACATAGAATTTAAAGTAGGAGGCCTGGATCTCGGTGCTGGTGTGGAGTTCCGTTTTTAAAAATATGCGGCTTTCGTGGCCTATGGTCAGCCCCTCATAACGGAAAAATGGAAAGCCAGGGATTTTCGATGATCTACAGCCGCACAAAACCCGCACAAGGACAACGGTTTTTTTTAAAAGGAAAAGCTGGAAATGGCGGAGGGAAAGGGATGAGCGCAAGGCGCAGATCCTACTTTCTCCTAGATACTTCAATGGAGTTCGAGCGGAGGGAGCGGGATGGATGCGCAACTGCAGTTGCGCACCCTTCGGGCTACTCGCAAAGCTCGTAGTCCAAATTTGCATATTGCAAATTTGTCGAACCCACGGTGCCCGTAAAGGCACAACGGTTTTCAAGACCACCGAGTTTCAGCGCCTGCTTTTATTCTGTTGGTCCCTAGGGATGTAGGTAACTTACGACAGGTCTTCAAGCTCCTGCAGACCCGCAAACATGACGATTTAAG
Organism: Patescibacteria group bacterium; assembly: GCA_035528155.1. GTDB lineage: Bacteria > Acidobacteriota > Aminicenantia > UBA2199 > UBA2199 > UBA2199. The sequence goes on along the minus strand of DATKZA010000150.1, from coordinate 26,597 downwards.
TCTCATGCCCCTTGCTAGAGTAGATGGTTGCATACTGAACATGATTGAACTTGAATGCAGGGAGGCCCTTGGAATCGGTTCCGTTTTTGAATCCAAAGAGCTCACTAGTCATCAAGACTGCAGCACTTTGCAACAGAATCACAACACCCAGATAAGGATGATTTTTACTGTGGGTTTTTCAGCAGGGATAATCAATAACTGCAGACCGTGACTAACCTCGACGGGGGGGGGGTATCCCTCCCCTCTCCTTTTGCCTATCCTTGAGGAGAAGTCGTCCCAGGAACGATCCTGGCGCGATTCCTGGGTTGTTTTATCAGCTCTCTGATCATATTGATTCAGGCATGCTCAACACGACTATGCCCCACGTGATTTCAATTCAATTAGCACAATTCTATCACATTTTGTTGTTTTGATTTAAAATTTATCAATTATATTGCTTAGCTCAATTGGCAGAGCAATTGACTCTTAATCAATAGGTTGATGGTTCGATTCCATCAGGGGTCATTTTGTTCCCCCCCCCAAAAAAAATCCGACGCTATTGCAATTACTTTCAATTTTCGCTTAATATGAAACTTGCGAATTCAACAGCGGAGGTTTTCATGACAATTTCGAAAAAAATCAAATACCGTCGACATCTTGGGTTCACCCTTTGTGCGACAATGTTAATGCTGGCGCTGCCGATTGCCGTCAACGCCCAAAAACAGATCACCAATTCGGATCCGGAACTGCGCCTGAAAGCATACGAGCAGCAGCAGGAGATGAAAAAAAACAGCCCTTACAAGGACCTGAAATGGCAGTTCCTGGGAGCGCTCAATGTCAGCGGCCGCTGCACCGACGTGGCGGTGGTCGCACCCAAGGGCCAGAACTACACCATCTACGCGGCCACGGCTTCGGGCGGCTTGTGGCGCACCGTGAACGAAGGGACCACCTGGGAGCCGCTCTTCGAAAACGGTCCCTCGACGGCCATCGGCGACGTGGCCCTGGCCCCCAGCGATGCGAACATCATCTGGATCGGGACCGGTGAAGCCAATATTTTCCGCAGTTCCCAGGCGGGCTGCGGCGTCTACAAATCGGTCGACGGCGGTAAGACCTGGCAGCACATGGGTTTGACCGATACGTATACCATCCCGCGCATCATTATCCATCCCAAAGATCCCGACACCGTGTATGTGGCCGCCTCGGGCCACGAGTGGACGCAAAACAATAAGCGCGGTGTCTACAAGACCGTCGACGGCGGCAAAACCTGGCAGAAAATTCTCTTCATCGACGGCGAGACCGGCGCCATCGACCTGGCCATGGACCCCGGCGACAGCGAGATCCTCTACGCCGCCGTGTGGCAGCGCACGCGTCTGAAATGGAACGATCCGCGCAACGGCCCCCAAAGCGGCAAAAGCGGCATCTTCCGCAGTAAAGACGGCGGAAAAAACTGGCAGCCGATCAACCAGGGCCTGCCCCAGGCCAAGTTCCGCGGCCGCATCGGCCTCGATGTCTCGCTTTCCGATCCGAACGTGCTGTATGCCCTGGTGGACAATTATGAGATCTCCCGCCAGCCTACGGCCGAGGAACTGCGCAGCCCGTACGGCGTCCCTTCCTGCGGCTTCATCAAGGGTGCCACGGTCTACCGTTCCGACGACCGCGGCGACTCCTGGCGCCAGGTCAGCGGTCTTACTCCGGAAATGAAAAAATTCATGGAACGCCACTCCAACACCTACGGCTGGGTCTTCGGCCAGATCCGCATCGACCCCATCGATGCCGAGACGGTTTACATCCTGGGCGTGCCGCTCAGTGTTTCCAACGACAGCGGCAAGACCTTCCGCCACCTCGACGGCATGCACGCCGACCACCACGGCCTGTGGATCGACCCGGCGAATTCCAACTACCTGGTCAACGCCAATGACGGCGGCATCGCCGTCTCCTATGACCGAGGCAAGAACTGGCGCTGTTTCACCGACAACCTGCCCGTCTGCCAGTTCTTCAATGTCAACTTCGACATGGCCAATCCCTTTCATGTGTTCGGTTCCATGCAGGACCACGGCAGCTTTCGCGGCACCGTCGATCTTAGCCGCGGCCGCGACCGCATCCCGGCCGTAGCCTTCGAATACACTCCCGGTGGCGAAGGCTCCAACCACGCCATTGATCCGAACGATGCCAACCTCGTCTATTCGGCCGGCTTTTACGGCATGCTCAGCCGCAGCGACATCAGCCGACCGGACTGGGGGCCCGAAAAGTGGATCGTGCCGACGACCTATGAAAACGAACCGCGCTTGCGCGGCCAGTGGCTGGCCCCCTTCATCCTGTCCAGCCACAACCCCGACATCATCTATCACGGCATGCAGTACCTGTTCCGCTCCCGCGACCGCGGCGATACCTGGGAAAAGATCAGCCCCGACCTGACCTATAACAGCAAATCCGCCATGGGCGACATTCCCTATCAGACCCTGTTCAGCATCTCTGAATCCCCGTTGAAGTATGGCCTGATCTATGCCGGCACGGACGACGGCCGCGCCCACATCACCCGCGACGGCGGCAAAACCTGGCTGGAGATCAGCGCCGGGCTGCCCGCCCGGAAATGGGTTTCGCGCCTGGTAGCCTCGTGTTACAGTCTGGGGACGGTCTATATGACCCAGAACGGCAAGCGGGACGACGACTTCACACCCTACGTATGGAGATCGGACGATTATGGCAAAACCTGGAAGAACATTGCCAGCGGCATTCCGCTCGGTCCGGTCAATGTCATCCGCGAAGACGTCCGCGACCCCGACACGCTTTATTTGGGAACCGACAGCGCCGTCTTCATCAGCAGGGACCGCGGCATGAACTGGCAGATTCTGGGCGGCAACCTGCCGGCGCTGTACGTCCATGACCTGGTCATTCACCCCCGTGACAACATCATCGTCATCGCCACCCACGGCCGCGGCATGTGGGCGCTGGATGCCGACCCTCTGAACAAAAAAAAGGCCGAAATCGAGGAGTGACAGCGCCGACAGCGGAACCAGCGCGTTGAATTTCCCGGTCACTTCATTTGCCTTCGCTCCGCAATGCAAACAGTCATGAACACTGAACTGCAGATAACAAGGGTCGCCTCCCCGCGGCAACGCCGCGAGTTCATCCTTTTCCCCTACCGTCTCTATCGGGACAATCCCTGCTGGGTACCGCCCCTGTTGAGCGAGGAAAAAAAGTTCCTTTTACGGCGGCACAACCCCTTCCTGCTGAACAACCGCATCGAGCTTTTCCTGTGCCGGCGGGGCCAGGAAACACTGGGGCGGATTGCCGCCATCCTCAACCTCGATCACCAGCGCCAGCACCATGATCGTTGCGGTTTTTTCGGGATGTTCGAGTGCGTTGATGACGCCAGGGTGGCGAAAAAACTTTTTGAGGCTGCGGGAGAATGGCTGAGCGAAAACGGAGCCGACACTTTGCGCGGCCCGACCAGTTTTTCGCTGAACGGCATCTCCGGACTGCTTATCGACGGGTTTTCGCTGCCGCCGGCCATCCTGATGGCCTACAACCTCCCCTATTACCAGGCATTGCTGGAAAATCTCGGCTTCAGTCAAGCGATGAGATTTTTCGCCTATGAGGTAACCGACCAGACGATCAAATTCCCCCGGGCCGTTGACAGGCTTGAAAAAAAGCTGCTGGACGGCGGCATTCGTTTTCGCTACATGGATTTCGCCCGGGCGGAAAGGGACATGGCGATCATCATCGATCTCTTCAACCAGGCCTGGGCGGAAAACTGGGGATTCGTGCCGGCCACGATCGAAGAAGGACTGGACGATTTCAAGAAAATGAAGTTGTTCGCCAAACCGGACCTGGTCATCATTGCCGAAAAAGACGGCCGACCGCTCGGCTTTTCGTTTTCCCTTCCCGATGCCAACCAGGCCATCCAACCGCTGGCTGGCCGCCTGTTTCCTTTTAACTGGCTGCGCCTGCTGCGCAACCTTAAAAAGATCGATCGGATCCGCGTCACCCTGATGGGAGTTGCCAAGGAGTTTCGCAACCAGGGCATCGACCTGATGTTTTATAAAAAAACCGCTGAAAACGCTGTCAGGCATGGTTTTTTCAAGGCTGAAATGTCCTGGGTACTGGAAAGCAATGAACCGATGAACCGGGTCCTGCGCCACATTAATGCCCAACTCACCAAAACCTATGCCGTTTATGAAAAAAGCCTCGCCCCACCAGAAAGAGGTATGAACAGCAATTCGCATTGCTGAGAAAATGGACAATCAGGAAAATCATTTAGCCGCCATCCCGAGCGGCTTGGAAAGCGAGTTCCAAAAAACCATCTCGCAAAGGATCTTTCCACACGATCTCTACCCGCGCCACTGGTTTCCCGACCTGGACGCCATTCTCAGCGGATTGTTCAGGGAAATTTGGAAAAATGACCGGGATTTCAGGAACGGCCTGGCTGCTGCCGACCAAACCCAGGCGGCCGAAATGATCGAAGCCGAACTGAGCCTGAATTCCATCCTGGCCCGCCATCCCCGTGCCGTGATCATGATCTACCGGCAATTGATCACCGGCTTTATCCAGAGGCTGCATCCCCGCCCGAATGAAAGACAGGACATTCTCCAGGAAATTTTCACCCGCCTTTTATCGGGAAAGCTTGCCAAAATCCAAAATAAATTTGACGCCAATTTCAAGCAAACGACTCGCTTCACATCCTATTTCATGGTCTGCGTCCGTAATATGTATGTGGATATCGTGCGTGAAGGCAGGAATTTACCGATGAAGAGAGCTGATGTTCCGCTGCAGATCCTGGAAATGGAGCCCCACAGCCGTACCCGCACCTGCCAGACTACCTTATTGGAAGAGGAGTTCGACAAATTGCGTGTCATCCTGCAATTGCTACCCACAAGCCGTGACAAGATCAGGCTGTGCCTGAAGTTGAAGTGCCGCAGCGCCGTGACCGCCGCCGCTGCCAGGCGATGTTTCCCCGCATGCTCTCCAGACGACATCCTGCAACTCGGCGCCGATTTTCGCAATACAAAGGATCGCGAATTGTACAAGGCCATCGCCCCGGTCTTCAACCGGTATGAAGCCAAGCCTGTGCTGGCCGATACCTTGCGCAAATGGGTCGAAAGCAAAACCAGCCTCCTGATCGCCCATCTGAACCGTCTCCATAACCAGAATGTCTATGACGGTAAAAATATTACCGATCTGTTGGGCCTTTTTTTTGGGGAGGAGGACGACTGTGACGAAACATAGCCGCTCCCTTTTTGAAAAAATATCTGCGAAAAGGGAGACTCACCTGCCCGCAGAAGATTTGGCCAGATACATCGACTCGCTACTCATCGGGGCAGGCTCGCCACTCCCGGCCAAACTTGTCAGCCATGTTGAAAATTGCTATCACTGTCAATGCCAGATCCTCGATGTCCTTTTCTATTTGCGCGATCCCCTGCGGCAGCCCGATACGGCCTTGGCCCAGGACATACTCCCCATCAACAAGCGCAGACCCTTCTGGTTGTTGCCGGCCGTCAGGATCGCGGCTGCTGCATTTGTGTTCATCCTGCTGGCCGCACTCTATTTTATCCTGCCACGCCAGCAGATTCGGGAATCATCCACGGCAGTAAGTGTCAGCCCTTCCCCAGCCCCGGGGATGACCACTTTTTCACTCAAGGTCCCGGACAAAAGACCTGAAAAAGAAACCCACCGCACCGAGGCCAGCCGATCAGCCGCAGCCATCGCCAAAGTGAAAAGCAGCCGGAGCAGTAAAAGCAGCGATGCTTTCGCCATCAACCCCAATTTGGAATCCATGGTTGGCAGCCGCTCACGCGGCTTTACCATCGAGGTTTATTCTCCGCCCAATCATGTCACCTTGTCCCAGGAAATCACTTTCTCCTGGAAGGAATTCAGCCGCGAGCCTTTGAGCCTGGCCATCGTCAACAACCGCAACGAGACGATATTCAAAAATCCGGTCAGCAACGGCAGTTTCCTTTTCCGCGCCGCCTTGCCTTCCGGGTGCTATTACTGGAAACTGGAAAGTGCAGTCGAGCTGTATTATGTGGGAAAATTCTTTTTCGATGCCAGCCCTAAATCCCCAAAAGAATGAACCCGGCCCAATACTTGGGAAAAGCCGTGAAGGGATTGGCGATAAAGGACAGTTTCGCGTCCTTCATTGCCCGGGCGAATGATTTTCCCTGCAGGATCTCCTGATACAATTTGACCATCAGGTCCCCCGTTGTCCTGTCTTCGACCTTCCAGAGCGAAAAGACGATATTCCTGGCTCCGGAATAAAACAGGCCGCGGGTAAGGGCCAGCAATCCCTCGCCTGCGACCAGGCGGCCAGTGCCACTTTCACAACTGCTGAGAACCAGTAACTTGCAGTCCAGGTTAAGGTTGTATGTCTCCCCGGCGTAGAGCACTCCGTCTTCGCCATCCAAGTCGTTCGGCGGCGGAGAGAAGAGGAACCCGGAGAGTTTCGGATTCGTTTTATTCGTCAACGAATGGGTGGCCAGATGGATGATGGAAAAATCCTTCATGGCCAGGCTTTTAAACTGCTTTTCAGTGGCCCGTGAATGAAAAAATCCAACGGCCTTGTTTTTCTTGGCCGCGAACAGGCCGATGATCGATCGCAGCTCATTTTCGGTACCGGGCAATTCCGGAAATTCCAGGTCGCCCATGGTTACGTTGCGCGTGGCGTTTTTCTGATTTTGTTGGCCTGGCGGCAGGGTATCGCTGCGGATGACGTAGCCGTCCTGACCGGACCCTGAAAACACCGGGGCGAAACCTGCCCAGACATCCCGAGGCGACAGGACATCCTTTTGCAGCTTACTCTGCCAAAGATGGCCTGAAAAATGATAGGAAATCTCAAAACGGCGTATCAAAAAATCAAGTTGGGAGAAATCAGAAACTTGCCGTTCCTCCCTAATCAGGGTCTCAAACGGCAGGTAGGCCAAAGCGCGATCGGGAATAAAGAGCAGTTTTTCCTTTCCGGGCAGCCAGTTTTCGAGTGGAGCGATCAGCACCTTGTACAACTTCGGGCCAAGCTGCAGAAAAGTTTTCTCATCAATTTTTTTTATGGCCAGGCAGTAGTCGAAGATGCTTTCGGTAAATTGGGATTCGAGCGGCTGACTGACGACTTCGAACCTCTCACGGCTTAGAAAAAAAATGGTGAGCTGGGATGCGCCAAGGAAATACTCGATGAGAGCAGTGTTTTTGGGCAATTTATTTTGCAGCGACTCCGAGGAAACATTTCTGTTTCCGTATTTCAAGTCGAAATATTGAGGATAGTTGCGTTCAAATTGAGCAATCAGTTCCTGGTAAGAGGCCAGAAGCTTGTAAAAGCGGTGGCGGTTGTCCTCCACGGCCGGTGTTTCTGCGGCAGCCGGCAGATTGGATTGCTTCTCAAAAAGAGTTTCATATTGCACCAGTTCGCTTTTCAGCTCTTTCTCCCGGGCCAGTTCCTCCAAGGGAATGCCGGCAAATTGCCTGGCATTGGATTCGAGCATATTTTCAGTCAGCAGCGCCGCTTTGCTCTTCTCAGAAAAATCAAAGGCGCTTTTCTTGTAGGCATGGTTCCCTGTTGTGTGAAACAACTTCAAGGCCACCCGCACCCCCAGGTCAAGAATGTGCTGGGATTTTTCGCCGAACAGCAAGCGGTAGTTCTCTGATTTGTAGTCCGCACGCAGCAGGTCGATCAGGTCAATGGCATCTTGGATGGCGTGAAACGACGCCAGAAGATCTCTTTTTTCAGAACTCTTCAGTGCGGCTCTGGCTTCAAAAGCATCTGCCTGGGCGGCCAGGATTTCCAGTAAGCTCTGCTTTTCTGGAACCGTTTCCACGCCCTGAACAACGTCAGGGGCATCGGGATTCAAACCGGGTGCCAACGCCGCCATGGAGTACTGATAATTTGTCAGGGCATCGTTGTAGAGGTTTTGCAAAAAATCGACTTTCCCCAATTGGAAATAAATACTGGCCAAAATAACCGGCTGACGGCTGTTCTTGGCGATTCTCAGGGCTTGCTGCAAGTAGTTTCTGGCGTTGAGCCAGTCACCCTGCAGGCGCAGACAAATGCCGATCTCCTCAAAAAGAACAGCCACATGGACATCTTCATCACCAAGAGTGTCCAGCCAGATGCCCAGAGCCTTGCGAAAAAAATCCAGTCCCTGCTCATAGGAGCCTTGCAAGGCGCTGACCATGCCCAGCTTTTCATAGATCGAAGCCACCAGGGGATGACCGCTTCCCAGGGATTCCACATACACACCCAGCGATTTGTCAAGCATGCCTGACATATCCTCGAAACTGCGTTCGCTTATGCTCACGCCATCAAGAAAGCTGTAGTTTTTCAAAAAAGAGGAATCGGTGTTCATGTATTTCCGGATTTTCGAAGAAAGCGATTTGCTTGAAAATTCATTGGCTTTCTGCGTGTTCCCCGTGTGCAGGTAAAGCAAGGCCAGGCTGTTGTAGATTTTTCCCAATTCCGGATGATCGACTCCATATATCTTCTGCTGGAGTTCGAGAGCGCGGTTCATCAATTCCAGCGCCCCATCAAATTCTTTTTTAGCGAGCAGTTTGAAAGCCAATTGCAGCATCGACTTTGAAAGCTCGAGGTTTCTCCACTCATTCTTATCCACTGTGATCTGCAAGGCCTGCGCAAAAGCGTTTTTCGCCTGCTCAAGGTCGGCGATTTTCTGGTAATTGTTGCCTATTTGCACGAGACACTGAACGGTTTTCTTCCAGTTTTTTTGGGAACGGTAAATTTCCGCGGCCTTGCCCAAGAAAAAATTGACGCCGTCATATTGGGCGTTGGCGGCAAACCTGTCGGCCTCGGCCATGAACACTTCCGCGCCATCCAGGTTGGATACGGGATGCACAATTCTTTTGCTTGCACAGTTCATGGCCGCCAGCACCAACAATATGCTATAAAGCAGGCGGATTGAGAGTGGACTCTTCATTACGTTCATATTATAATACTTCTTCCTTTTTGGAAACAATAAAAACATTTTTCTTCATTGACTTCCGTTTTATTGGGGAAAAACCGTAATTGGTTATAGAGGAATACAATGCAAACGCAAGGAAGAGACAGTATGAAAAAAACTGCTTTGTTCATGATCCTTCTGTTGGTCTTGGCCGTTACCGTGAACAGTGAAACAGCCAACCTCCCCGGAAAAATCAATTCCCTTTGTCACTACGATAATTTTTTCTACAACCTGCCTGAAGCCGATTTTTTATTCTATTTCAATGATGCCCTGATGAATACTGAACCGCCGGGAGAGCGCATTTACGACGGAGGTATGCGTGATAAGTATTTTAAGCTGGTTCAGCAGCACCGCCAGGTCAAGAAATTCATCACCACTTTCGGAAACAGCAATAACCTTTCCCTATCCCTGGATCTTAAAAATGAGCAGGGGTTGGATCAGGCAAAAAGATTCCTTGCTTTGCTTGGACTCAGCCTGAAGAAAACATCTTCCGGCGCTCTGGAACTCAACTCAATCGGCGAAGACCCTCAGACCAATTACTATTTATTTTGCCGCCTGAATGCCTCTTCATTGCAGAAGCAATTGAACCAGACCGGCATGTTTTTTTTCAAACTGCAGGAAACCACCGTGCCCATGCCTTGGGATTATGGCTTTCTGAGCGCCATCAGCGGTAAGGCCATCAATGCGGAAACATTTTTTGAACAGCTGATCGCCAACAAAAGATTTTCTTTTTTGCTTTCCATACTTTTCCGTTTATCCAGCAAAGAAATCGACTTCATCAGTCAAGCAAAGCTGAATGGCACCGCCTCGGCCTGGAAGCGCCTCTACATGGATAGTCAATCGCTGATGGGCCTGCTGGTGCTCAGCAGCGCCTTGCGAGTGCGGGACGGACGTTTGTTTTTTCCCGGCGGCGACAAAGCAAGAAAATTCTGGTCGGCCATGGCGGGCATCGATCCCGAACAGGCGCCCCTTGATTTTTTGACGCACTTGGGCATCATCGATGATGGCAAGCTGAATTATCTCTTTGTTTTTTCTTTTTTTCTTCCGGAAGAAAACCGCCGTGTCCTGTTTTTTGACTATGATGCAAACAAAGTCCGGCGCCTTTATCAGAAGATAACTCTGGGTGCGAATGAAAAGATAAAGGCGAATTCATTCCCGCGCCTGGAGAGTTTCACGTACTATTCGCTTTTGCACCTCCTAAAAATTCAAGATGGCCGCATCCACCTGCCGCTGGGGGTGAATGCCTGGGCACAAGCCATGGGCTTGGAATTGGCGGCCGGTGCCGATGAATGCGACTTTTTGGAAAACCTGCTGGTCGCTTCGGCCAAGAGCAGCCGAAAACCAAGCCTGCTGCAAAAATTCATTACCATTTACTCGAAATTCAACGACCGCCCAGGCTTCCTGACCCAGGACTTTTTAAAAAAAACCTTCGTTGACTTTGAAGCAAAAAACATTTTGCTCGATTTCATTGAAAGAATCCCGCTTAAAAAGGCCGAAAGTGCCGACGCCTTGTTCACCTGGCAGGACAACCTGCTCAAATTGAATAAGAAAGACCAGGTTCTTTTGACGGCGCTGAGCCAATCGCTTCTGGAGATCATTGCCCACCTAAGCTGGTTCGCTCCCGATCGTTTTGATTACGACCGCATGATCGGCAGCCTGATGACCATTCCCTGGCAGCGGCCTGTTTATTATGACCGCATGTTTGACTTCATCAAGGAGCAAACCAGTGTGGATTCACTCCGCGATGTTACGGACGAATCCTTTCTGGCGTTCGTGTTGAGCGGTTTGAAAAACCAGGCGGTTTCCATACAAGGCCAGGCTTATGAATGGCGGGTCAAGGAAATGTATGCCGCGATATTAAGCGGTGTGCTGCGCAGTCAGGAAGACTGCACGCTGTCGGTCTTGAGCGAAATCAACAGTCTTTTGAACAACCTGGCTGAAACCCCGGCCGGCTTCAGCAAAAGGTCCGGCCGCCGCTTGCTGGAAGCATTTGAGCAACTGCCCTACCCCGCTTTCAGCAAGGATGCGCCCAAAAGCATCAAGCTGCGGGTCATGGCGTATGCCAAATCCGACCTTGACCGCGATGTACAGAACCTGCTGAAAAAAAGCGAAAAGAATGCAGATCGAGATGAAATCAAAAAAATCGTCGCTGAAATAAAAGGCAACTACCTGCTGCCAAATTTGAAAGATTTTTTCCTGACTCTGGCATATGCCCTGAATGCCAAGAGCCCGAAGTTGCGTATGTTCATCAACCCCAACATATCCCGCCTGCATGATTTCTCGGAGAACAATGATATACCCTGGAGCAACAATAGCTCTCCTGGCAACAAGACGGAATTTTCCGGATATTATTTAAAAGGCGGAGTGTCGCGCTTGAATCTTACCTTCGCGCTCAATTGGCGCAACCAACTCTTTGATAAAAGCATTTATAATTCCGAACAAACCTTTGGCATCATTTACAACATTATGTCCATGCTCCCCCAGCCCAAGATCAGCCAAAGCGCCAGTTTTGACGCCCTGCTGGTGGAATTCTCCGTGGAATTGCTGCAGAAGTGCTCCAGCGATGAAAAACTGAAAAAAGCTGTCAGTGATGCCGTCATGATGCTGACCGCCGGCTACCACTACCGCCGCCTGAACGACTTTTTGTCGGGCCGCGCGGCCGACTACTATTTGTTCATGAGCGAACTGCAGCAAATCGGCCTTTATTTTTTTAAAAACGATTTCCTATTGGATGAATTTTCCAAAAAAGATGTGTTGGAAAAATATGCCCGGATGCCGCTCAGCGCCGTTATTGCCGGTGAAAACGATTTATGGGGCAACATCTATTACAACTCCTCGGGGAGCCTTTGCCCCAGGGCCAATGTCTTTATCCCCCAGGAAATTGCCCATCTGTTCGCTTCAGGATGGCTCTCAGGGGAATTGGTCAGGGAATACAAGATCAAGACTGCGTACCTGGCCAGCAAAAACAATTTCCCCGTCTGCCTGCTGGGACAATTTGTTTTTGATTATATTGATACGGTCTGTAAACCCATTTATGCCCAAAACCATATAAAAGATTATTTCAGCACGTTTTTTGTCCTCGATATCATGAACAGCGCCCACTTGAAGAACACTGTGAAAAAATTGCGACAAAAAGGTTTCTTGAGGTTAAAATGAGCACCAAAACTTGGCCCCTTCTGCTTCTGACTGTAGCCATCTTGATCGGCCGCGCTCCGGCACAGGATAACCCCGTTGTCACCTTCGCTTCGCCGCCGGGCGAGGAAATTTGGTTCGGCAAGACAACCATTAAAATCAATCTGCAAAACCTGCCGAAGGGGGCGTTGCACACAGTGGAAATCTATTTGGACGGCCGTTTCATCAAGGAAATCAAGCAGCCACCCTATGCTTTCCAATACAATTTCGGCAATGTCCCCCAAAACAGCACGCTCAAAGCGCTTCTGCGTGTAAACAATCGAGTGGTTGACAGCAGCGAAATCAAGTCTTTCCCCATCGACGACGTCCAGGAAGTGGATGTCACCCAAATCCTGGTGCCGGTGGTGGTCACAGACAGGCAGGGCAACTACATCTCGAACCTTAAAAAGGAGGATTTCATCCTGCTTGAGGGCGACCAGCCGCAGGTGATCAACAATTTCAGCATAAGCGGAAAAAACCGTTTTCACCTTGCCTTGCTCATTGATATCAGTTCATCGATGAAGGACAGAATCGGCGAAGTCAAGGAGGCGGCCAAGCAATTCCTGCAAAAGCTGCTGACCAAGAAAGACAAGGCCATTGTGGTTTTTTTCAACCATGAAGTCTTTGAAGACACCGAATTCTCCAGCAACTACGCTGAACTGTCCAATTCCATTTCCATGGCCTTCCCTTTTGGCGCCACCGCACTATACGACGCGGTCGGTTATTGCATCAAGATGCTTAAGGGCATGCCCGGGCTGAATATCATCATCGTTTTATCGGACGGTGAGGACAACAGTTCTTACATGGACCCCTATACATTGATCAAAAAAGCCGAAATGTCAAATGCCATCATATACTCCATCGGCAAGCGGGACAGTTCCTTTGTTGACGAATATCAGGAGATATTGAAAAAGCTATCGTCCTCAGCGGGTGGCATGCTGTTTTTTGTCGAAGAAAGCTCGGAAATTAAAAAAATCTATGAATTGATACGCCGTGACATCAGGGCCGAATACATTCTGGAGTTTTCGCCCACCAAGAACGGCAAGACCAAGCGCTATCGAAAGATCAGCGTCAAGCTGAAAAAAAAGAAGAAATTCATTGCCCGCACCATTAAGGGATATTATTATTGATATACTAAATTGCCCAAAAGGAGATCGACCATGAATTTTAAAAATGCCTCCCTGCTGCTTCTTTTTTGCCTGGCCATCTGTGCCGCGCTGGCCGGCCAGACCGAAGAGCCGATCAAGGAAGCCGTTTCTGTGGTCAACGTCGAGGTGCCGGTGCGCGTTTTTTCAAAAGGGCAATCCGTCGCCGGTCTGGGCAAAGAGGATTTCGAAATATATGAGGGCGGCAAAGCCCAGCAAATAAACGGCTTCTATTTTTTTCACAAGAAAATAAATGCCGCTCCCGAAGCATCGGACGGATTGTCCACTGCCCAGAAGCCCATTGGCCGTTATTTTGTCCTGATCTTCCGCGTTTATGCATGCAACGAGGAACTTGAAAAAGGTCTTGCCTATCTGTTCGACAGCATCTTGCGGCCGGAAGACCAGGTCTTCGTCATGGCCAACAACCGCACCCTGATGTTCGAGCGGCTGGAAGCCGATCCGGGCGCACAGGAGAAGATCCTCGAACTGTTGCGCTCCGAGAGCCAGAACGCCCACAACCAGATGCTGAATTATGTGCGCAGTATCGAGCAGAGCCTTGACATGACCAAGTTCCGGATGACCATAAGCGGCCGGGCCGACATCAGCCCCGAATACATCGCGAACTTTCTTGTTTTTTATCTGCGGGCCTGGCAAGAATTCAAGCTCCACTACCTGTCACTGGAGATCGACAAATTCTATTACTTTTCCAAGCATCTGGAAAAGGTCAAAAAGGAAAAGTGGGTGTTGAATTTCTATCAATTGGAGCAATTCCCCCAGATCGCCTTCAGCGGCGAGATCGAAATGCAGCTGCGCACCTACAGCAATTCGCTGGCTGCCAGCGAGAATCAGACCCTCAAAGCCCAGAGCCGCATCATCGAACGGCTGCTGCAGACCATCGACCGCGAAATGAAGGTCGCCGAAAACTTCCCGACCGAGGAGGCCCGCAAGCTTTTCTATAAGGTGAACGCTACGCTTCATTCTTTTTTCATGCGCGTGTTCCACGATGTCGACAGTTCTGAAACCCAGTTCCGCTACGTGGCCACCGATATCGAGAACAGCCTGCGTTCGCTTTCCGAGGCCAGCGGGGGCACCTTGACCGCTTCCAACAAGATCGATACGGCATTGGCCAGCGTCAGCGAAAAAAGCGACGACTACTACGTCCTGACCTACGAACCGGCCACTCCAAAAAAGATCGGCAAGATCCAGGTCCGAGTCAAGGGAAATCAATACGATGTTTTGTATGACAACAATATCCGTGCCGATTACATCAGCGAGTACCTGAAAATAAAGGAAGCCGAAAATCCAGCCGTGAAGATCACGGAACTTTCCTTCCAGGAGGGGGAATTGTCTTTTGCCATCGGCGATTTTTCCCTGGCCCAGACCAAGGGCAAAACGGCCGGGATGCTCGCCGTGCGCATCCGCGTCAAAAACGCTGATGGGCAGAGCTTTTTTGACCAAAATAAAAACTTGCAAACCGATAAAAAAAGAATATCCTTGACGCTGGACTTCAATTTCCTGGCCGCGGGCAAATACGATATCATCGTCGATGTCCTGGACCAGGTCAGCGGCAAGACCTGCACCGAGATCATCCAGCCGCAGGTCAACTGAGGCCGTCGTTGTTCCACCCTGGCGTTACGGCTTTTGTCGTTCCTTGTCTTCAGCCGGCAAATCGTGTATGATGAACTTTCAAGAAAAAGGTCGCCAACATGGACGAGCAGATCAAAGAAGAGATTGCCAAGCTGAAAGGATATTTCCAAGGACGCAAAGATTCTGCCGCTTCGCTGGAAGAACTGGCCGGCGGACCGATCCAGCACCATTTCCCGGTCGATCTCTGGCAATTGTCAGACAGCGAACTGGACGGGGAAATGGGCAAGCGCCTGAGCTTTCTCAACGACGACATTGATTGCCGTCCCACTTCGGACATTACTTCCCACCGCCGTTTTATCGGGCCGGCCATCGTCCTGTTCAAAAAAATGATCTTTAAGATTTTTCGCCCCTACAGCAATACCCTGTTCGTACGCCAAAACCGCTTTAACGACCAGCTGGTTGCTTTTCATCTGGCTACTTTCATCCGTTTGCGCCGCCTCGAGGAAAAAGTGCGCGCTCTGGAACAGCATGAGCAGGAGATCAAAGATCAGGTTGAAGATCTCCTGGGCCCGAAGCATGAAGCCGATTGACGCGCAGAGCGAAAGTTTTTTTCATGGTCTAGTCCGTAAAAACCCCGCAGCCGGATCGCAGCTCCAACCCCTGGCGCAAGCCGTGGCCAGAAAGTCCGGGGCTCAGGCGGCATACAACCTGCTGCTGCGCAGCGAGGTCGTCAGCGGCTGGCGCCAAGCGAGTGTGGCCCTCTATGACCACACCCTGCACCTGATCGGTGGCGGCGAAAAATACGGCTGTACCATGGCCGCAGCGTTGCAGGATCAGTTCGACGTCACCCTGATCGCCCACCGGCCGGTTACACTGGCCAAGCTCATGGGGTGGTACGATCTCGACCTGTCGCGCTGTCGGGTCAAGATACTGCCCCTTGATTTTTTCGATAAAAAAGACCAAGGCCGGATCAACCCGGACCTGGTTTCCGACCGCAGTGAAAATCCCTTCCTGGCCGTAAGCCGCGAAAGTGGAAATTACGATTTTTTTATCAACAACAGCATGCTGGAAATGGTTTATCCCTTGTCCAACATTTCCCTGTTCGTCTGCCATTTTCCTGAACGCCATAAAGGCGCGTATTTTTACGTGCAGCATTACCGGCATCTCATCTACAACAGCCGCTATACGGCCGAGTGGATCGAAAAAAAATGGCGCCTCTCCCCCAGCCATCATATTTACCCTCCCGTGGACATGGAACCGGCCGCCGCGCCAATGTTGCCCAAGGAAAACATCATCCTCTCCGTCGCCAGGTTCGAAAGCGGAGCCAGCAAACAGCAGGCCGAAATGATCGCCGCTTTCGCGCGCTTGCGGGCCAAGGCTCCCCGGGAACTGCAAAGCTGGAAATTGATCCTTTGCGGCGGCAGCGCCTCGCCCAACCCCTATCTCGAAAAAATCAGGGGGCTGATGAATGCCCGGCCCGACCTGCCGGTAGAATTGAAGATCAATATTCCCTTGAGCGAATTGAAAAAGCTGTATGCCCGCTCCGCCCTTTTTTGGCATTTTTGCGGCCTGCACCAGAGCAATCCGGCCCACGTGGAGCACTTCGGCATGTCAACCGTGGAAGCCATGCAGAACCAATGCTTGCCCATTGTTTTTGACGGCGGCGGCCAGCGCGAGATCGTGGAAAACGGGATTTCCGGCTACCGCTTTTCCAATATCAGGCAACTGCTGGACCTGACCCTGCAATCGATCAGGGACCCCGGCCAGCGCCAGCGGACCAGCCTGGCGGCGCAGCTGCGGGGCGGGAACTTTACCCGGGCCATTTTCGCCGAGAAGGTACGCGGCCTGTTTGGACATTTGGCCGAAGAATATGCATCAGGCGCGCCGTTGGCCGCGCCGGCTCAAGGGTAAAACCAACATGGAAACCCTTGTTTCGATCGTCATCCTGACCAAGAACTCATTTGGCGTGGTCCAGCGGCTGGTGACGGCAATCCAAGATCAGGATTTTCAACACCCTTACGAGCTGATCTTCATGGATAACCATTCCACCGACGACACCGTTGCTTATTTGCAGTCCATCCCCCATCTGCGCAAGCGGATCATCCCGGTTGCCGAAGGGAGATTCAGCCACAGCGGCACCCGCATGCAGGCGGCCCGGGAAGCTCAGGGGAAAATCGTGGTCTTTTTCACCGATGACATCGTGCCCATCGGCAGGGATTTCCTTAAGCGCTTGATCGCGCCGGTGCTGTCGGGACAGGCCGCGGCCGCGTATGGCGTGTGGCAGATCAATCCGCAATGGCACGACCCGGTGGATGCCTACCTGCACAACAATTGGTTTCAGGACCATGACGATTTTGTCGAGCCCATCCCCGCCTATTGCTGGGAAAAGTTTCCGCCTGAACTGCGCCGCCGCCTGAGTAATTTCGACAACTGTTCATCCTGCCTTGACCGTGAGACCCTGCTCCGCCTCCAATTTCCACCGGTCCCCTACGGCGAAGACATGCTCTTTGCCAGGAAAATGATCCTGAACGGCCTGAGGGTAGCGCTGGTCAAGGAAGCCAAGTTCTTCCACTGGCACAAAGTAAAAGCAAGCTATATGTTCCGGCGCATGTGCATCGATTCCCATCTCAGCGTGCAGGAATTCAATATTTTCTACGTTTCCCGGCTGCGGGGCGTGATCAAAGCCATCGTTTTGCGCGTCGTGAACCGGACCTTCATCGCTTTTTTCAAGATCAGGATGCCGCTAGCCAAAAAATTTTACTGGAGCTGGTACAACGCCCGCATCCTGAGCGCCGATTTCTTCGGCAAGTTCGCCGGCATCTTGACCGCGGAGACCGCCGCCAAGGGCTTTTCGCCGCTGAAGAAAAAATTGTTCCATGTCAAGACCCGCATCATTGAAGAAATCAACCAAAGCAGCATTCTGCGTTATTAGAGACGGATTCGGCAGCAGCTACAATTGCTTGGGCAGCCCGCGGTCATAGATCCATTTTTTTAAAAGTGTCTGCAACTGTTCATCGCCGCCGCTCAAGCAGCGCAAAAAATCCTCAGTACCCACACTATTTTTACGCCGATCGTTCAGGATGATCTGCAACCTGCGGCACAGTTCCATTTCGCCGATCTTGTCGGCAAGCGCGGCCAGCATCAACGCCGGCTTGCCGTAGACCAGAGCCTGGTAAACCTTGGGATTACGATCGGATAGCAGCAACTGGAAACCGTCCACCGGGGCGCCCAGGTCGGCATAATCTTTCACCTGGCGCCGCAAGCGATCGATGATCCGCTGATATTCTTTCTCACCCCGCCAAGCCCGCAAGCTGATCAGGCTGGAATATGTGGCCAACCCTTCCGTGATCCAGTTTTCGACCGGTGTCTTCCAGGAAATGAGCCCCCCCCACCACTGGTGGGCGATCTCATGGCTCAACACATCGATCTTGGCGTCGAACATCGCCAACAGCGAGTCCGAACGGATGTTCTTGCGTGTATGAATTGAAAAACTCGTCCAGGATGCGTCCACATCGAGAACGATGAGGCCGCAGTAACTGACGCCAGCGAAATGGCGCCCGCGCCGGAAAAGAATATTGAGTTCCGGAACGTCCAGCGGTCCGAAACGCTCATGATAAAAAGTGAGGATACGGGCAATATCCGCTTTAGGGAAATACCAGTTGTAATTGAAGAGCGGCCAGCCGTGCAGCCGGACGGGGATCACCGCATCAATGAGGCCGATCTGGCTGAAACGGCCGAATACGAGCGACATGCCTTTGGCTCCGGCGTTGTCGAACACGTACGTGCTCAACCCCGGTTGCAAGCGAACCGAGCGCAGTATGCCACTGCCCAGACAGTTCCACTCATTGGAAACACTGATATTTAGGAGGATGTTCCCGAAATCCATGTCGGTATGCGGATAGAAATTCTTGATACAGGAAAGAAAGCGGAAGCGATCGAGTTGGATTTCGGTACGGCCGACAATTGTTTCAGACGCCATGGGCCCAGGATCGCTAGCAGGAGCAAGCCGTCCGTTGTAACTGATTTCCAACTCGTCCGTGTTTTGTCCCTGAAGCAGGAACTGACCGGAATTGCGATTGAGGTCCACGACCGCTACGGCTCCGCTGTTAATTGCATTCAGCCGCAGTCCTTCGTCCAGCCATAGGCGCCGCTCAATCATGGGTGATTCAAAGCGCAACAGCGCTTTTGCGGACAAATAGTTAAGGGCGGGATCATAATAGCCGACCCAGGTGAGTGAATTCTGCCGGCTCTTGGTACCGTCGGCTTGGGTCGGATCGGCGGCAAAACCCAGAAAAGCGCTCATAGCGAAAAGTCCGAGCACGACGGAAAAAGAGATACTTACTCTTGAAAACAGCCGGCGCAGCCAGTGACAACAGTATATTTTGCCCATCTTTGCCCTCGCCTTTATAACGTGCAATCGGCGGCAATATTCATAGGCTTAAAGTCACATTCTTGAAAATGCGACAAAAGTACTCAAGAAGTTCATTGGCAGAGCCAAGCAGTTCGGATTCGTTGATTAGAATGATGGAAAGGGATGACGGCAGCCAAGAATTGGGCGTTGGATTTTAGAAACCAGGTTTTGCTGCCTAGAGAAAACCTTTAGCCGATATGGTGCTTTTCCCTCAGATATTCCTGCAAAGCGTCCTGCCAGAGTGCCATACTGTTCAAATTCTGCTTTTTCAGGTTGTGGTTTTCCAGGACAGAATAACGGGGCCGAGGCACCTTGGCCGGGAATTCACCGGGTTCGGCCTTGATCAGGGTAACGGTGCTATGGCTTAGGCTGAAGATTTCTCGGGCGAATTCGAACCAGGAGCAGCTGCCTTCGGCCGTGGCATGGTACAAGCCGTCCTCAGCTTTGCCGTTGAGCATTTTCAGTATCTGGCGAGCCACTTCCTTGGTCGCGGTCGGTGTCAGCACTTCATCGTCGACAACGCGTACTTCGGAGCGCTCACGCGCCAGCTTCAGCATCAGATCGACGAAATTCAGTCCTCCCTTTTCCAGACAGGGGTTTTTCCCGTATAAACCGGATACCCTTATCACATAATGTTTTTTTGCCATGGAGCGGACAAAGAGTTCCCCGGCCAGCTTGCTGTTGGCGTAGGCATTCAGCGGCAGGGGGCAATCGTTCTCCAGGTAGGGTTCCGTTTTATCACCAGAAAAAACATAATCCGTGCTGATGTGAATCAGACGTGACGAGCCGGCGTTTGCCGCCTGGGCGATGTTGCGGGCGCCCAGGGCGTTGACCGCGAAGGCTTTGAGTGGGTCGGCCTCGCATTTTTCGACCTGGTGCATGGCGGCAGTATTGATGATGACATCGGCCCCTACCTCGGCCAATACCCTCTGTACCTGCCCGCTGTCGGCGATGTCAAGCTTGTCGATGGTCAGGGGGACGACCTCAAAACCCTCGGCCCTGAATACTTCAACAATATCCGAACCCAGTTGCCCGTCAGCCCCGATCACAGCCAGTTTCATTTTGCCCGCCGCCGCCATCAATGCTGTTTTTCCAGGGCCTTGAAAACCTGGATATTGTAGTAGGCGGGATTGTCGAAATCCTTGAACTTGGGCAGGTTGTCCACCAGGTCCTTGATGATGGATTCCACATCATGCTTGGGATGAAAACTCAGCACTTTGCGCGCTTTATCGATGCTGACTTTGTAATTGCGAAAATCCTGAATGTGTTTGATCTGCAGGCGCACGTCGACCTGCAAATGGATTTTTAGGCCGGATCTGACCAGATCTCCCAATTCTCCGACCGTATAGTTTCCCGAAGCGACATTAAAAATTCCGGAAATACCGTCATTGGCCTCAATGGCTCGGATATAGGCGCTGGCGGCATCCTGGATGCTGAGGATCGGTCGCCAAATGGCAGGATTGTTGACTGTGATTACCTTGTCGGCAATGGCCGATTTGAACATGGTATTCACCACCAGGTCCAGGCGCATGCGCGGGCTGTAACCGCTGACCGTGCCCTGGCGGAAAGCGATCACCGAAAAACTATTGTCCTGCATCTGCATGACCGCCTGTTCGCCCTGCAATTTGGAAATGCCGTACGGATAATTGGACACTGCCGGCTGGGCCTCATCATACAGTTCATTGACCGTGTAGCCGTAGACCGAGCAGGAACCCGCGTAAATGAAACGCTTCACCCCTGCCCCCTTGGCTACGTATCCCAAAAAAGCGGGAGCGGCGGCATTGTAAATGAAATTCTTGCTGGGAGAAAATTCGGCCATAGGATCATTGGAAAGGCCGCCTAGGAAGATCACCTGGTCAAAGCCGCGCACATCGTCCGCTTGCAGGTCGAAAATGTCCTTGTGCACGATGCCGACCTCTTTGGGCAGATGGTTGCCGAACCAAAAAAGGTCGATCACGCTGATCTCATAGCCCCTTTCCAGCAGCTTGGGGATCAGGACCGAACCGATGTAGCCGGCACCGCCGGCGATGAGTATTTTCATTCTGGCTTTCCTCCTAAGGTTGGTAAATGAAGTGATCCGCTTCCGGGCTGGCCAGCCACTGGGACAGGGTGCGGGCCCGGATATCCTTTTCTGACAAGACCGGGTTTTTCAGTGGCCAGGTGATACCTATCTCGGGATCATTCCAAAGGATCCCGGATTCCGCCTTGCTGTTGTAAATCCCGGTGCACTTGTATTGGATCTCGGCCACGTCGGACAGAACGCAAAAGCCACGGGCAAATCCGGCCGGCGCGAACACCTGCTTCTTGTTCTGGGCCGAGACCTCAATGCCGAACCACTGGCCCAGGGTCGGAGAGCCCTTGCGGATATCCACGGCAACCAGGTAGGCGCTGCCCAAGGTCACCCGCATCAGTTTGCCCATGGGCGGCTGCCATTGAAAATGCAGGCCGCGCAGCACCCCTTTCTGGGAACGGGAATGGTTGTCCTGGACAAAATCGACAGGCAGTCCCAATGCGTTGAATTGATCGGCCCTGAAAACCTCCATGAAAAACCCGCGTTCATCTTCGAAAACTTCCTGCTCCAGGACCACCAGGCCATTGAGATGGCTGGAGGCGATTTTGATCTGCATGGGCTGTTCCTCCGCAATGATTTTAATCCTTAAGTTTATACAAAAAGAGGCCAAAGTCAAGCGGAAATTGTTCGAAATCCTTTCGAATCGGCTTGATTCACATCCTTTTCAATATTTTAATGCATTCATTGCGCAGTGATTTGAGCGGTTTCTCCGTAATCGATTCCAGGGACTTGATGCGTAATCTTCTCTCAAGTTCCTGGGCAACCGGGTCATCGGGAGTATCTTTTAAAAAACTGGTCAGGATCGGTTTCAGTGACAAGAACAGGCCGCGGTGGGCCGCCAATTCCTCTAAAAAGAGCCGGGGATTGAAGGCGATCAAGTTGCCGATGATCTTGTTCAGCGTAATTTCGAAGGTTCCGTAAGAAATCGTGAATAGGCGAAAACCCAATTTGATCGAATTGGGTTTGCCTGCATAAATTTCACCTTCCAAAATTCCCAAATGGTCATAAATCAGGTTGACAACCAAAAAGCCATCTCTGATATCAGTGATCTTCGTGTTTCCGGGAAGCAGGGTCAGCATTTTTTCAGCGTTGGCTTCGCTGGGACTGGCATAATAGGCATTCCATGCCTCTTCTATACCCTTCCAGTCTAAGGCCGGCGTGCCTGTTTGTGCGTTTCCAGTCATTGTGACCAGAAAAAACAATCCGATCAGGCAGGAAACTATCCTTCGGTTATTCATGCATCGCCTCCATTTCAAATGGCACATTTATAAACAAATTTTAACAAAAAACAAAATAAAAATATATCAATTTTGATTATATTTCAATTTTTATCAAAAATTCGCTGTCCGCAGACTTATTCGTACTTGACAGCGTCCACGACGTCGACCGCCGCCGCTTTGCGCGAGGGGATAAGGGTAGCGCTGAAACTGATCAGCAGGGAAGCCACAATCACCGCCGCCAGATCCGGCAAACTTATGCGGAAGGGAACAAAACTGACCTGGTAGATCTCGGCGGGAACTTTTATCAATTCATAGCGGTTGGCTAAAAAGCAGAACCCCAATCCCAGGATGACTCCCAGAACCGTGCCCAGAACCCCGATGATCGCCCCCTGCAGAAAAAATATTTTCTTGATCTGCACGGCCGTGGTCCCGTAAGAAAGCAGGATGCCGATGTCCTTAATTTTCTGCATGACCAGCAGGATCAGCCCGGCCACGATATTCAGTGAAGCCACGACGATGATCAGGGTCAGCGTAAAGAAAAGCACGGTTTTCTCCATCTCCAAAGCCGAATAGAGTGACTGGTTCAGCTCCTTCCAGGTGATCACCGCGTACTGCGCACCCAGGCGGTCGCGCATGACGGCCGCGATCTTTTCGGCCTGGAAGATGTTGAACAGGTTTACCTGCAGGTAACTGATCTTGTTTTTCAGGGAAAACAATTGCTGGGCGGCTCCCAGGCCGGCAATCACCGTACCGCTGTCGAATTCAAAAAGGCCGGACCTGAAAATCCCGGAGATCCTGAATTTCTTGAAACGGGGCATGATGCCCAGGGGCGAGAGGGCCGCCTGCGGAGACACGATCAGGCAGCTGTCGCCGGCGAATAGGTTCAGCTTCAAAGCCATCTCCCTGCCCAGCAGCAATTCCCTGTCGTTGGCGGGCAGGCGTCCGAAATCGAGCCGGGTCAGCCAAGGTTCCTTTTTCCCCCGCCCCAGGTCCAGGCCGCGGAACACCGCGCCGCTGACCTCCCGGCCGCTGCCCTTGACCAGGACCGTACCGTAGACAACCGGCATCACGGCTTTCACGCCCCGGAACTCTTTTTCCAGCATTTGGCTCATAGTCCGATAGTCGGCAAAACCGTCGGCAAAGCGGTCGGTGATCATGATATGGGCCGATGAACTCAAGATGCGGTTGCGTATGTCGTTTTGGAAACCGTTGATCAGGGAAAGGGCAATGATCAGGGCGGCGACGCCGATGGCGATGCCCAGGATGGAAACCAGGGAAATGATGGAAATGAAGGAATTTTTCCGACCCTTGGTCAGGTAGCGGACCGCGATAAACCAGGCGAACTTCATTCCTTCGGTCTCAGCAGCGGGAAGAGGATGACTTCCTTGATGGAAGACGCTCCCGAATAAAGCATGACCAGGCGGTCGATGCCGATGCCCTCGCCGGCGGCGGGAGCCATGCCGTATTCCAGGGCCTGCAGAAAATTGTTATCGATCATCTGGGCTTCGTCGTCGCCGCTTTCGCGGTTGCGCAGCTGCTCTTCAAAACGCTTCCGCTGTTCGAGCGGATCGTTCAATTCCGAGAAACCGTTGGCGATTTCCATGCCGGCCACATACAGTTCGAACCTTTCGGTCTCGCGCTCGTCAAGGCGCGATGTTTTGGACAGCGGCGAAATCGCCTTGGGATAATAGGTGACGAAGGTGGGATCGATCAGGGTTTTCTCGACATGACAATCGAAGAGGAGTTCCAGCATTTTGCCGAAAGTAGGCGGCAGAGCTTCTTCGGGGAAATGTTTTTTTATATGAGCTTTGACCTCTGCTTCGTCCCAGAGCTGCTCAATGGTCAAACGTGATTTTTCGGAGATAATTTCCATGAATTTCACTCGTTTGAATGGCGGTGACATGTCGATCTGCCGCTCCTGCCAATGGATGGTCCCATCCGGCAGCAGTTCCCGGTTCAGGGTCAGCAAAAGCTCTTCGCTCAAATCCATATAGTCGTTGAAATCACGGTACAGCTCATAAAATTCGATCATGGTGAATTCAGGGTTATGCATCAGTGAAATGCCTTCATTGCGGAAGTTGCGATTGATCTCGAACACCTTTTCCATGCCGCCCACCAGCAGTCTTTTTAAATACAACTCGGGAGCGACGCGCAGATACAGATCGATGTCCAACGCGTTGTGATGGGTGACAAAGGGCCTGGCCGCGGCTCCCCCGGGTATGGGGTGCATCATCGGCGTTTCCACCTCGATGTAGCCCCGGTCATGAAAAAAGGCCCTGACGCGCTGGATGATCTGCGACCGCTTGCGGAAGATCTGCTTGGTTTCAGGATTGACGATCAGGTCCAGGTAGCGCTGCCGGAAGCGCAGTTCCTTGTCCTGCAGTCCGTGCCATTTTTCCGGAAGCGGATGGAATGACTTGGCTAAAAAGGTTATTTCGCTGACCAGTATGGACAACTCCTGGGTATGGGTCTTGAAAACCGTCCCCTGCACTCCGATGATGTCTCCGATGTCGAGGAGGTTGTTCAACGCAAAGTCCTTTTCAGAAACCATTTCCTTGCGGATGTAAACCTGCAGCTTGTCTTCGCCGTCAAACAAGTGCATGAAAGCGCTTTTGCCCATGCTGCGGATAGCCAGGATGCGGCCGGCGCAGCTCAATTCCTGGGCGGCTTCTTTCAGATCTTCGGCATTGCGATCTTTGAATTTGGCGATGATTTCGCCAAAACGCATGGTGCTTTCGAAACGATACGGATACGGGGTGATCCCCAATTCAAGTATTTTTTTTAGCTTTTCCAGCCTGACACTGAATTGTTCTTCCATCCTGCTTGCCTCATTCATCCAATATTTTTTTGTTTTTCCTGATGATGACGCCTTGGAAACGCTCGATACTATCCAGGGCAACACCCAGGTTGATAACCAGGTAGCGTGAAGAAAAGTCCTGGTACTGCGGGTCGTAGAATATCCGCCGCTTCCCGGGCAGTTCGATCTCCAGCCAGCGGTGCGGCACCGGTTCGACCCTCTTGTTGTCTTCGCGCAGGAAGAAACCGTTGACCGGTTGGCTGACAATACCGATGCAGGCCAGCAGCGCCTGGGCGACATTGGCATACCCGATGCAGTGAGCTTTCCCCTGCTCCAGCACCGCGGCCGTCTCCTGCGGCAGGTCGGCTTCGGTATATTCAATCTGGTTTTTTAAAAAATGGGAAATGTTCATTAAATAATCTGCCAAGGAGAGCGCGTTCAGGCGCACCTGGCTGAAAACCCGGCTGATGGCCGGTCCTTGCGCCGCCAAGTACCGCTCATCAGCGAAAATGACGTGGTTCAAATTCTGCAAACTGAGGGTTCGGCTCTTGATCTTCACTTTTAGGCCGCCGTGACCCGGGCTGATCTCTTGTTTGAAATTTGTATTGCGGTAATCGCTGAATATTTCCGGGGTTCGGCAACTGACGAAAACCTCAAGACTGGTTTCCTGTAGCAGGGGCGTCCAGAGATACAGCATCAGCAAGAGGGTTCTCATGTAATCACCTTGTCCAAAATGGCGTTGATCAATTTATAGGAATCGGCATCACTGTATTTTTTGGCGATGCGCAGGAGATCGTCAATGATGATGGGCTTTTCCGAATTGAACATCGCCTCGGCCATGCCCATGCGCAACAGGTTGCGGTCAATGAGCGCCAGTCGGTCCAGCTTCCAGCCGATCAGATTTTTAGAGATCAAGGCGTCGATTTCCGGTTTTTGTTCCATGACCGTCTGCACCAGCCGCCGGATGAATTTCTCTTCTTCGGGATTGACGCTGCGGAAGGATGTAAAGTATTCCTCGATGACAGGGCCGCTTTGAGCCGCGTCGCACTTCAGGGCGTCAAGTTGATAAAGGATTTTTAAAACGATTTCCCGGCTGTATTTGATGCGAAACATCAGATCTTGGCATCGCTAAAAAGGTTGAGCAGCTCAATGGCTGATTGGGCGGCCTGAAAACCCTTGTTGCCCATCTTGTTTCCGGCCCTTTCGATCGCCTGGTCGGTGTTGTCGGCAGTGATGACACCATAGGTCACCGGCAGGGCAAATTCAAGATTCAGCTG
>DATKZA010000149.1:0-34665 GCA_035528155.1 Patescibacteria group bacterium | reverse complement strand
TTTATAGGCTTCGGGAATTTCTTCCCGCAAGCCCTGCTCGTGGAGGCTGAAAACCAGGACGCCGTTTTTTTTCAGGCGTTCCCTGACATCGCTTTGAGCGGAAAGCTTTACGGCCTGGTGGCGGCTGAGACGGCGGCCGGCGCCATGGGCTGACGATGCGAAAGTCAAGGCCGCGCCCTGCTCGGTGCCGCGCAGGACATAGGAGCAGCTGCCCATACTACCCGGGATGATCACCGGCTGGCCAATATCCCTGAATTTTTCCGCCACGTCGGGATGACCGGGGGGGAAAGCCCGCGTGGCCCCCTTGCGGTGCACCAGTAGGTTGGTCATGTCCTTGCCGATGCGGTGCTTTTCAAATTTGGCAATATTGTGGGCTTGATCATAAACCAGGGCCAGGCCGAGTTTTCCTCTCCCCTGGCGGAAAATTCTTTCAAAAATCGTCACGATGTCTTCCTGCAGCAGCTGGCGGTTGGCCCAGGCGAAATTGCTGGCCGCGTTGAGCGCCTGCAGGTAATTCCGTCCCTGCGGGGATTGGATGGCGGCGTGGACCAGTTGTGGATCCTTCAGCCGGGCACTGCCGAGGTTTTTTTTGCGGAATATTTCAATATAATCGGAAGCGATCTGGTGGCCGAAGCCGCGCGAACCGGTGTGGATCATGATGGCAACATGATCCTTTTTCAGGCCGAGCAAGCGGGCGGCCGGCGCATCGTATATTTCCTCCACCGCCTGGACCTCGATGAAATGGTTGCCCGAACCCAGCGAACCCACCTGGGGAGCGCCGCGCTCATAAGCCCTGGTGCTGATGATCCCCGGCGCCTCGAAGGGCAGGCAACCCCCGGACTCGATGAAAGCCAGGTCGGCGACCTGGCCGCCATAACTGCGGACGATCTCCCGGGCGCCGTCGCTGATGACGCGTAAAAATTCCTTCTTGTTCAGTCTGTAATTGCTGCGCGGCGTCAAACCGGTAGGGATGCGCTGTAAAATCGCATAGCCGACACTTTCGGCGGCGGCGCTGAATTCGTTTGCCGGGATGGAGCTCGCCAGCAGGCGCACCCCGCAATTGATGTCATAGCCCACGCCGCCCGGCAGCACCAGGCCGCCGTCAGCCGTAAAAGCCGCCACGCCGCCGATGCAAAAGCCATACCCGTAATGGATGTCGGGCATGGCCAGTGAATTCCCGACCAAACCGGGCAGGCAAGCCACGTTGACCACCTGCTCGATGGAGCCGTCATCCTGCGCCTGCCGCAAAATTTCTTCCGAGGCAAAGACCTCGGCGTCAGCGACCATGTCCTTGTCGGCGCTCCTGCTCAAGCGCCAGCGCCAAGGGGAGATTTTTTCAAAATTCCTGACCATGGGCATCTAAATATCGAAGATCATTGCTGCGCTTTTCATGCCGTTTTTTTCAACCACGCGCAGCTGGTGATAGGTGACCGATTTGATTTCGATTTTCGGCTCGGACCGGCAAGGGGCCAGCAGCAGCCGCGCCTCCAGCATGCAGCCATCGGCCCGGATGAAATCGAGCCTCACCACCTGCTTTTTTTTCTGGTAGGCCAGGAACAGCACCTCGGCCAGAAAATTCACCAGGACGTTCTCCGGCCCGTCGCCGCTGTATCTGAAATGAAATGATTCGTCCCTGCCGCTTCGCCGGGGACGGGAACCGAAAAGCAGGAGGTTCAAACCCCACAGGGCGTTTTCATAAAGACAGCGGAAATCCCGGCCTTTGAACCTGATCCCAATATCGGCTGTGGTGGAGAAACCCTCATAATTTCTCATTTTTTGCCAGGTCGCGCAGGATCCGCCGGGTGAAATCGCGGGTATCTTCGCGGTGCAGGGCGACATGGATCAGGGTTTCAATATAGCCCAGGGTGGTGCCGGCATCGAAACGCCGCCCCTCGAAAAAATAGCCCAGCACCTGGCGCTGCTTCATCAGCTCGACGACGGCATCGGTAAGCTGGATCTCCGAGCCGGCCCCTTTTTTTTCGCGCTTCAACAGCGGGAAGATATCCGGGGTCATGATATAGCGTCCGATGACGGCGTAATTGGAAGGGGCGTCGGCCAGCGCCGGCTTCTCCACCAGTTTCTCGATCCGGAAGACCCGCTCCTCCAGGAAAGGGCCGGCGGCAATGCCATAGCGGGGAATGTCGGCACGCGGCACCTCCATGAAGGCGATGACCGGGGAGCGGTATTTTTCATAGATTTCCAGCATCTGGGCCATGGCCGGCCGTTCGGATAGGATCAGGTCGTCGGGGAGCGAAATGGCGAAGGCCTCGTCGCCGACCGCCTTTTCGGCCAGGGCGATGGCGTGGCCGAAACCCAGCGCCTGTTTCTGGCGGATGTAGATGAAATTCTTATGGTAAAACTCCTTCAGTCCGTCCAGCAGGTGGGACTTGCCGTGCCGTCTTAAAAAATCATCCAAGCCGGGGTTGGGGGCGAAATGGCTCTCCAGGGCTTCCTTGCCGCGGGCTGTGATGAAAACGAAATCCTCCAGGCCGCTCTGCAGGGCTTCCTCCACGGCGTACTGGATCAGGGGCTTGTCGAGGACCGGCAGGATCTCCTTGGGGACCTCCTTGGTGGCGGGAAGGAAGCGCGTGCCCACGCCGGCGACCGGAAACACGATTTTCATTGCCATGGTTCTATTTTAACCCGATTGGGCCCTTCTTTCAACCTCGGGCGCTGCCCCGACCGCCAGATCGCAATTTTCTTGACAGTTCCGGGGAAATGGGGTATATATGATTCTCACCGATTGTTGCAAATTAAAAAAAAAGGAGTGTGATCGCAATTGGCTTTTGTAGAAGTTCAGCAGGGTGAATCGTTTGAAAGCGCCCTGCGCCGATTCAAAAGAAAAGTGCAGATGGAAGCCATTATCAAGGAGATCAAGAAGCACACCGTCTATTTGAAACCAGGCGAACGCAAACGCTTGAAGGCCGCCCAGGCCAAAAAGCGCATGCGCAAGCGGATGAGAAGAGACATTTCCGAGCTTTAGGAATCACTGCAAGCGGGGCGTAGCGCAGCCTGGTTAGCGCGCCTGCCTTGGGAGCAGGAGGTCGGTAGTTCAAATCTACTCGCCCCGATAATCAGGCAGGCACCCGTAGCTCAATGGATAGAGCAGCTGACTTCTAATCAGCAGGCTGCAGGTTCGAGTCCTGCCGGGTGCGTTTGTCAACCCGGCATTTCCGGATCCTCTCTGATTCAATCATTGAATTCCAGCGCCACTTTTTAAACACAGTTATCTTTCTAGTGCAAGTCCCTGTTAATAATTGACAAGGCAGACAATCAAGAGTAATATATATCCATGCAGGTTATATTTCATGAGTGGATTATGAGCCGAACCGGGAAAACGGTCCGCTGGTTGGCGCTGTTGCTGCTGAGCGCTGTCCTTTTCCTGTCGCTCCCCTCCTGCGTGGTTCTTTTCGATTCCGGGGACCAGTTTTCCACCGCCGACCTCGAAGCCAAAATATTCAAGCTCGCCAACGACCATCGCCTGAGTATCGGGCGTACGGCCCTTGTCTGGAATGAGGCCATGGCCGATGAGGAGCGCGCCCATAGCCAGGCCATTGCCAACGGCCAGGTCCCTGTCGGCCACCAGGGCTTCGAAGACCGCATCGCCCGGATCAAAGAAATCATCCCCTGGTCGGTCATCGCCGAGAATATCGCCTCTGCCAGAAACGCGCAGGACGCTTTGGATGCCTGGCTCAGGAGCCCCGATCACCAGGTCATTATCGAGGGGGATTTCGACCTCACCGGCGTCGGCGTGGCGAAAGACCCGGATGGCCCGCTCTACTATTTTTCCCAGATGTTCCTCAAGCCACTTTGAATCTTTAGATACCGGGCCGTCCATCAACCCTGAAAAATCCTAGACCCCAAGCTGCAGGTTCGAGTCCGGCCGGGTGCGCGGATAAGGCATCAACCCCATTTTCAAGAAAATCAACACGCCGGCAATCAAAAAATCAAGGCAAAAAACCAGTTTAAAATCCAGGGGCCGAATTGTAATATTATTGTGACCGTGCTAACATGAAACCAGATAAAAAATCAGGAGGACAGAGATGAAAACGAAAAAATTCAATTTGCAGTGGCAGAGCGTACTTATTGGAATGGCGCTATGCCTGGTGCTGGTGGTTTTTTTGGCCGGCAAGGCCCAAACAAACCCGGTTGACGGCACGCAAAGGGTCCTGCAGAGACCGGCGAACGTGAACGATGTATGGGAAAAAACAGCAGTTCTGGAGGCGAACACCATCGCCTTGAATGAAAGGCTCATCCGCATCGAACAGAAAATCGATCTCCTGCAGAAAACGGTGCACAATGGCTTTAATGTTGTAGATAGAACGCTGGCCAACAAGAAATAAATCCCGGGTATTCAACTGACCTCAAAAGAAAACAGTGAACCTATCTTTTGCTCAAAACGCTGAAGGCCCCATCGAGCGGCTTGCCCTACACGGTAATGACCGTGACGGCATGAAAATCACGGCACTCAGTTCCGCGTCTCCTTGCCCATGTAGACCTGGAAAGCCTCGTCGACCGATTTGCCGTAGACGGTGATGGTCGTGATGGCGTTGGCCAGGCGAATGGCTTCTGCCAGGGGCTTCTGGTGGAGGTTGCGGCCGGTAGCGTTGCCCGAAGCGCCGGCAATGAAGATCTGGTCGTGCAATTGCTGCAGGAAGGCCTTGGGCTCCATGCTGGAGCCACCGGCGCAGACCACTTTGGTCCGGCCGGCCGCCTTGATCGCCTGCTTGAAGATCTCAGCCGGTTTCTGGCCTTCTTTTTTCGGATAATTGACTTTGACGAAATCGCTGCCCAGGGTGGCGGCCACGCCTGTAGCGCCGGCGATCAGTTCGGGAGATTTTTCATCCTTGACCGCCTTGCCGCGCGGATAGATCCACAGCACCGTGACCAGTCCGTGCCGATGGGCCCAATACACCGCCTGGGCCGCTTCGCGGATCATGGTGTTTTCATATTCGCTGCCCAAATATACGGTGTAACCGACCCCGAGGATGTTCAGGCCGGTGTTTTTCTTGAATTCGGCCACCTGGCGCACGTCGATCATCTGGGTGGAAATGGGATCCTGCTGGGCCGTTTTTACCAGGTTGGTCTTGGAATTCAGCTTGACCAGGTAGGGAATATCCGGGTAGTCGTTGGCATAGAGCGAGATCAGTCCCAGCTGGGCGGCAAACACCCCGATCTCGGCCTGGCTGGCGATCTTGAAAAGATGCTCGGGATCGTTGTCGTCAGCGGCAATGCCCTCACCGTAAAAATCGTCGTTCAGATGCTCGATCTTCTGATCGCCGGCGAACAGCATTAGCCGCCCGGATCCCAGGGTTATTTCATCGTAATTGCTCAGATATTCATTGAGCGCATCATTGGGAACATCGGCCGGAATATAGGTTTTTTCTTCCATGGTTGCCTCCTGATTTCATGATATAAAAAATAAAAATTAATTGCAACCGCGGCCGGGATGGCAAGAAGCCAAATGCTGTTCGGAAAGTTCATGAGTAGCGCCGGTACTACGCGAACTTCTGGAAGACACCAACCCCGAAATCGTCTACAGAAAACCGCTAAACACCTTCGGCTTGACCAACCGTGAAATTGAGATCCTGCAGGCCCTGGCTTCGGGCCTTTCCAATTTCGCCATTAGTGAAAAACTGTTTTTAAGCGAAAAAACCGTTAAGACCCACACCCATCATATTTTTAAAAAAATGCAGGTCAAATCCCGCACCCAGGCGGCAATGAAAGCCATGGAATTTCACATCATCTGAGCCCCGGCGGCGATCAGGGAAACGGGGTTCGTTCAATCACCGTTGAAGATCTTCAGCCATTGTTCCACTTCATTCTGGGAAACCCGGGCGTTCACCCGTTTCAGGGTTTCCTCCTTTTTCCCCTGCGACACAAAAGTTTTTTTCAAAGTAAAATAGAATTCAATGGAATTGATGGTTTTGGCGCCTTTTTCCTTGGCAAAGGATTTCAGCTCGCGATCAGTGGTCACCAGAACGGTCTCTTTCAGATGCTGATAGTTTTCCAGGATCTTCTTGATCTCATCATCAGCGCTTAGGCCGTAACGTGGATAAACCACGGTCAGCTTGGAATTGATGGGATTGCGCAATTCGCTGCCCTGCGGTTCACCGTCAAAGACAACCGTGATCTTGGTGTTTTTGCTCTCTTGGAATTTTTTAATGATGGCGATCATTTTGCCGCGCGCTTCGGGATCGGATAGGGAAAAATCCGGGGCGCAGCCGATCAGGTTGTTGCCGTCGATGATGTATGGCATTTAGATTTCGATCGATCCTCCCGGTTGTAGAATGGTCACCTCGCTGGATGCTCCGACCCGTTCCATAAACTCCTGCGGCGAAGAATGGATCAGGGCGAAGGTATCATAATGGATGGGAACAACCCGGGGTACGCGCAACAACTCGACGGCTTTGGCGGCCAGGCGGGGCGTCATGTTGTAGCGGCCGTCAATGGGCAGGAAAGCGATGTCCGGACTGTACATCTCTCCGATCAGTTGCATCTCCAAGGTCAGTCCGGTATCACCCGCGTGGTAGACGGTCTTGCCATCCATGACCACGATGATGCCCGCGGCCGTGCCGCCCAAGCCGGCGCTGTGAAAAGCCGGTACCAGGGAAATGTCCACTCCCGACACCTTGATCGTGCCACCGATGCCCATGCCCTCCGCCATGATTTTTTTTTCAGCAGCAGCCAGAGCGATTTCATGCAACGCCACCAATGTGGCCCCGGTCTTCAGGCAGATGGCGAAACTGTCGCCCAAATGGTCACTGTGATCATGGCTGACCACGACCACGTCGGCGCGGTTGATATCCTGCTCGCGCAGAGAGGCCTTGGGATTGCCGCTTAAAAAAGGATCGATAAAAACGATCTTACTGCCTTCGATCTTCAGGGCCGCGTGTCCAAGCCAGGTAATGTTCATGATCACTCCTCAGCCTGGGGGCCAGTTCATCTGGCGCCCGCCCAGAATATGCAGGTGCAGGTGAAAAACCGACTGCCCGGCATCCGGCCCGGTATTGATCACCAGGCGGTATTGCGCTAAGCCGATTATTTCAGCCGCATTTTTTGCAGCCATTAGCAAATGCCCCAGCAGCTGCGGATCGCGCGCCTCTTCTAAGGAAACCACATGCCGGCGTGGGATCAGCAATATATGAACAGGAGCCTGGGGCTGAAGGTCTTTGAAAGCGACGGTCAGGTCATCCTCGTAAACGAAAGAGGTCGCGATCTCACCGCTGGCAATCTTGCAAAAAATGCATGAATCCATTTTTATCCCCGGATGATTGTAATGGCTGCGCCCAATTTTTGCAATTTGTCCGGCATGTTTTCATAACCGCGGAACAACTGGTAGGAATTTTGGATGCTGGTTTCACCTTCAGCAATCAGTCCGCCGAGGACCAGCGCGGCCGAAGCACGCAGATCCGTGGTTTTCAAGACCGCGCCACACAGTCGGGCCGGCCCCTTGATGATCGCCGTATCGTTCTGGATCTTGATGTCGGCTCCCAGACGGTTCAATTCACCCACATGGCGGAAACGATCATTGAATATCGTTTCCCTGATCCGGGAAACTCCATCCGCCTGGGTCAACAGCGTAGTCAACTGCGCCTGCAAATCGGTGGGGAAGCCCGGATAGGGCTCGGTGATCACTTCGGCCGGCGCCAGGGATTTCCCACCTTTCACGTAGATCGCCTCGGCGGAAACGTTAATATCGGCGCCCATGCCCCTGAGGATCTCCAGCAGGCTGCCCAGGTGTTCGGGGATCACTGCCTGCAAATGGATCTCGTTGCCGGCGAAACAACCGGCAATGAGATATGTCCCGGCTTCAATGCGGTCGGGGATGATGCGGTGGCTGGCGCCATGAAGCCGTGTCCGACCGCGAACAACGACGGTTTCATCTTCAGGGTTTGAGATATCGGCTCCCATTTTCTGCAGCAGGCGGATCAGGTCGGTCACTTCCGGTTCAAGGGCGCAATTGCCCAGAACCGTAGTGCCTTCGGCCAATGTCGCAGCCATGAGCAGGTTTTCGGTGCCGGTCACGGTCTTGCCCGGGAAAGCGTATTCGCTGCCCTTCAGTCGCCGGCAACGGGCGACAATGTATTCGCCTTCCGCTTGGATTTCCGCCCCCATCCGCTCCAACCCCTGCAGGTGGAAATCGATTTTCCTCTCACCGATGGAACAGCCGCCGGGAAAGGAGATCTTGGCGTAGCCGTGTCGTGCCAGCAGGGGACCGAGCAGCAGGATCGACGCCCGCGTGGTCTGGGCGGTCTGCACAGAAACCAGGGGCGAGCGCAAAACCGGCATGGTCTCGCGTATGGAATTGCCGCGGATTTCCCCTTGGGCACCGATTTCAGCGAGGGCTGCATGCATGACTTTGATATCTTCAACCAGGGGGACATTGTGAAATTCGAGCGTTTCGGAACTAAGACAAACAGCAGCCAATTCAGGCAGGGCGGCGTTCTTGGCACCGGAAATGGCGACAATGCCCGTTAATGGCTTGCTTCCCTGAATAGAAATTGTTATGTCTTGCATATGGTCAAAAACGAGCCCGCATAGGACTCAAAAGTCCAGCTAGAGGCTCAATATACAACCTTCGCGAAGCAAAGTCAAGAAAACCTCCAAGCCGGTCGACCTTGCCAAACGCCTGGATATCCTTTACAATAGCGGCCATGGCGCTTTTATCGATCCGCCCCGGCATACTGCGCGCCGGCATTCTGGCCCTGGCCGCGGCAGCCATCCTTTTTTGCACACTGTCCTGCTTCAGCTTCCGGGTCACCGTGCCGCCGGACCCCGAATGCGTGGTCAGCACCCTAGCCATTGTCCACTCCGAGCCCGCGACCATGGACTTTGAAAAACCCATAAACGATGAACCGGTGACCGCCTCCGACTCGGCAGTTTACTCTCTGATCAAGGTCCTGCAGGTGAGCAAGCCGCTGAAGCTGCAATGGCACTGGTACTCGCCCGACAACCAGTTGGTCCGCCGCTCCAAGACCGTGGAGATCAACGCCAAGGGCAAATATCTGGCATATTTCGCGGCCTGGGACACGTTGTCCCAATCATACTATTCTGAAAAAAAAGGCGGCTGGACGGTGGTGATCACCGTAGATGGCAGTTTTATGTCCAAAAAAGAATTTGCCGTCAATTAGGCGAAGATCCGGAAACGGAGATCCTGGCCCGGCGTGATTTTTTATCAGATATAGAGAAAGTCAATTGTCTGACCGCTTTTTCGGCCTTGACCGCCATGGAACGCGTCCATTGCCCGACCGGGGTCACAGCGATTACCACCCCCGCGCCGTCAATTTCCAGTTCCATGATCATGCCTTTCTTGAACCAGAACCAGTCGTCCAGAAGCTCGAGGCCGCGCAGGTCGGACCAGGTGACATCGCCCTCGATACGGATGGTTGGCCGCAACGTCAAGGCCGCCATTTTTATCCCCCCGGGCGCAACGGCACGCCCCGTGGCCGCCAGGAACAGCTGCATCGCGCCGGAGATCGCTGCCTCTTCCCTGGACCGTGAACGGAACGATTCTTCATCATGCGCTTCATATTCCCCGGCCCGGGCCGGTGTGACCATGTCCGCCATCTCTTTCTTTTCCGGCATTGCGGCCTGGGCCGTCAAAGCCGGCTGCGCCGCTCCGGCGGTTGCCGGAGCCGGTGCGGAGCGGGAAGGCTCGATTTGCGCATCGCTCATTTTATCGATCTCAGCCCGGGCCGGAAGCGAGGCCGCCAAATTCTGGCCTTGCTCGCGGGGCTCATTCTCGTTGGTCAAGGCAGATTTTCGCTCCCTGACCGCGGCAGCCTGGTCTTTTTTTCCCCCCAAATCCGGGAGCGGAACGACTGCAGCCTCGGCCTTTTTTTCGACCGGCATTTTTTTGCTTCCGGCAGCCTCGGCCCGAGCCACATCGCCGACAAGGGCGGGACGCTTTTTTTCGCCGGCTGGCGGCATTTGCCGGACCGGCCGGTATGCGGACTCGTCAGCTTTTTCTTTTTGGGTGCCCACAGCCTGCCGCAAGCGGTTGCCGCCGAGAAAAAAATAACCGATGACGACCACGACCAGAAAGGCGGCGGCAATCTCGAAAACCAGGCGCAAGGGCAGAACCGGTTTTCGAGCAGCTTGCTTTTCGCCCAGGGCTTGCCGCAAAAACTCGCCCGGGACCTTCACCCGGCTGCTCTGGATATCGACGATCTCGGCCAGGGCTTCCAGGCATTCGGGGCAACGGGAAAAATGGGACTCCAGTTCCACCTTCTTCCCGTCCGCTAGCACTCCATCCACATAGGCTGCCAGATCTTCGCCGGCAATATGGTCATTCATGGGCTTCCCCCTCAAACGCGTCCCGCACCTCGATCCTGCTGCTCCGCGTTCGCTTTTCCATCTCGGCTTTGACCTTTTGCAGGGTACGGCCCAGAAATTTGTAAGCGGAATGCAGTTCGAGCAGTTTGCCGACCTCCTTGATCCTCAACCCTTTAAAATAGACCAGCTGCACGGCCATGCGCTCCTGGTTGGATAGAGTAGCCATGGCTCGCTGCAGGTCATTCTCCAACCATACCCGTTGTTCATGCCGTTCACCGGCAGCCATTTCTTTTTCAGGGGTCTCCGTGTCGGCCAGGAGTTTAAGATAATCGGGTTCGGCATCGATTGAGATCACACGGATCTTCTTCAAACGGAAATCACGGCCGTATTTGCTACGCAAAAAATCCAAAGCCAGTCGCCTGGAAACCACGGTCAGCCAGGTGGAAAGCTTGGCCTGAAAAGCGAAACATCGCAATCTTTCGAAGCGGTTCTCATGGAGTTTTTCGAGGATGTGCAGGTAGACGGCCATTTTTTCGTCATAGTCGTCGGTATATTTAATGATGGCGCGGTAGATGAAATTCGAATATTGCAGGATGAATTTCTGCCAGGCTGCGATATCACCGGCAAGTATCGCCTGTAGCAACCGGGCATCGCCGTCCAAAAAAGCTTTCATAACCCCGATTATAACCAAAAACGCTCGATGGTTGTCAAGCTTTCGGATATTTCTCTTGTCCCGGCCGCAAAGAATAATTAGATTAATGGTAAAAATGGTCTGCATGCCGTGCCTCTTTTTTGCCGCAGCAAAGTTAGACGGAAAATAATGAATCATTTCCCGGCCGGAAGGAATTCCCGATTGACTTTCGCCGATTTTTTTTTGATAATCAGGGCTGGCAACGGCCAAAGAGGAGATGCCATGGAATACGCGGAGATCGGAATCATCGGCGGCAGCGGTTTTTACGACCTGGAAGGGCTGGAAGAGGCCCATTCCGTCCGGCTGCCGACGCCCTTCGGGCCGCCATCGGAAAAACTCATGCTGGGGAAATTGCAGGGGCGCTCGGTGGCCTTTTTGTCCCGGCACGGCCACGGCCATTACCTGAATCCTTCGGAGGTGAACTACCGGGCCAACCTCTACGCCATGAAAATGCTCAAAGTGGAATACCTGTTTTCCATTACCGCAGTGGGATCGCTGAAAGAAGAGCTGAAGCCGGGCGAAATAGTCATTCCCGACCAATACGTCGACCTTACCTACAAAAGGGAAAAGACGTTCTTTGAGAACGGAGTGGTGGGCCATCTGCCGTTTGCCGATCCGACCTGCCTGCCCCTCGGCCGGCTGGCCTTGCGCCTGGCCAAGGAGGCGGGCCTGGCCGCCCACCTGGGCGGAACCTATTGCAACATGGAGGGGCCGCAGTTTTCCAGCCGCGCCGAATCAATGGCCTATCGCCAAATGGGTTATTCCCTGATCGGCATGACCCAGGCCGCGGAAGCCAAGCTGGCCCGGGAGCTGGAGATGTGCTTTCTCCCCCTGGCCATGGTCACCGACTACGACTGCTGGCACCAAAGCGAGGAATCGGTCACGGTGGAAATGGTCATCGCCAACCTGAACCGGGGCGTGGCCAATATGAAAAAACTCCTGCCCCTGATCATCCGGGAACTCCCGGAAAAAAGGGACTCCTGCCCGTGCGCCAGCGCCCTGGCCAACTCCATCATCACCGCCCCGCAAATGATCCCGGCAAAAACCTATAAAAAACTTGAACTCATCATTGGCAAATACATCAAATCCCGAATATAGAGGAAAGCATGCCCAAAGAACTGATCCTGGCCATCAATCCCGGCAACACCTCCACCAAGGTTGCCGTCTATGAAGGCCTCAACCCGCTTTTCGTCGAGTCCATCAAGCACACGGACGAAGAGTTGTCCCGTTTCCCCGAGATCAATTCGCAGAAGGATTTCCGCGAAAACCTGATCGGAGAATTCCTCCAGGAAAAGGGCATCGACCCAGCCCGGCTCCGCGCCGTTGCCGCCCGGGGCGGGCTGCTCAAACCCCTGGCCAGCGGCACCTACATCGTCAACCGCGAGATGGTCGATGACCTCGTGGAAGCCCGCCAGGGATCGCACGCCTCCAACCTGGCCGCCCAGATCGGCTATGCGTTGGCCTCCAAGCTCGGGATCACCTGCTACATCGTGGACCCGGTTTCCGTGGACGAAGCCGAGCCATTGGCCCGTTATTCCGGCCACCCCCTGTTCCACCGGGTGATGCTCACCCACGCCCTGAATATGAAGGCCGTGGCCAAGCGCTTTTGCCGGGAAAAAGGGTTGATTTACCAGCAGGTCACGCTGCTGGTCATCCATTTGGGCACGGGCAATTCCCTCTCCCTGCACAAGAACGGACGCATGATCGACGCGGTCAATCCTTCCGAAGAAGGGGCATTTTCGGCCGACCGCAGCGGCGGCTTGCCTATCCTGCAAGTGACGCGGCACATATGCGACCAGAACCTGAAATACAAGGAATTTGAAAAAATGGTTTTCGGCAACAGCGGACTGTTCGCCTATCTCGGCTCCAAGGATTTTCTGAAGATAAAGGACAAGTACCTTGAGGGAGAAGAGCGAACCGTGGAAGTGGTCCAGGCCATGGCCTACCAGGTGGCCAAGGAGACCGGAGCGCTGGCCACCGTGGTGGATGGCCGGGTTGACGCCATCCTTATCACCGGCGGCATCGCTTTCAATGAATTCTTCAGCGAACTGATCCGCAAACGCGTCCAATTCATCGCCCCGGTGCATGTATATCCGGGCGAAGACGAAATGCGAGCCCTAGTCGAAGGTGTAGCAAGGGTATTGAGCGGGGAAGAGACGGCCAAAAACTATTAAATCCTGCCAATGAAAAAAAAAACAAGTTTTCAAAAAGTACTGAAATCAGAAAAGGGAAAGAATGCCGCTTGACGACCGTCTGAATCCGGCCTCGACCACTACTGAAAAGCAAATAGCCGATTTGGAAAGAAAGATTGATGAATTGAAATCGAAATACATCCTTTTTTTCTCCGGCGAATTGAAACTGCCGCCGGAAAAGGAACGCGAGTACATTGAAAAGGCGGTAAGGAAGCTGATTTATGGCGGCGCCAAGACCGCCAAGATGAACATGATCATCCAGAACCTTGCTTCCCGCTTCAGTCTCTACAACAACCTTTGGCTCAAGAAACTCAATGAATTGGAATCCGGGACCCATGTGATCCAGAAGAAAAAGACCTTCCCGACATTACCTCCAGCCAAGCGCGAAAAAGGGCATCGGGAAATTTCATTGAACTTGAACGATGAAGACAGTTTTGAGCGCTTATATGAGGCGTACAGGGAATTGCAGCCCGGCAGCGACAAGACGGACCGGGAAAAAGACAAGATCATCGACAGCATGAAAGCCAAGATGCTGACCCATAACCTTATCGAAGCAAGGGTCAGTATAGCCATACAGAACGGCAAGCTGAGCATCAAGATCAAAAAATAAAACCCAAATCGGACCGATACACAATCAACCCCAACAATTCAATGCGCATATAAATAGCGTTTGATCTTGCTGGTGGCCGTTTTCTGGAACGGCTCCTTGTGTTCGACGAAGCGCGTGATCTGCGCGAAAGCGGAAAGTTGGGGATTGATGGACTCTTTTAGCCGCAAAAGCAACTCATCGATATATTCCAGTTTCTGCTGCTGGCTCCTGCTCTTGGTTTCCTCGTCGATCAGGTCATAATCCAGGTAGACCCAGGCCTCCAGGCGGCCGTTATCATCAATTACCAGGGATTCGGCCACATGCATGCAGGAATTGATCTTGTCCTCAATGACTTCGGGATAGATATTCTCGCCGTTGGACATCAGGATCATGTTCTTGGAACGACCGCTGATGTGAAGGTTGTTCAATTTGTCGAAATGGCCCAGGTCACCGGTATGGAGCCACCCTTCGGCATCCACCGTCTCCCTGGTGGCTTGGGGATTCTTGTAATACCCCTTCATGATGTTGGCGCCGCGGGCATGAATTTCACCGATACCGGTCCGGGGATCGGGATCCACGATCTTGATCTCTACCCCCGGGATGGGTTTGCCGGTGGAGCCCACGGAAATGGTCTCGTCGCCCCAGGGGCCGCCGGCCAGCAGCGGCGCCGATTCGGTCAGGCCATAGCCGATCAAATAGGGGAATCCCGATTTTTTGAGAAAGATCTCCGCTTCGCGGTTGATGGCCGCACCGCCGATGGCCATGATTTCCAGCTGGCCGCCGAAAAAATCGACCAGTTTATCCCGGATCTTTCGATAAATTTTTATTTTCACGCCCGGGACCTTGGAAATGAGCTTGAGGACGAATTTCTTTTCGAAAGCGGCCAGAACCTTTTTTTTGTAGATCTTCTCCATGATCAAGGGCACGGCCGGAATGACCTGTGGTTTTTCCACTTTGCAGATCTTTTCCAGCACGCTCGGCGTCGGCGTTTTCCCGACATAAACGATCCGGGATCCGTTCAGCAATGGAAACAGGAAACCCAGGGTGAATTCATACGTATGGGAGAGGGGCAAAATGGAAAGGAAGGTCCATTCGGGATGAATTTCCAGCACGTGGTTGGAAGTGGTCAGCACATTGGCGATGAAGTTTTTATGGCTGAGCATGACCGCTTTGGAATGCCCTGATGTCCCCGAAGTGTAAATGATGGAGGCAATATCGTTTTCACTGACCGCCGTGGATTTTAAACCCATGCGATCCGGGATCTGGCGGAAAAAACTCCGCGCTTTTTCAATGAATTTTGAAATGGGTTCAATAGGCAAAACGTCTGTTTCGGCACTGAAGTCATCGAGGGTGATCACGGTCTGCAGTTTGTGGTCGCGGACTCCCAACACTTTTTCCATCTGTTTCTGGGTGGTGAACAGGATTTTGACTTCCGAGTCATTTATGATGTGGTGGATATCGCTTTCGGGGAAATCAGGCAATATGGGCACCACAATGGCCCCGATGCGCATGGAAGCAAGGCAGGCAATGCCCCAATTGGGAGAATTTTCGCCCAGGATGGCTATTTTATCCCCTTTGATCACATCTTGTTTCTTCAGCATGGCCGCCATGCTGCTAACCGACCTGAAAAGATCGTTATAGGTCAGTGGCGTTTCCAGGGCCATGCTCAGGGCCGGACGGGCGCCGAACTTCTCGACGCTGGTCTCCAGCAGACAATTGATGGTATTTTCCTTTAGAATAATGTTTCGCGCCATGCAAATACTATAACCAAAAAAAAATAAAATTCAACTTACCCAGCAAAACCTCACAGCGCCCCCCCCGTATGTAATATTTTTAGAAGGAATACTTGACATTATTTATTTTCTCTGTTACATTACTCTTTTCATCGAGGAGGTCCGTTATGAGTGTTGACATTGGTGCCAGCCAACAAAAATCCGAACCCAACGTTGTCCCCCTTTGCGATATTCTGCTTGTCCTGCTGATCATTTTCATGGTCATTACCCCAGTCTTGCAGAAGGGAATCGATGTTAAGCTCCCGGAGACCCAGCAGGCGGAAGAAGGCAGGGGGCCAGTAGGCTCCAGCGCCATCGTTTTGACCCTGGAAAGCAACCAGACAATCAAAATCAACCAGGACACTGTTGACTTCAATTTGCTGGAAAACACGCTGCGCGACTTGTACCAGACCCGCACCGACAAGACCATTTTCATCCGCGCCGATGAAGGCCTCTACTACAAAGATGTGCTGCATATCATCGACATCGCCAAAGGGGCGGGCATTGAAGTCCTGGGGGTGATCCCGGAACGCTACAAGTCCGGCAATTAACTTTTTCGCTCAAAATTCCCTATATTTATAAAAAAGGTTTTTTCTTATATTGATTTCAATTTTCCCCGCCCTATCGGCCCCAGTTGAAAAATGTTCCCAAAAGATGTAGAATAGATCCTTGGAGGTTTTAAAAACCATGAAACTCAAAGAAGAGAAGGAATTGCATGCCATCACCGCAGAGTACGAAAAGGCGCTGCAGTTTTTTCATAAAAAAAGCTTCGCTAAGGCAGGTGAAGCCTTTAAAAAAATTATTGAAACATACAAGGATTCTGAATTTTACAGCGTTCTGGAAATCCAGGCCCGGGCAAAAGTATACCAGAGCATGGCCATAGCCCAGATCCATCCCGAAACCATTAAGTTAGAAAGCGCTCAGGATTACGTCTGGGAAGGCGTTTACCAGCTAAATGCCGGCGAGATCGACAAAGCCCTGGAGTTTTTTGCTCACGCTGAAAAAAACAATTTCCGGGACGCTTTCCTCTACTTCCTTATGGCTGCCGCCTATCTAAAAAAAGAAGATACGGTCAATACCCTGCGTTACGTGGGG
The DNA here is from genome assembly GCA_035528155.1 of Patescibacteria group bacterium. Lineage (GTDB taxonomy): Bacteria > Acidobacteriota > Aminicenantia > UBA2199 > UBA2199 > UBA2199. The sequence continues at coordinate 18,048 of DATKZA010000149.1, read as the reverse complement.
AAATGCCTGAAAAAAGACGAGCACTACAAAGTCATCGTTTACAATGAACCCGATTTCGAGCCCCTATTGCAGGACCAGGATTTCCTGAACCTCGTCGAATGATCGCGGCCGTCGCCGACTGCAGCCAGACCGCCAGCGATCGTTTCGCTTGCCGCGGCCGGGATCTGCGATTCTGGCTAGCCCGTTTTTTTCCCTATTGCCGTTTTTTGCCTCTGCCCAAGCCCAAAGCGGATTTTGACCTTCTTTTCGTGTTTGATACGGCCGTTTTTCCCATTGTCAGCGAACAATCCGGCCAGGAACTGCGCCGCTGGCTGAAACGACAGGGCCAATCCTCCACCGGGCTCTATGCCCCCCCAGGCAAGCCCTTTTTCATCGTGAGCAAGTCTTATTTCAAAAGCAAACACCTTGCTCTCAAGCCGGGTTTGATCCGGTCGTTGCGGGCAAAGTCCCGACCCGAGCTCCTGGAATTCAGGAATCCCGTAACTTTTTGTGAGCCGTTGCGGCAACCGCAAGAAATGGAAGCCGCCCTGGCGGCCTGGCAAATTCGCCAACTGCAGAAGCGGGGCATCGTTTTCGAAAACTACGGCAATTTTTACCTGGAAGGGCTCATGCCCATCGGCAGGAACTCCGTGATCGGTTCCGGGGTCACGATCAAGGGCGATTGCCGGATCGGTAAAAACGTAATGATCTGCGCCAATAGTTATATCGAAAATTCCCGCATCGGGGATCGCTGCGTCATCCTGCCCGGATCGGTCATCCGCGATTCCCTTGTTGAAGCAGACGTGCAACTCGGCCCCTATTGTCACCTGCGCAACGGCGCGCTGGTAAAAAAAGGAGCGAAGATTGGAAATTTCGTGGAAATAAAAAAAAGCGTCCTGGGCCGGGGATCAAAAGCCATGCACTTGACCTATATCGGCGACGCGCGGATCGGCAGGAAAGTCAACATCGGCGCCGGCACCATCACCTGCAACTACGACGGCGAAAAAAAGAATCCCACTCAGATCGGCGACAACGTATTTATCGGCTCGGGTACGGAACTGGTGGCTCCGGTCACGATCCACAGCGACAGCTATATCGGAGCGGGCTCCACCATCACCGAAGATGTCCCCCGCAACGCTTTGGCCGTCGCCCGCCAGCGCCAAAAAAACATCTCCGGCTGGGTATTGCGCAAAAGAAAAAAGAAGACCCCACAACACCCCTGAGTCACCCGTTCAGAAAGGATCCCTCCCTGCAGCCTCCAGGTTGGCATGGGAAATTTCCGCGGCCATTTTCTTGATCTGCAGAATCGCTTCCAGGCTGAAACCCGATTTTTGATATAAAAAATAGATCTTGTTCGTCTCCAGAAGATCAAGCGGCGTTGCCAGCACCCCCCGCTGCTGCAGTTCAAAAAAATCGGCAGTGCCCGGAACCGGAGAAAAAACTGACAAATGCGGTACCAGCCCCATTCCCTTGATGAACGCCAGCGATTTTTCCATATCCTCCATGGTCTGGCCCGGATAGCCGAAAAGCAAATAGGCGCCCAACTGACCGCGGCGATATCCGGCCCGTTCCAGGTGGCTGACCGCATTTTCCATTTGTTTCCTATTCACTTTGCCGTCACTGCGCCGTAAAATACCGGGCGCCAGCGATTCGAAACTCAGGCGCAAGGTGGCAAAACCGGCTGCATGCAAAACAGCCGCGCTTTCGCGGTCGATCTCACTGACATGCAGGCCGTTGGGGGTATGGAATCGCAATTGGCTTTGCTTGTCCCTGGCCAAGCGGGAAAAAACCGGCAGGAAACGTTTTTTTTTATTGAGCAGCAGGGCATCGTCGAAAATGATGAAATGTTGGCTGTTAAAAACCCGCCGCCGCTGTTCGATCTCGGCCAGAATGTCTTTGGGGCGCCGTTCCAGAAAAATCGGGTTCAGAAGCCGGGAAGCACAATAGCTGCAATGAAAGGGGCAGCCGCGCGCCGTCAGCAGGGGGACATATTTCTGCGTTCCGGCCAAGTCAACGGCAGGCAAAAGCGATTCAATATTGGCAGCAAGGGGCAGAGCATACGACACCCTTGCCCCAAAATCTTCCAGAAGACGCAGTACGGCCGTTTCACCATAGCCATTGACATAATGATCGGCCGGCAGGAGAGATCGCGTCTCCGTTGGCGCCAGGCTGGGTAAAACACCACCCAACACTACTTTGGCGCGGGGAAACCTTTGCTCAAGTAATTTCAGCGTGAATTGCAGTCCTGGCAGCCAATAGGTCATCAGCGATGTGACCAGGATCACATCGATTTCGGGCAAAGCGGCCATTTTGCTTTGAAAGAGTTCCAATGGTATGCCGTAACGGGAATAATTTCGCGGCACATTCTGATAGATCCCTGGTTTTTCGACAAACTCGCGCGGATACTTGCCGCGGCCGTCGGCACGGCTGCGAATTTCCATTCCTTCCTGAAAGCGATCCAGGGCATCCAGCCAATAAATTTCGGCATCACTGTGCCCGCGAACGGCCGCCGCCAGGTAATACAGCCCGAGCGGACGCAGCCACAAGTCATAAGCACTGAAATCGTAGATATAGGGATTGACGAAAAGAATCTTCATAGGCAGGCAGCGATTACCCTGGCAATTCCCCCATAATCACGAATGCACTGCATTTCACACAGCCCTGCCCTTTTCAGGAAAATGCGCACCGCCCGCAGTTGTCCCTGGCCGATTTCGAGCAGCAGATACCCGCCTGACTGCAAATAACCAGGAGCTCCGGCAATGATCTTCTCCAGCGCTTCGGTTCCGGCAGGACCGGCTACCAGGGCGCCTTTGGGTTCAAAACCCTTGATGCCCGGAGGCAAAACATGCCAATCTTTTTTGGAAAGATAGGGCGGATTGGCGACAATCATCTGAAACAGTTCGGGCTTTTTCGGAAACAAGTCGGCTTTGATCGCCTTGACCCTTTTTTGCAGACCGAAGCGGGCGATGTTTTTTTTCAAAATCCTCAGGGCCGGCGGACTGACATCCACCGCCGTGACCTGGGCGCGCGATTGCAAGGCCAAAACAATGGAAATGCAGCCGCTGCCGGCCCCGATGTCCAGTATACGAGCCGGTTTTTTTTCAATGATGTCCAGAGCTTTTTCAACCAACAGTTCGGTTTCCGGCCGCGGAATCAAAACCGCGGGACTGACCATGAATTTTTCGCCGAAAAATTCCTTTTCCTTCAGAATGTAAGCCAGGGGTTCATTGGCGAGCAAGCGCCTGAAATATCGCCTGAATTTCCTCAAGCCATTCCTGTCGCGGACGGGCTGGTTTTTATTTATCCAGAACTGGGTACGACTGATCGCGAAGGCTTTTTCGATCAAAACCTCGACCGCGGTTGACAATTCCCCGGATTTCAGTTGCTTCAGGTGAGCGGCAAAAAGTTCTGAGTAAAGCACTAGGCAAGAATGTTTTTGATTTTTTGCTCGATCAAGGCGCGGACATGGCTTTCGCTCAAATCGGCCACCAGGTCATCCATGTCGCCGTCGATGATCAAACCTACGTTGAAATTGCGACCATTGACCCGGTGGTCGGTCACGCGATTCTGGGGGAAATTGTAGGTGCGGATCTTTTCCGAGCGTTCGCCCGATCCGACCTGGGATTTCCGGTTCGAAGCGATGCTCTCATTCTGCTTGTTTTTTTCGTGCTCGAACAGCCTCGCCTTCAGTACCTTGAGGGCCTTCTCCTTGTTCTTGTGCTGGGATTTTTCATCCTGGCAGGTGACCACGATGCCGGAGGGGATATGGGTGACGCGAATGGCCGACTCGGTCTTGTTGACGTGCTGCCCCCCCGGGCCCGAAGCCGCGTAGGTGTCGATGCGGATATCCTTGGGATTGAAATCCACTTCCACGTCCTCGACCTCGGGCAGCACGGCCACGGTAACCGTCGAGGTGTGGATGCGCCCCGAGGCTTCCGTCTCGGGGACGCGCTGCACGCGGTGCACACCGCTCTCGAATTTCAGGAACTTGTTCACTTCCGTGCCCTTGACGTAGAGGATGACTTCCTTGATGCCGCCGATTCCGGAAATCGTGGTGGAAATGATCTCAGCCTGCCATTTTTTTCTTTCCGCCACCCGCGTGTACATGCGCAGCAGATCGGAAGCGAAAAGCGAGGCTTCGTCGCCGCCGGCGCCGGCGCGGATCTCCAGAAAAGCGTTGCGGTTGTCCTCGCTGCGATCCGAAACCATGAGGACCTCGATCTCTTCGATCAACGCTGATTTCTCCTGATTCAGGATCGCCAGCTCTTCCTGGACCAGATCGGTCATTTCCTTTTCATCGGCCGCGGTCAACATGCTCTCCGCTTCGCCAAGGCGCTGGCGAAGTTTTTTCAACTGGTGATATTTCCCTTCCAGGGGCTTGAGGGTGAACAATTCCTTGGAAAGCTCGCGGAATTTTATTTGTTGGTGGACGGTCTCGTTTACACTCAGCTCAGCGCTGATCAGCTCAAAGCGGGCATGGATCCTTTCAAGATAGGAGAATATCTTTTCACTGTTCCTTGTATCCATACTTCTTCTTGAATTTCTCTATCCTTCCCTCGGTATCGACATATTTCTGTTTGCCGGTAAAGAAAGGGTGGCAGGATGAACAGATCTCCACTTCGATCTTGGGCAGGGTGGAACGGGTTTTAAAGGTAGTGCCGCAGGCGCAGACAACGGTGCATTCCATATATTTTGGGTGAATATCTTTCTTCATACTTCCTCCGAAAAAAGATTTTAACATTATTCTGCCGCGGTTGTCAATCCGCCCCCCTATTCAACCCCAAACCAAGGGGGCGGATTGATTTTATGCCAACAATAACTTATGATTCTCTCTTTAACAAAAGGAGAGCAAAATGAATTTCCTGGAAGAATTGACGGCCCTTATCAACAAAAATGAAAACGTGCTCATCAACCCCAAACGCCGCGACCTGATCAAGGCGGCCGTGAAGAACCGGGAGGTCCTGGTCAGCAAAAACGGAGCCCTGGCCACCTGGACGAGGATGGAATCGACAGGGCGCAGCCCCAAGGATACTTTGATGGTCAAGAGGCCGGAAATCGACAACGAAATCGACTGGGATTCCCCGAACAGCCTGCCCCTGGCGCCGGAAACTTTCACCTTGATTCTGGAAGACGTTCTGGCCAGGGTCGCGGCAAAAGACAAATTGTACATCACCGACCGTGTCGTGGGCGCCGACAGCCGCTACGCCCTGCCGGTGCGCACCATCAGTGACAGCGCCGCCACTACGCTCTTTGCTGCGACCATGTTCCGCCCGCTGCCCAAGGACATCGCGCGCAGCATTTTCCGAGACAAACCCTTCACCCTCGTCGCCTTGCCTGTCGACAAGCTTGACAAGCAAAAATACGGCGGCCTGCTGCGCAAACTTCCCGACGGCAGCACCTCCGACATGGTGGTGGCCATGGATTTCGTCCATTATATCGGCGTGGTCATCGGCTCAGCCTACATGGGCAGCGTGAAAAAACTGATGTTCACCGTGATGAATTACCTGCTGCCCAAGGCAGGGATCCTGCCTCTGCATGCTTCGGCCAACGAAGGCCGTGACGGCGGCATCGCCCTCTTCCTCGGCCTCTCCGGAACCGGAAAGACCACCTTGTCCGCCGACCCGGAAAGGGCGCTGCTGGGCGACGATGAGCACGGCTGGGACAAGCATGGCATTGCCAACTTCGAGTTCGGATGCTACGCCAAGCTGATCAACCTGAATCCGGCCAAGGAACCCCAGATCTATTACGCCATTACCCGCGAGGCGCCCTATTTGAACCATGGCGCCATCGTGGAAAACGCCATGATGTATCCGGACGGGACATTCGATTTCAACGATTCTCGCCTGATAGAGAATTCACGCGGTTCCTATCCGCTTTCCTCACTGCCGAATATCAAGAAATCGTCCCGCGGCAAACATCCCAAAATCATCATTTTTTTGACAGCCGACGCCAACGGTGTGCTGCCGCCCGTAGCCAGGCTTGACCAGGACCAGGCCATGTTCTGGTTTCTGATGGGTTATACCTCCAAGCTGGCTGGAACTGAAACCGGTATCGTTGAACCGCTTTCGACCTTTTCCCGCTTTTTCGGTCAGCCATTCATGCCGCGCAATCCCAATGACTACGCGTCCCTGTTGGGCGCAAAGATCAAAAAGCACCGCACCCAGGTCTACCTGGTCAACACCGGCTGGAGCGGCGGACCGTATGGGGAGGGGAAACGCATGGACATCAACATCACCCGGGCCATTATTCGCGCGGTCTTGAACGGCGAGTTGGACCGGGCCGCCTACACAGAAGAGCCTACCTTTCACATCAGCATCCCCGCCTCCTGCCCTGATGTCCCGGCTGAAATCCTCCAACCCAAAAACACCTGGAAAGACGCAGAGGCGTTTGAGAAAAGGGCCCAGAAACTAGCCGCTGAGTTCAGCGCCCATTTCGACCGCGCCTACGGCAACAAGAACCTGCCCGAGGCCGTGCGCCGGCAGTGCCCGGGAAAATAGAACTCAACGGTGTCTGCCGCTTTCCCGGAAATGAGCGCGGGAATAAGAATTGAGATAGAGGTCAAAATAGTTCAGGTCGGGATAGGCCCGATATTTTTCATAACCAAGCCAGGCGATCATGGCGGCATTATCGGTGCAATAACGAGGTTCGGCCAGATACAGCGGAACATTCAGCCGGCCGCATTCCTCACTGAAGCGCCGGCGCAGGAGAGAATTGCGGCTGACGCCTCCGGAAACGATCAACGAGCGGACTGGCAGGCTTTTGGCAGCGGCCAGGGTCTTGGCCAGCAGATATTCGACCAAGGCGCTTAAAAATGAGGCCAGCAGGTCGTAAAAATCCTGGCTGCCGGTTTGGACGTTCAGATTCTGGGCCTGGCGCAGCAATGCCGACTTGTATCCGGAAAAGGAAAAATCAGCGCCACCGTCGCTCATGCGTGGTTTTTTAAAAGTGAACTTTTTGGGATCGCCTTTTTTATACAATTCGTCGAGAAGCGGTCCGCCCGGATAACCCAGGCCGAAATGCTTGGCCACTTTGTCCATGATCTCGCCGGCGGCATCGTCGCGTGTCTTGGCGATCACCCGGCCATTGAATTTCTCCTCCAGGTAAAAAAGCGAAGTATGACCTCCGGAAACCACCAGGGCCAGGAGCGGATAGGCGATCTCAGGATGGCTGATGAAGGGAGCCTCGATATGTGCGGCGATATGGTCCACGGCGATCAGCGGCAGGTCGTGGACCAGGGCCAGCCCCTTGGCGAATGCCAAGCCGATGAGCAGGGAGCCGACCAGCCCCGGCCCCAGGGTCAACGCCAAAATCTCGATGTCTTCGATACCGACCCCGGCCTGGCGCAACGCCCGGTTGGTTAGCAGATCGATCGCTTCACAGTGCGTCCTGGCGGCGATTTCCGGCACGATCCCGCCATAAGGAGAATGCAGGTCGACCTGGGATTTGATCTGCTCGGCCCGCACAGTATTTTTTTCGCCCCTTTCGACCACGGCCACTGCCGTTTCATCGCAGGACGACTCGATGCCCAGGACGTACACGTTTCCTCCCGAATCCCATGATAGCAAATTCAAAATCCATGCACAACCACCTTGGTGAGAAACAAAAATGGTTGGCGCACGTAAAAAGAAAAAAGGGAAACATGCGCAAAAACAAACAAAGGTTGCACTCTGTCCTGCTGGTGATGCTTCTTGCCCTGCCCCTGGCGGGAGTGGAAATCCACGGCACGGTCAAGGATATTTACAACCGCCCGCTGCCTGGCGTACAGATCCGCATCGCCCCCGGCGGAGGCTTGCTGGTTTCAAATGAAAAAGGCGAATTCGATTTTACGGTCGACGCAAGCGAATCGGTTTTGGAACTGTACTTTGAAACCCCGCTGCACTACCCTGAGAAAAGGTACGTCAGCGCAAAGGAAAGCACGCCATACATGAAAGTGTATCTCATCCCCTTGAAACTGCTCCGGGAGGATGTGACCGTCACTGCCCTGAATGAGGCGGAAAAAGCCATTTCCGTGCCCTTCGCCCAGAGTGTTGTTTCCAAGATCGAGATAAGGGAAAACCAATCCGAAACCATCGTCCAGGCCATGCAAAACTCGCCGGGTGTACATTTCATCGGCAAGGGCGGTGTTTCGGTCACCCCCAGCATCCGCGGCCTGGCCCGGCGGCGCATCCTGCTGCTGGCCGCTGGGGCGCGTATCACCAGCGACCGCAGTGCCGGCGCTTCGGCGCAATTTTATCCGCCCGAACTCGTCCAACAGATCGAAATCGTGCGTTCGGCGGCCTCGGTTCTCTATGGTTCCGATGCCATCGGCGGCGTGATTCAGATCATACCCCGTGATGCCCAAAATGCCGAGCCCGGATTTGCCACCATGAACATCAGCAGCCATTCGGCCGACCAAAAATTGAATGGCGGCTTTTCGCTAAAACAAAAATTCGGGCCTTATTCCGTGCTCGCCGCCATGCAAATTTCTCAAGCCGACGATTATTCCGCAGCTGGAGAAAGGATGCTGAACTCCGGGTACCGCTATTACACAGGAAACCTGATTGCCGGTTACGAAACCGAAAAACGCAGCTTCAGCCTCAGCTTTTTGAAATCAGCGGGCCGGGATATCGGCAAGCCCGAAAGAGCAAACGATCCGGCCGTTTCATCGTTTTATCCACTGGAAAACATCAACCTTCTGAACATCGCATACCGCGAAAATACCCTGAGTGCGAACAGCTCCCTGAATTTTTCCCTTTTTCTTAATCCCAACAATTATGAACTCGACAAAATCAAACAATCCGCCAAGCAAGTCGATATAGCAAAAAACTGCGCCCTGGACTTCGGCGTTCGCACCACCTTTAAGAAAAGCCTGGATAGCCATCTTTCCTACCAGTTCGGCGTCGATTATTACGGCCGGGCCAACGTCGATATGGAAAACGAAACATGGAAAAACGGCATTTTCGACAGCGGTTCGCTTCCCGTTAAAAACGGCAGACGCAATGATCTGGGAATGTACGCCACGCTGGATTATTCCGGCCTGGCCGATTTTGATCTGGTCGGAGGTGTCCGCCTGGGAACATTTTCGAGAAATGCCATTTCTGACGGCGTTTTTCTGAAAAAATCTTCCTGGGCACCGGCTTTCTTTTTGGGCATTACCAGAAAAATCAAGGATTCTTTGACCCTATTTTTCAACGTCGGTACCGCCTACCGCCTGCCATCATTGAGCGAGGCGTTTTACACCGGCATCACCGGCCGCAGCTCCATCATCGGCAACTCCGGTCTGAAACCGGAAAAGAGCCTGAACCTCGACGCCGGTTTGAAGATCCACCGTAAAAACATTTTCCTTGGCGCCTACTTCTTCCAATACTCTGTGCGCGACATGATCGAGAAATTCCCGCTGAACGACACTTCCTACACTTACGATAACATCGAGCAAGGCCGCATCCGGGGCCTGGAGCTGGAATTTCAGTTTTATCCTTTGAAAAAACTGGAGATTTTCAGCAACGCCTTCTACTATCAAGGCAGAAGCACGGTCAGCGAAAAACCCCTCAACGACATTCCCAGCGCCAAGTTGTTTTTGGGGGTGAAATATTGGCTGGGCAGGTTTTGGAGTGAAGTGAATTGGCTGGGCTCAGCGGCCGTGAAGCGCCCGGGCCCGGCGGAAACCGCAATTCCTGCCTACAGCGTCACCGATGTCAAAGCCGGTTGTTATTTTTCCAACCGGCTGTTCGTGTTTTTGAAAATTGCCAACCTGTTCGATCGCGCTTATTTCGCCAATGCCGATCCTGACATTCCCCTGGCCAAAGGTTTGGATTTTTCCGTCGGCTTGAACCTGAGCTTCTGACCGGACATTGGCCGGATCAGAGTAGAAAACGGACCCTTACCAATCGCGGTAATAGGTGCCGTCCAGGGCCTTTTTATTTGAGTCACAGTAGACGTCCCAAACATTCTGCCCGCCCCAGCGGCGGGATTCGAGTTTGTCCTGATAGGAACTGAGCCCCCAATTGTAAGAGCGGTTGATCGGGTCCAAAGGGATGCGGCGCAAAAATTTGGCCAGCCGGGTCTTGTTTTTCTTATTCTTGTATTCAAATCCCGAGACCAACTGCTCCAATTTTTCCGGATAGCCGTAGGTATCCTCGTCCACTTCGATCTTGTTTTCCTCGACAAATTTCTTGTAGGCGTCGATCGCCGTGCGCAGGGTGCGCAAAGCCCGACGCAGATCGATCTCTTTTTCATGTTGAAATGCGTTGTAGGCCAGGGGAATGGCGGCCACGGCCAGAATGGCGATGATCACGGTCACGGTGATGACCTCGATCAAGGTGAAGCCGCGCTGGTAGCCGGCACTCTTGAGAAAAACCGGGGAGCAGCCGCTATTTTTGCCTATATGGCGATCCTGCATGATCACGCCTCCCAGCCGGGCACGGAACAAATCGTTTTTCAGTTTTCGCCGTCGCGCGGCTGATTTTCCAGAACCTTATGGCTCAGTTTCATCTTATTGTCGCGATCCAGGGTCAAAACCTTTACTTCGATCATCTGACCCAGTTTGTATTCCTGGCGGACATCGCGGATGCGGCGGTTGGAAATTTCCGACACGTGCAACAGTCCGGTCACGCCGGGCATAATTTCCACAAACAGCCCGTAATCTTCAATGCGGTTGATCTTGCCGTTATAGATCTTGTTGACTTCAGGAGATCCGGTCATGGCTTCGATGCGGGCGATCACTTTTTCCCCCAATTCACGGTTGGCTGCGGCGATAGAGACTTTGCCGTCATCTTCGGCATTGATCTTGACGCTGTAAGTGGCCACGAGTTCTTTGATGTTTTTCCCGCCCGGGCCGATTAAATCTCTGATTTTGTCTACGGGGATCATCATGGTCAGTATGACCGGAGCATATTCGGAAAGCTTTTCTGAAGGAACGGCGATCACCGACTTCATTTTGGCCAGAATGAACAAATATGCCTTGCGGGCATCCTCAATGGTGCGGCGAATGATCTCGTCGGTCAACCCCTTGATCTTGATGTCCAGCTGAATGGCGGTGATGCCTTTTTCGGTGCCGGCGACTTTGAAATCCATGTCGCCGAAATGATCTTCATAGCCAGCGATATCGGTTAGAACCGCGAACTGATCCCCTTCCTTGACCAGCCCCATGGCGATGCCGGCCACCGGCGCCTTGATGGGCACGCCGGCGTTCATCAGGGCCAGTGTGCCGCCGCAAACCGTGGCCATGGAGGAGGAGCCGTTGGATTCCATTATGTCGGAAACCACGCGGATGGTATAGGGAAAACTCTCGCTGTCCGGGATCACTTTGCTCAGGGATTTTTCAGCCAGATTGCCATGGCCGATCTCGCGACGCCCGGCTCCCCTGAGGAAACTGACCTCCCCGACCGAAAAGGGGGGGAAATTGTAATGCAACAGGAATTTTTTCTTGGTTTCATCGCCGTTCAGGTTATCCAGCCTCTGGGCATCGTCTTCGGAACCCAGGGTCACGGTCGAAAGCGACTGGGTTTCGCCGCGGGTGAATACCGCCGAGCCGTGGACCCGGGGCAGGATGCCCAATTCAATGGAAATGGCCCGGATCTCATCATAAGCGCGGTTGTCGGTTCGCTTCTTTTCCTGGAGCAGGGTCTGGCGGAAGATCTGGGCTTCCACCTTTTCAAAAGCCCCCTTGATCCTGGCGATTTCCCCTTCGTCTTCCTTGCCTTGCATGATCTCTTCCTGAATGGCCTTGATCTTCAGGCGGCGCAGCACGCGATCCTGGGTGAAAATGGCATCACGGATCTGGACGGCGAACTTGCCGTGGAATTCATCCACCAAAGCCGCGGTTTCCGGTTTGGAGGCCACGACCATTTTTTCGGGATTCAGCAGTTCTTTTTGCGCCTGGCAGATCTTGGCGATCACTTCCTTGGCCCGGCGCAACCCTTCCATGAACACGTCATCAGAGAATTCATTGCCGCTGGCTTCCAGCATGACCACTTCCTGCTCGGTTCCGGCCACCAGCAGCACCATTTCCAATCCTTTCAGAATATCCTGGCCGGGATTGATGAAATACTCATCGTTTTTCCAGCCGATCTTGACCGCACCCAGGGGAGTGCTGAAGGGAATGGTGGAAGAGACCAGTGCCGCGGAAGCGCCGATAATGCCCATGGCATCATAGTCGATGCTGAAATCGGCGGACAGCAGCATGGCGATGACCTGCGTGTCGTGATGGTAGTTTTCAGCGAAAAGAGGACGGATCGGGCGGTCGATGAGCCGGGAAAGCAGTACTTCCTTTTCCGACGGCTTGCCTTCCCGCTTGAAAAAACCGCCGGGAATTTTTCCCGCCGAGTAGGTGTTTTCCCTGAAATCGACCATGAGCGGCAGGAAATCCTGGGCGGCTTTTTCCTCTTCGCGCATATTGGCGGTGACCAGCACCATGTTGTCCTTGTAGGTGAGCAGGGCCGAACCGTTCGACTGCTGGGCCCAGCGGTGAAGTTCAATTTTTAAGGTAGAACCCTCTATTTCGATTTGGATTGTTTTTTGCATATATATCTCCTGAGTGAATTTACTTTCTCAATTCCAGTTCCTGGATGATTTTCAAATATTTGTCATAATCGGTCTTGCGCAAGTAGTTCAAAAGCTTTTTTCTCGTTGCCACCATCGTCAACAAGCCTTTGCGGGAATGGTTGTCCTTTTTGTGGGTTTTAAAATGCTCGGTCAAGTTCCTGATCCTCTCGGTTAAAATGGATACCTGTACTTCGGATGAACCCGTATCCTTGTCGTTTATCTTAAAACGGCTGATCAGCTTCTCCTTGGTTTCCTTGGTAATACTCACAATTTCCTCCTCTTATTTATGCGAAATGAGAGTATATTTTAACAGAAAAGAATAGAATTGTAAACTGCAAGCGAAAAACAGACTTCCCGGCTTATTTTTTCAGCAACATTTCACTGAATACGATCTGGTGTTTTTCCAGGGTTGTGCCCAGCACTTTGTTGACCCGGGAAAGGGCCAGGTTGTAATCGATTAGTGATTTCAGTTCGGCGATCTGGGCATTGGAAAAATCGCGCTGGTATTGCAAAACCAGGTAATTGGTCGAAAGGCCGACCGCCAGCTTTTTTTGTTCGGCGACCAGTTTTTGCTCGGCCAGCTCGCGGGAAATACGGTTGGCTTCGACGATCTTGGCAGTGGTTTCCAGGTCCATGATGATCTGCTTGACCTCGGAATAGATGGTGCTCTCGGTTTTCTTCAGAAGCAGAAGGGATTGCTCCAGGTTCAAGCGGGCCTGGACCAGGTCGGCCCGGGCCGACGTATTGAAAAGCGGGATAGACAACTGCAGGCCGATGGAGTAATTGCTATAAAGGTCTTTCAACGCGTCCCGCAGCGAATCACTCAAATTGCCTCCGATATCGCTGACCACCGAGCCGGTGGGCAGAAGGCTGAAATCCACGTCCTGCGGGGTACCGCTCAATCCTTTTGTGAAATAGGATGCGATGAGCTGCAGGTTGGGAAGCAGCTGGTTGCGGAAATAGCGGACATCGATGTTCTTGCTCTTCAGGTTGAGCCGCACCTGCTCAATGTCGGGCCGTTTCTGCAGTGCTTCAAGCAGGAACTGGTTGAAATCGACCTGCACCGGGCTGAACAGCGGCTTGTCCCGGGGGATGATGGCTTCGGGCATCTGGCTGATATTCAAGATGCGGCGCAAATTTTCTTCATAGGTCTGGATCTGGCTGCGGGCCTGCAGGGACTCGCTTTCCCTGGCCGCCACTTCGGCCTGGGCGGTCAGAATATCCATGGGCGCTGAGACGCCCACCTTGACCTGGATCTCGTTCTGCTTGAGCAGGTCCTTGGCCAGCTGCAGCGATTTCTCCTTGACCGCGAGGTTCTGGTGCGAGTAGACAAGGTTCCAATACGCTTCTTCGGCCTGGTAGATCAGGTTGATCACCTGCTGTTTCAGGGCAAAGAGCGAACTGTCCTTGTTGTTGCGGGCGACATAGATGTTGCGCTTGGTGGCCGTGAGCCCGAAATTCTTCAACAGGGGCTGAACCAGGGTGAATTTGAGCTGTGAATTGTAGCGGGGGTTGATGTTGCTGTAAACCGAGTTGGTCGAATTGCGTGAATTGTCCAACTGGATATTGAGGCTGCCACCCAGGAGCAATCTCTGGGATAGGGTGAGTGCCAGTGCTCCCGAATCGGCTTTTTCGATATCGGCTCCGGTGAAAATACTGGAACTGGGAGTAGTGTTCGAACCGCGGCTGAAATCGAGGGTCAGGGTCGGTATGAATATGGCGGAATTCTTGTCCAGGATTGCCCGGGATATTTCCGGGTTGGACATCTCGATCTGCAAGTCGAGATTGTTTTTCAAAGCCTGCTCGATCACTTCATCCAGAGAGAGGGATTTGCTCTCCCGATCCTGGGCCAGGTTCGGCAGATTCAGCATGAAAACAAACATGAAGATAACAAGAAAATTTTTCATCCGGTGCCTCCAGTTAACAATTCAAATACGAAAATGAAACAAAAAAGTTCTCGATAACTTGCAGGAATCCTTGATCGGCAGGCGGATTTTCAGGAATTTCTATCGCAAACCTTTTTCTTCCAGCCAATCGTCATTGTAGATCGTGCTCAGGTAGCGGGAGGCGCCATCGGGAAAAATAGTGACGATGCGGGCCGGGCGTCCGATCTTTTTTGCCAGCTGCCGTACCCCCCAAAGGGCCGCGCCGCATGATCCCCCGCCCAATATCCCTTCGCGCCGGGCCAATTCCCTTGCTCCTTGAAAAGCCTGCTTGTCGGTCACCTGCACCATGTCGTCGATGACGCTGAAATCGGCGCAATGGATCAGAAATTCATCGCCAAGACCTTCCAGGAGATAGGGACCGGGTTTGACTTTCCTGCGCTTGTGGAAATACTCGTAAAAAACCGAGCCAACGGGGTCCACGGCCACAACCTGAATCTTGGGGTCTTTTTCCTTCAGGAAGCGGGCCGTGCCGCCAATGGTACCGCCGGTGCCGATGCCGGCGACGAAATAATCGATCCGCCCTCCCATCTGCTCCCAGATCTCCGGGCCCGTGCCCAGGTAATGGGCTTCATTATTGTCGCGGTTGTTGTGTTGGTCAGGAAAATAGCAGTTGGGCGTTTCGCGAGCCATGAGCGGCGTGACATTGTTGTAGCTGTAGGGGGATTCGGGCGGCAGGGAGCTGTCCACCATATGGATTTCGACTCCCAACGCCTTTAACTGGTCAAGCTTTTCCCGGCTGATGCGGTCGCGGACCACCACCTTCAGCCGATAGCCCTTTTGAATGGCGATCAAGGCCAGGCCCATGGCAGTATTGCCCGAAGAATTTTCGATGATCAGGTCGCCTTTTTTTATTTTCCCCTCTTTTTCCGCTTTCTCGATCATGTAGCGGGCAATGCGGTCCTTGCAACTGCCCATGGGATTCAGGAATTCCAGCTTGGCAAAAACCTCGCCGGGAACATCACTGGCCACATGCTTCAATTTAACCATTGGTGTATTGCCGATCACGTCGATAATGCTTTCATAACATTGTTTTCTGTCCATGTGTTTTTTCCTTGGGAAAAATGATTGAAGAATTCAGATTTTATATTAAATATTCGTGGCTGTAAAGAAAAGATAAATGTTAAATCCAATAAAATCGGGCAAAACCACTGGATATTACAAAAAACTCAGCATGCAAATCGCTTTTTCATGGATATCCTATTATTTTTTTTCATGGCGGCGATAAATTTGTAATATTCGGGACCTGCAGCACGTATCTTGATACCCAACCCGGCCGGCACATTGTCTTTGCTGGCAAACCCATTTTTCATGTTCCAGACCACCACGCCCGTGACGGGGTAAATGTCATCGGCCGCGGCGATCAAGATGCAAAGCTCGCTGTGAGCAGGGAAAACTTCGGTCGTAGCAATGCACATTCCCCGGCGGGAGACATTGACGGTAACGCCCATCTGGTCAAATCCGTTCTGGCTGATATCGACCAGGAGGCTTTTGTTTATTCTTCTTTCTTTTCTTTTGGTCATAAGTACATGCCTAAAATTGTAATGTGTGGTCACATGCAAAAATGAAAGAGCAATTCGCGTGCCAACCGCAGCCAAAAGCACCGGCCATGAAAATTCTCTTTTCAACGCGCGCCATTGCTCTCCTCCGCTCACATTTAACCAACCCCGCATCTACTGGCGGGACTGTTTGGCAAAAGCAAGACAATCAAAACGGGTAAATTGTTTACAAGTAACACCTCAAATTCACATGATAAATATTTTTTTTGTTGACAGGAGGAAAATGTAATGATATATCAATGATATCACTTTGATATTTATTTGCTATAAGGAGGCTTTCATGACAAACGAAAAACAAGGGCGTTCAAGCAAGGGCTGGGTTGTGGTTGGCATTCATGCGTTGCTGCTTGTCACACTTATTTGGCTGTTTTTTAATTCCGCGCTGGCCAACAGCTGGTCCTTGATAGGAATTGTCGTCCAAAGCATATTACTTATTGCGGTCAGCATGATCCTGCCCATGGGGTATTTCACATTGCAGCCCAACGAAGCCAAGGTGCTGGTGCTCTTCGGCAAGTACAAGGGGACGGTGCGCAGTGACGGATTTCACTGGACCAACCCCTTGCAACTCACCTATCCGCGTTCCATCTATACCCTTTCCCTGCGCATCCGCAATTTCGAAATTGACAAGCTGAAGGTCAATGACAAACGCGGCAACCCCATTGAGATCGCCGCGGTCGTGGTCTGGCATGTCGAAAACACGGCCCACGCCCTGTTCGACGTCGACCATTACGAACACTACGTCAAGATCCAGAGCGATGCGGCCCTGCGCCACCTGGCCAATTGCTACCCCTATGATCACGGCGAGGAGGAGGAAATGACCCTGCGCAGCGGCATGGACGAAGTGGCCATGGTTTTAAAAAAGGAACTCCAGGAGCGGCTGGCCAAGGCCGGAGTACGGGTAGATGAAACCCGGCTCACCCACCTGGCCTACGCGCCGGAAATCGCCTCCGCCATGCTGCGCCGTCAACAGGCCGAAGCTATCATTGCCGCCCGCCGCAAGATCGTCCACGGCGCGGTTTCCATGGTGGAAATGGCGCTGGAAGATCTGGAAAGCAAAAAAGTGGTCAACCTGGACGAGGAACGCAAGGCGGCCATGGTCAGCAACCTGTTGGTTGTACTGTGCGCCGAGGCCGAAGTCACGCCTGTGATCAATACCGGCACCCTGTATAAATAAGCGATCCGCCATCCGGCCATGCCTGCAAAGAAGTCATTCCTGCTGCGCCTCAGCCAGGAGATGTGGGAAGAATTGGAACGCTGGGCCGCCGATGATTTCCGTAGCGTCAACGGCCAGATCGAATCCATCCTGCACGAGGCCATCGGCCGGCGCCGTAAAAAAGCGCCGGCGGCCCCGACCCAGCCCGGATCGCAGCTCACCAAGGAGGAACCATGAAAAAAGGCGTTTGCCCCCGCTGCGGGGGAAAGGAGATCTATAGCGGCAGTTCGGTGTCCAACAAGTCGGGAATGCAACACAGCAACACCATCCCGGTTTCGCTTCTCCGGATGGCCGTACTGAACAATTTCGTCTGCGGCCAATGCGGCTATGTGGAAAGTTACATCGCCAAGGACAAAGATCTGGCCGCAATCAAAAAAAAATGGCCGCTGGTCTTTTGATACTTAGGGATATTACAAATCATGGATTCTTTTCCAACAATCGGCCGCCATATAATTTTTTTCAGATAAGCGAGCAATTTTGGAGGGCTGTTTTCGGTTGAATTGGGGTGAGTGACGGGATTCGAACCCGCAACGATCGGATCCACAATCCGACACTCTACCATTGAGCTACACTCACCGCGCCCGGCTATTGTATAGCATTCTCCCCCCGGCTGTCAACATGGCTCGAGCTCCCGGTTCGCGCTATTTCCGGCTGATCAGGAAGACATTCTCCTGCCGCCGCCGGCAGGGACTCCTTATTGCCTCATCTAAAAATCTACCTGAAAGGCGATTCGTTGCCTCATGAAAAAAACTACCTGAAAAGTAGGAAAATGACATCAAAAGCATCAGGCAAGAGGCCTGGTGAGCGAGGTGTCAGCAATGGGGTTAACAAT
>DATKZA010000148.1:0-9294 GCA_035528155.1 Patescibacteria group bacterium | reverse complement strand
CAGGAAATCGGCGCCGCCGTTCTCGATATCCTTGGCAGCTTTGATCATGACCGCCAGCACATCGTCCCATTTGCCCTTCTCCATCAGGGGCTCAACTTTGGCGAAATCGACCGAGACCATGACACTTTCGGCCGAATGGTTGCCTCCCAACTTTTCCCTGGTTATTTTATTGATCAGTTTGTAGTAGACCAGCGATGACTCGCAGGTCATGCCACCCAAAAGGCCGATGGTTTTCATTGTCGTTCTCCTTTGGCTGAATTTGAATTATATCAATAATGAAAATAAAATCAGTTCCCGACTCTGAAAAGTTTTTTTTATTACTATCCGTCACCGGTTTTTTCTAAACACAAATTGTCATAATGCAAGCCTGACCCAATGCATTCGAAGCTTCACACATCAAATGCGCGCATGTCAGTCAAAGTAATTTTCCTTTTCTTTCATTTCCTTGATCGTTACCGGCAAGCCATTTTCATAAGACGGATATTCAGGATGCCAAGCCAATATTTTTTTTGCCTTGGCATTGGATACTCGGCAATTCATGCGCACTATTTCATAAAAATCCTTCCCCAAAACCCACTTGATGATAAATCCCGGAATGTGCCCCGGCCGCTTTTGATTCATCAATTCGGCCATGCGGATCGTAAAGTCTTTTTGGGTCACCGGCGTGTCGTCGGCGATGATGAATTTTTCACCGACAGGCATTTTTTCAATGGCCTTGATGATCGCCGCCGCCGCATCGCCGGCATGAATGTTGGGAATGAAGCTTTCGCCCCTGCCTATAATTTTGCTTCGCCCCTTGGCCATCATCTCGTACATAAAACGGAACAGTCCGCCGTTGCCGTAAATTTTCCCATATATAAGCTGAATGACCTTGGGATGATTCGCTTGCATGGCTTGGTTTACCATTTCGTCCGTATCTTTGCCGATTTCTGTGAGACCAATCCTTGAAATCGGCCAGGTTTCATCTGCAATTTCATTTTTATCCGTCCGGTAACTTGTTCCTCCGGGCAAAATGACGGGAATATCATAGTGAATTGCCAGATCCATGGAATTGCGGAAAAAATCATTGGTTTCCTGCCGCAATTCCGCCTTGCGCCTCCCGGTCATTCTGTGCCCGGGTCTCACGTTGGGCATGGCCAGCAATACAATTATAGCAAGTCCGGCCGGCAGGTCTTTTTTAAATGCCTGAGGATTTCTTATGTCGCCCAAAATACCGTGAGCACCCAGTTTTTTAATCCTGTCAATTTTGTTTGCCGCTCGGGTAAGGGCATACACTTCATGGTTGTTTTCAACCAATCTTGGCAGCAAATGACTTCCCACCAATCCCGTCCCGCCGATCACCAGTATTTTCATGCTCGTGGACCTCATGTTAGACGATTAAAATAAATTTCATACAACTTCGCATTATCCCCGGAATCATATTCGTTATTTCTTGAAAATTCCCAATACTCTCGGAGTTCCGGTCATATAATCTTCATAGGCATTGCCGTATACGCTTAAAAGATATTTTTCCTCGACCAGCGCCTCAAGATAAAAACACGATGCCAGCATTAAGCTAAGTAATACAAATAGCCATGACCCGCCGGCCATGCCGGAACCCAAACAAATGAAAAAGGAAGCCAAGTACATTGGATGCCGTGAAAACCGATAAACTCCTTTTGTAATTAACTGCTCGGGTGTACTAATGAAATTACAAGTAGCAATGGTTATGAATAGCAGGCCGATTAAAAAAACAGTAAGGCCAACATAAAACCAGACGGTCCCAAGTCGGAAAGGCAGAAAAACAGAATAGATCATAGCCACCAACCAGACGATATTACCTGCAATACCCGCATAGCTTTCAAGCCTGTTCCGGCTTGCCTCATCTGGAACGTGACTCCTTTTCCACGCTTGCTTGTCTATGAAAAAAATTACGATCATCTGGAATATGAAAACACTCATGAACAGCCAGGCGTTCCATATGCCAATTTTGAAGACTGTTGGCATGAAAGTATCCTCCGCTTATGTTTTTAACCTATTTTACACCCACAGGTCATTTCGTGCCGTAAACTCACCACCGGCGGGGATCGCCGCCATCTCGTAGCGAACGTCCTTGACCGTCAATACCCCGTCGGCGAAAACGGCACGGTTCATGTTTCTCAGGAAAAAAAATGCGTAAGCACCGATGAGGAAAACCAAAAAAACCGCCACGCCTATTTTCAACGATTTGCTTCTCAACCGACACCTCCTTGGCCGCCGTCCCCAGTTCCTATAATCCGCTCGGTTTGCCGGCATTTTTGTTTTTGGCGAAACAATAAAGGATGATCACCAGGAAAGCGCCAGCCAAGCTGACGATTCCGCCGCACCCCCTTCCTCCCGAAAGATGAACGATCGCAACGGCAATGATGCCCAAAAGGGTAGGCAGCGCGAATCCCAGTAAAAAAGCCCGCTTAAAACTGTATCCTTTGTGCGCAGCGATCGTTCCCGCCAACAATCCCAGGAAACCCATGATCCCCAATCCACCAAGGTGAGCAAAAACGTACCGCAGCCATTGGCCGGAAAAGACAAAATAGCCCGCAAAACCAATGGCCAGAAGTCCCCCAAAGAAAATGAACATCAATTTTTTCATCGCATCTCCTTGAGCCGTTTTTTTTGCTTGCAACGCCTTACGGCCCCAGTCTTCCCTCAGTATTCCTCGCTACAATGTATGATGTTTTTCAGAATATTTGCCAAGCGGGTGGTGGATATGTATCGATCGGCCAGCAACCTGCCGTTATAGATCAAATTGAAGACTCCGTAAAGGGACGGCGCTTTCTGGGCCTGGGCGGCGGTCTTGAGCTCGGTGACAACGGGTTGCAAATTGAATTTTTCGAAGATGGGCCGCGCCTCCTCGATGAAGCGGGCCACCCAGGGACACTGTTTCGCATAGACGATCGACAATTCCTTGTATTTTTTCAGTTCGGCACGCCAATCGTTGATGGCGGGCGGCGCACCCTTTTTGAAACGCTTGACCAGCAGCTGCTCCGTACCCGATTCGGCTATCAATTCATAACCGTTTTTCAGGAAGATCTCCTTGCCGGCCATGAACGATCCATCGCTGGCTATGGCGGCAATCCCTAGCATGCTCGCGGCATCTTTTTCGACCGCTTGCAGCAGCAGGGTTCCAAGCCCGAGGTGTTGATATTTTTTGCCGGTCGTCCACAGGCAGTGGATGAACAGGTAACCTTTTACATTCACCGCCCGCCAGCAGGATTCGCCCGGCACGGATTCGATGAAACCGACAGGCCGCTTCTCGCCCTGCAAATACAGCAGCTTGATCCTCAAGCCGTGGCGGTATTGCTCCCCAAGCCAGGCAATTTTTTTTGGATAAAGAGGGTGCTGCGGATTGATGAAACAGATGGCCTGAGGGTGCTGGTCGATGTTGGCCAGTGACACCTCGACAATGTTTGCCCGCGCTGCAAGTGTTATCACGAAAACCTCCGGTCTGTCATTGTTAAAATTCCAATTTCTTTTTCTCTTTTAATTCGATTTTTTTAACAATTCCTCCCCAAGATCTTCTATTTAAATGGTTTGCAAGCGATCCACCAGCGGGGGACCGATTGGCAGTAGTCGTTGTAGTTCTGACCCAATATGTTTTTTCCTATCTTTTATCAGTTGGCCGGCTGGAATTTATCCGGGGGAATGATTTATTCTCTGGTCTCGTTGAGGGTCCAGCGGGGGATCCACAAACCAGAATAGCCGCCGGGCTTTTCCCCGGTCAGCAAGTAAACCGCGTAGGCTACTTCAGCTTCCTTGGGCGGCTTCCCATTGTTGGCGGAATTACAAAAAGGACTTTTTAAGCGTCCCAATTGTTTTTTTTTCCAGAATTGGCTGAAACAATCCGAAAGGTTCTTTGCTCCCTGGGTCGCGTTTTGGCCCCAACGGCCGGCAAATACCAGCCACCAGATTTGCCCCACATCTACTAGTTTGGGATTCAACCAACCATTCCCCGAATATTGAATCATTTGCCTCCCATCCAAGCCATAACCATTGAAAATATATTGCCCCGGTTTGGCGAACAGCGGGGATTGGGGTCTACCTTTTTCTTTAGCGCTGGCCGGGATTTGTCCATTCAGCAACCGATCTTCCTTGTAGATGATCTGCTTGGTGTTGACCACCCGTACCAAGTTATAATATGCCTCTTCAGCTGAATGGGTGGGTCGGGACAGTTGGGAAATCAAGTACACCATGATCG
Organism: Patescibacteria group bacterium; assembly: GCA_035528155.1. Classification (GTDB taxonomy): domain Bacteria; phylum Acidobacteriota; class Aminicenantia; order UBA2199; family UBA2199; genus UBA2199. Next base: position 5,081 of record DATKZA010000148.1, on the reverse strand, counting down.
CACCGGACAGATCGGGTGGAGTCGCGTCGTTCCAGGCAAAATAGACCTTGGCCCGAATAGCTTCACGCAGATTCGGCTTCTGGTCAGTAAAACAAGCAGACATGTAAAAAAATGATTTTTTAAAGGAAACATTTAGAGCGGTCAAAGATTGAATATATTTCCAGAACGGAGGTTTGACCGCGACAAACCATGCGCAATCCAATGGCACTTTAAGACCCAGTTCCACAGATATGATGCCCACGCCATCCATATCCAGCAACCGCCCATGTCCAGCGGCACGCAAACGCTTTTTTACCTGCTCAAATTGCCGTTTGGCGGCTCCGACATCATTGGAATTTGTCAATCTCTCAGCGGTTGCTAACGAACCTTCCGCGCTGCCATGGGAATAGAGGATGACAATCCCCGGATTCTTCAGGTCTACCAGCTTCTTGATCAGTTTTTCCACCGTGACTTGGCCATCAATCAGGGAGTAGGTGTTGTAGCCCCTTTTTTTTATGATAGCCTCGATTGTGTTCCAAGCCATACTAACCCCGGCGATTTTGGGAACCACACCAGTCCCTTTGGCTCCATGCAGAACACCATCCCACCAGTTGATAACCTGAGTACTTTCAAAAGGAGAAATATATAGAGCGGTCTTGCTGTCCGGGTCAAAGAGGCTATTGCCGCTGGATTCGGCATTCAAATGCACGCGCGGATCATTGACCAGTCTGGCCGGTTTCAGAATCAAGTGATTGATCGGTGGTGGGGACCAGCCAAACAACAGAATTTCAGCTGAACTGCCGTCCAAATAATGCAGGCGAATGCCATTTTTAAAGGGTGAAATTTTAACGGGGAGGTTTACATAAAATTGGAAAGGGTCTTGCGCGTAGAGTGGAGTTGCCAGCATGTCCAGGGACAGTAAAGGAGAAGTCCTGACGGTTTTGTTCTCTTGAAAAATCCGAATGACTGCCCTAGCGTACTCCGCCGCATGACTAACAGCCTCCTCGGTTTTCAAAGGCTGGGTTTCATTTAAAACCGCCCCGCGGAAAACTAAACGCACCGTGTTTTCCAAAGACACGGGCTTGCACTCCCAGGTTGAGCTGCCCCGCCCTTCGGAAAAAAAACGAAATGGCAGGTTGACGCGTCTTTGTTGCAGATCAAAAGCGAAGCGGCTATGGACGGACAGGTATTCGGCATTAATATCCAGGTTTAGTTTTCCTGCCTGATAAGACCAGCTTCCCAGATGAGTCAATAAATCGCTGGAATCTTGAATATAAATGAGAAGGCGACCAGCCCCTTCAAAAAGAAGTATCACATCGGTCCCTTTTTTGGGGGCTGTTCCGTCATCGTCCCGGACATGATAATAGAGATTTTGAATGGGAGAGACAATTCTTATTTTTGTGCTCTGAGCCCGCGCTATGTGCGGAAACAAGGCGCATATAAAAAACACCATCCAGACAATCAGAAAAATATCATGAGTTTTTTTGGTTAAAAAATTACTCTTTGCTGGATTCATATTTTATTGTAACAATTTTGTCATTTTCAGGCAAGATTCCTTGCCCTCCCTATAGTTGGCCCCGGAAGTTTTCTACCTGGTCTCCATTGCCACGGTCAACGTATTCCAGGCAGATTGTTCCGGGTATGTGTTCGGGGCTTTCAGGCGCCGCAGCAGGACCAGCGATGCGTTGGTCCCGGAAGATATGCCATCCAGCAGCAGGGAAAAATGGGAGAAGTTTTAACCCTGGAACCGTTGACTTCGAGGATCACGTCCAAAGGCCGGATGCCGGCCCGATCCGCCGGCCCGGAGCGGGCCACCATGGTGACCAGGACGCCCTGGCCAACCGGTCTGCCCATATCGGTGGCCTGGGCGAGGGTCAGGTTCTCCCACATCAGCCCGAACCGGGAAAACATCAATGCCAAGCCCCGCTGTTCGAGGAGCGACGCCGCGGCATTGATGAAAGCGCGGGCCGTATCCTCCAGCGCGAAGAAAAAACTGAAGCGGGACGCGGCCAGGATGTTGACATCCCAGTTGCGGCCCGGGGGGGCCTTAGGGAAGAGCCCGCTGGGATTGGGAAGGTAATGCAGGTCGACGCCACGCACGGCATCCATGGCGATGAAGCAGTAAGACTGGCCGCGATACTGGTTCAGGCAGCCGCTGCGCCATTCGGCCTTGATCCTGAGATTGTCGGCTTTTTCGGGCCGCTCCCTGTATTCTTTTCTCTTGCCGGCCTTGCCCCTGGTCAGGCGGAATTTTTTGGCGAAAAACACCGGTGCGCCGAACTTGCTGTCCAGGAAGGCCGTTTCCTCGGCGACCGCTTTCTTGAATACGGCAGCGATCTGTTCCGCCGTGAGGTCGGTCCGGGGAATGACCCAATGCCACAGGCTGCTGCCCGCGTAGGGCCAGACCTGCTGTTCCGCGACCTGGGCCAGGCAAAGGTTCGCCGTCAGCCAGGCGCACAAGGCAGCGGCCATGGCCAGGCGCCCCCGGGCCCTGCCGCCTGCTTTTCCCGCTTTCCCTGCCCTGCCTGTGCCGTCTTCCGCAAACCTGATTTGTTTTCTATATTGCAGCCTCATGATACGCCTATCTTATCATATTTCACCTGCAGGCAAGCCGCCCAGCAGCCCTATGGTTTTCATTCGCATCCTCCTTGGTTCGGATTGCGATTATAGCAGAAAAAGTTCAATCGGCCTGCGCGCCCGGCGTCCAGCCGTCGACATGCAGTCGTGCATCAAGATCTTCATCCTCATTTTCCCCGGGCAGTTCCTTGGCATAGCCGAAAGGGATCACGGCGGCGATCTCGTAGCCCGCGGGAACGCCCAGGAACTCTTTCAGCCCCTTGGATTCGTAGGGGGTGTAGGTGCAGCCGAACAGCCCCTCGGCGGCCAGGGCCAGCATGATGTTCTCGATGCACATCCAGGCCGACGCCAGCGGGTTCAGCTCGAAGAGGCTGCGGCATTCGGCCAGCGGCTTCATCCGGTAGCAGACCAGCAGCAGCTCGGGCGCCTGCAGCATCATGCTCTGCTGCATGGGCAGCGAGCGGCGATAGACCCTCTTCAGTTCCTCCTGGTCGAAACGCGTGAGAAAGCGTTCGATCTCCTCACGGTCCTTCATGTCCCGGGCCTTCAGTCCCTCGATGACCGCCCGGGCCCGTCTTTCCCGGTCGCGCAGCAGGATGAACTGCCAACTCTTGAGGTGGGCGTTGCTCGGCGCCCGCAGCCCCGCCGCCAGCGCCCGTCGCACCGCCTCTGCCGGAACGGCTTTTTCCTGGAAGTCCCTTACCGTCCGCCTCTTTTTCACCGCTTCATTAAATTCCATCCAGATTCCTCCATAAGCATGTCGCTAAAATCAGGAAATCGGGGCTAAGTTTTTGAAACAATAGAAACTGCCGATTCTGGACCGGCCCTGCGATAGCTAGTGGTCATTCTTCATTTCTTTCAGTTTCTTCAACATTTCAATTGCCTGGGTGTTGGCGGGATTGAGTTCAAGCGATTTTTTATAATGCTCAATCGCGCGTTCGCTATCGCCAGTCACCATATACGCTTCGGCAAGACTGTCATGGACATTGCTGTTTTCGGGAAACAGTTCGGCGTTGAAGAGAAAAACTCCCAGCGCTTTGGCCATCTCTTTCTTTCTTATGAATCTATATCCCAATGAGTTGAGCGCCTGGGGGCCGAAGTTATAGTCGCCCGGCGCTTTTTTATACCATTCATGATAGGCCGCCTTGGCGGCCGCGATACCGTCTTTTTCCATAATTCTTCTGAAATAGGACGCCACTGATTTCTTCGGCACTTCCGGGTCTAAGCCCAACAGGATATCGATCAAACTGTTCAGTATGCTGCTTACCGGCGTCAGTTCATAATTGCTGGCCACAATGATTCCGATTTTTTTTTGCGGAATCAGCTTAAAGTCACAGCAATATCCCAGGTCATCTCCACTGTGTTCCACGGTCGAAAGGCCCCGGTATTCACTAAGGACCCAACCCAATCCGATACTTGTTTTTTCACTCAACCGTACCGACGGCTGTACCAGCAACGCATAGTTGGCTTCACTCACAAGGCGTGCTCCATTTGGTTTGCCTTGTTGGAGGTTTGCTTCCGCCCAATGTAGCATTTCCACAACGTTTGAGTTGAGGGTTGAGCTTGGTGCATGGAAACGATTGTACGGATAGATTTCACTGACAACCGGTTTCGATTTCCAAATGTGCGGAGATGTGCGAAGATCTTTTTTGATGTTTTCAAGCAAAAAACTGCTTTCCGTCATCCCCAACGGATTCAAGATGTTCTCTTTCATATAAACTTCAAAAGGTTTCCCTGAAACTTTCGCAATCAAGTCACCCAACACATCATAAGCCATGTTGCTGTATTGATAACGCTCTCCCGGGGCAGCAATCATTTTCTCCTTTTTCAAACTACGGACGTATCTCTCGGCAGCTCCATCATCCGTTTGGGGTTTTTCCCATTCATAATCAATGACATCGGGCATGCCCGAGGTATGGTTGAGCATCTGCCGGATAGTAATTTTCTCATACCGTTCATCCGCCAATTTAAAATAGGGAAGATATTTAACCAGAGGTTCATCCAAGTTCATTTTTTTTTGCTCGACCAACTGAACAATGGCCATCGCCACGAACGGTTTGGCTACGGAAGCCATATGAAAAATGTGCCTGGTCTGGAGCGCTTCTTTTGTCTCAACGTTTCTCATTCCGAATGCATTCATATAAATGGTTTCACCATCCCGAGCAACCGCAATGGCGATCCCTGGCAGTTCGAACTTTTTCATTACCTGTTGCACATAGGTGTCGATTTTTATCTTCACTGCATGTGCGGACGGGATTTTATCCTGGGCAGAACAATCAAAAAATGAATGGCAACCGACAATGACAAGGAAAATCATTGTTTTGGCAAACGCGGATAAATGGATCATCGGCTCCTCCTTTTTTTCTGAATTTTTCAAATCTTCAGTGCTGATCACGAAATTATCATGAGTAATGTTACCCGGGATCACGAATTGCTGTCAAATGTTTTGCAATGGCAAAAAGGTCATAATGCAAATCCCGCCCGCGGCAGCGGACATAAAATTAGGCGCTTTCGCGATGCCCCGC
>DATKZA010000147.1:0-6081 GCA_035528155.1 Patescibacteria group bacterium | reverse complement strand
CCTCAGGCTGCAGGCGATATCGGCATTTTTGTAACATTTTCCGCAAGCGGCCAGCAGCGAGCAGCTTTTGCCGGGGGCGCTGAAATGAATGACGCGCTCGTCGGCGAATTCGGCTACGGCCAGGACCGTGAATCCGAATGCAATGGCCATGCCGAACATGTGCAGGTATTCGGCAAGGGATGAGCCCTCAGCGAAAAACAGGTAATTGACGGCACAAAAGAGTTCGCCGGCGAAAAAGAAAACCATGGCCCACTTCAGGGCGGTCAGGTCGGCTGCGCGCCGCCGGCGCAGCCACAGCGCGATCAGCAGGCTGAGGATCATGTAGAAGGGTTTGACTCCGAAAGCCGTGACCACCGTGGCCCATTGCAGCCAGGGGCTCAGGGGCCGGACAGCCGCAAGGGGGCCGGGGGCAGCGGCGTCTACGGTCCGGTACAGCAGCAACGGCAGGATGCAGGCCGCCGCCAGGGTCAGAAAAAAAAGTGGCCGCAGTTTCACGCCTTGCCTTGCTTTTTCGTTTTCCGGCTCACGCCCGACCGTATCCGGCATCTGCTTCCTCTCCCGATGTTTCAGAATATGGTTTGACCGCTGCCGGCATTCTGCCGGGAAGGGGAGGAAATGTCAATGCGCTCCGGGCCAAAGTTTTTCAGCTTGCAGTTTTTTTTGCGGCGCCATATGGATTTTCCGGAAAATGAAGAAGTGCACAGACATATAGGACAAAAAGTTTCGACTTCAAGCCATTATGCTTTCAGCCCGCAAATGAGAATCCGTAACAACCGTTATGCCGAATTCTCTTTATCCTGAGGAGGATTTTTCTGTTTTTTTTAAATTTCCTTGATCGTCATGGCTATATGTTACTCAGGGAACTTGCTTTTCGACGAGCAGCTTTTCGATGGCGCGCTTCATGTTCTCCCTGTCGCGCAGGTGGGTGCCGAAATCACGCAAAATTCCTTGGCGGTCGATCAGCCAATAGGCGGGGATCAGGTTGGTGCTGTAAAGTTTGGCGATGTCGTCGTTCCAGGCCTTTCCCGAAAAGGCGATCTTCCATTTCAGCTTTTCCGCGGCCAGGTAGTCATCCACTTTCTTGCGGTCGGCGTCGAGGCTGATGCCGATGATCTCGAAGCCCCGGCTTTTGAATAGCTCGTAGTATTCCTTCAGGTGGACGATGCCCTCGCGGCAGGGCGGGCACCAGGTGGCCCAGAAGTCGATGAGCACAACCTTGCCTTTTTGCCCGGCCAGGTGGAATTTCTCCCCGGAAAGCAAACTGACCGCAAAATCCCTAGCCGGCCGGCCGATGCCGATGCGTTCCTGGATGGCGCGGACAATGGGCGGGTAGCGGGGGTCCTTCGTCAAGGCGCCGTATTCCTCGGCGGCGAACTCGGTGTAGTCGAGAAGGCCCCGGTCCACGGCGCGCTGCAGCCAGGCGAACGCCCCGTCCAGGTCGTCCAGCTTCAGGCAGATCTCCATGACGGCGACGCAGTGCCAGGGCGATTTGCGCGCGGCCGCTTCCGAGCGGCGGATGGCGACCGGCAGGGCTTCCCGGGCCCGGCCCAGCTCCAGCAGGGCCTGGAACTTGGCCGCCAGGAGATTTTCCGTTTCGCCGTACTGCCGCAGGCCGCCTGCGAGCAACTCCAGTGCCGCCGCATATTGTTTCTGCTGGCTCAGCTTTTCCGCTTGGCCCAACAGTTCCGCTTCATCGGCAAACAGAGCGCCGGCGGCTGCGAACAGGATCAGCAAAATCACTGCAATCGATTGCTTCATTTCGTTTCGCCTCCTTCTCGTCTTTGCGCATGGTAGCCAAAAGCAGCGAGAAAGTCCAGCGTTCGCTACGATAGCAGCGGCATAACCATTCCATCATGTCCATTTATTGCATTTTCAGAACATATCCATTAAAATACAACTTGAACAAAATTTAGTTTCCCATCGGTGGATTAGGAGAAAAAGCATGAAAAAAAGCCAAATGCAGAACATTTTTACCTGTGTTATCGGATTACTGCTCTTGCTGGGCCAGATTCAGGCCCAATCGCTGGAGCAGCTGAAGGGGCAAGTCACTGAAAAAACCCTGAAAAACGGCATGAAATTCATCGTCATGGAGCAGCACCAGGTTCCTGTGGTTTCGTTTCATATCTATGCCGATGTGGGCAGCGCCCAGGAGGTCCAGGGCATCACCGGCATTTCTCACCTGCTGGAACACATGGCCTTCAAGGGCAGCACAACCCTGGGAACCAAGGATTATAATGCCGAAGCCAAGGTCCTGGCCGAGCTTGATCAGGCATATAGACAGTTGTCCCAGGAGGAGCAGGAGCTGAAACCCGATGCCGCCCTGGTTACCGACTTGAAAAAAAAGTTTGAGGAGCTGCAGAAAAAAGCCAAGGAATTCGTCGTCAACAATGAATACTTCGATATCATGATGCAAAACGGTGACAATGGCGTCAATGCCTATACCAGCAGCGACGCCACCCAGTATATCAATTATCTGCCGGCCAACCGGCTGGAATTCTGGATGGCTGTTACTTCCGACCGTTTTCTGAATCCGGTCTTCCGCGAATTTTACAAGGAGCGCGACGTGGTTATGGAAGAACGGCGCCTGGGGGTGGAGACCAAGCCCAACAGCAAACTGTTCGAGGATTTCCTGGCCACCGCTTTCAAGGCGCATCCCTATCATCACATGGTGGTGGGCCACATGTCCGATCTTAAACGCATCACCCATCAGGATGTCAAAGACTATTTTAAAAAATACTATTCGCCCAGCAACCTGACCGCGGCCATTGTCGGTGATGTCAATCCGCAAGAGGTTTTCCGATTGGCCGAGCTTTACTTCGGCAGGATCCCCAGCGAGCCCAAACCCGAGCCCGTGCGCACCGCCGAGCCGGAACAATGGGGGGAACGACGGGCCACAGTCGTCGCCCAGTCCCAGCCCATTCTGTTATTCGGTTATCACCGCCCCTCGGTGAATCACAGCGATGATCTGGCGCTGGAAGCCCTGTCCGATATAATTGGTCAAGGCCGGTCTTCACGCTTGTGGGAAACGCTGGTGAAAAAAGAGAAAGTGGCCGCCGCTGTCGGCGCCTTCAACGGCTTTCCCGGCAGCAAATACCCGAACCTGATAGCTTTTTACGCTGTCCCCAATAAAGACCGCTCTTCCGCGGAGTGCCTGCAGCTGATGGAAAAAGAGATCGAGCGTCTGAAAAGCGAAGCGGTCACGGTCCAGGAATTGACCAAATTCAAACAGACCAAGAAAAAGAGCACCCTCGATCAATTGAAATCCAATGCCTCTCTCGCCTCCCTGCTCACCTACTATGACGTGGTCCAGGGAAACTGGCGGCTCCTTTTCGATGAGATCAAGCGGGTTGATGGACTAAGCGCGGATGATGTCAAGCGCGCCGCAATAACCTATCTGGGAAAAAACAACCGTACCGTCGGCGAACTTATCCCGGAAAGCAAATAAGGGGAGAGCAACATGAAGAAAAATCGCATTGTTATTTCAATTCTGGCCCTGACCCTGTCCGCCTGCCTCTGGGCGCAAAAAGGGCCCAAGGACCCGTTCCAATTCGCTAAATTGAACCAGATCAAGATGCCGGAAGTCAAACAAGTAACCCTGAAGAACGGGTTGAAACTATTCCTGGTCGAAGACAAAAGCCTACCCACCATCGACATGCGCGGCATGATCTATTCCGGCTCGGTCTTTGAACCGGCGGAAAAAGCCGGCCTGGCCTCCATCACCGGCGAGGTGCTGCGCAGCGGCGGCACCCAGAAGCTGGATGGCGACCAGCTCGACCGCGAGTTGGAAACCATGGCCGCGCAAATTGAAACCGGCATTGACGACGAATCAGGATACATCCAGATTTCCCTGCTCAAGGAAAACCTGGACAGGGTATTGGCGCTAACGGCCGATATCCTGCGCCGTCCCGTCTTCGCCCAGGAAAAGATCGACCTGGCGAAAATCACCCAGCGGACGGTCATTTCCCGGCGCAATGACAATATTGCCGCCATCACCAACCGCGAATTCAACAAGCTGATTTACGGCACACAGAGCCCTTTTTTCCGCCAGAGCGAATACGCCACCATCGACGCCATCAGCCGTGAAGACATCGTCCAATTCTACAAAACCCATTTCCATCCCAACCGCATGCTGCTCGCCGTTTGGGGAGATTTCAACGCCCAACAGCTGGTTAAAAAGATCGAAGCTCACCTCGGCGACTGGCCGGCCGGCAGCGCCCAGAAGCCGGAACTGCCGGTTGTCAAATATCAGTTTGCCAAGACGGTCAATTACATCCAGAAAACCGATGTCAACCAGTCCAACATCATGCTGGGCCATATCGGCGGTTTGATGGACAGTCCCGATTTCCCGGCCTTGACCATTATGAACCGCATCCTTTCTTTTGACCGCATGTTTAAGATCGTGCGTACGGACGAAGGGCTGGCCTATTCGGTCTGGGGAGATTACGGGGCCGGCTTCCGCACTCCTGGCGTCTTTTCCGCCGGCGCCCAGACCAAATCCGAATCCACGGTCAAAGCCATCACCCTGATGTTGAAAGAGATCAAGCGCATCAGCGAGCAGGAAGTCAGCGATGAAGAGCTGAACCGGGCCAAGGACCAATTCTTCAATTCCTACGTCTTTTTGTTCCAAAGCAAAGCCCAAGTGATCAAGCGCATGCTGACCTACGCCTACTACGGTTATCCTCTGGATTTCGCCCAGCAGATTTTCAAAAAAATTGAGACCGTCAACAAAGACGGTATTCTGAAAGCAGCGCAGCAATACCTGAAACCAGATCAGCTGCAGATCCTGGTAGTCGGAAAACAGGAGGATTTTGACAAGCCTCTTTCTACCTTCGGTACCGTAAAGACCATCGATATCACTATCCCCGTGCCAAAAACCGACCAGGGTCCGGCGGCCACAGCTGAAACCATAGCCCAGGGGAAAACGATCCTGGAAAAGGCGGTCCAGGCCATGGGCGGCCGCGATAAAATCAAGGCTGTCAAGTCCTATGCCGTCAAGGGTGAGTTGGTCACGCAGGGAATGACCATGGCCGTGGAAGGGATCTTCGTTTATCCGGACCTGATTAAATTTGCCATCAATACTCCCGGCGGCCAGATGATCATGAAAATCAGCGGCGGCAAAGGGATTGCCCAGGCCCCGCAGGGCAGTTTCCCCCTGCCCGAAACCCAGGTGAAACCCATGCTGGAAAACATTTTACGGGACCCGATCTATGTTTGTCAGAACCTTGACAAATACCAGGTCCAGTATGTGGGTGATAAAAAATTCGCCGATCTCGACACCGCCGACCTGCTCATCAGCGGTCCCGTCACCTGCCACTATTTTGTTGACAAAAAGTCGTTCCTGGTTGTCGGCTGCCGGTACCAGGGAGTGACGCAGAGCGGCCCGGCCGCCATGGAAGACACCTATGCCGATTTCCGCGCCGTGGACGGCATCCTCTTTGCATTCAAGACCATAGGCAAGGCCAACGGCGAAGTTGCCTCGGAAATGAACATCAAGGAAATGAAAGTGAACGTCGCGATCAGCGAGGACGATTTCAAGACCGAATAAACCGCTTCTTTTCAGGGGCGGACCCCTGTGTCCGCCCCTGATTTTCCAATCTTGAAAAGAGATGCAAACGGAAAGGGCAAGCACGGGGGCTTGTCCCTGCGCCATTTTATTTACTTTTTCCTTTTGCGTGAATTTTAGGCTTAGCGTGAGAGCATCGCTTGTACTGAGGTTGTATGTTATATTTTATTTGAAAAAACCATGAATCCCAGGGTGAAGATCTGCTGCATCGCCTCCGAGGAAGAAGCCGGGACGGCCATCTCGTTCGGCGCCTCGGCCCTGGGGCTGGTGGCCGCCATGCCCAGCGGCCCGGGCCCGATCCCCGACGACCTCATCCGGCGCATCGCCCGCTCCGTGCCGCCGCCGATCGCCACCTTCCTGCTGACCTGCCAGACCCAGGCCGGCGCCATTGTCGCCCACCACCTGCGCACCCAGACCGGCACGCTGCAGCTGGTCGACGCGCCCGAGGCGGGAGCGATCGCCGCCATCCGCTTCGTCCTGCCCGTCGTCAAGATCGTCCAGGTCGTCCACGTCCGCGA
>DATKZA010000146.1:0-12366 GCA_035528155.1 Patescibacteria group bacterium | reverse complement strand
TCGATGAAGGAGTTGTCGTATTCGATCGCCGAAGAAGTGTTCGCGCGCTTTCCCGAATACCGGCGCGGCGTGGTGCTGGCTTACGAGGTAAAAAACGGTGAATCCTCTCCAGAGTTGGTTGAGCTATTGCGCCGGGAGGAGTCGCTCGCCCGTGAACGGCTGCATGTGGAAACCCTGACCGCGGAACCGCGCCTGGCTTCCTGGCGCGAGGCTTTCCGTCAATTGGGCTACAAGCCCGGCGACAACCGCCCCTCGATCGAAGCGCTGCTGCGCCGGGTGCTGCGCGGCCAGGAACTGCCTGCCATCAACGCCCTGGTCGATATCGGCAACATCGTCTCCCTGCGCCACATGCTGCCCGTTGGCGGCCACGCCACCGATGTCCTGACCCAGGACATTGCTTTGCGTCCGGCTTCCGGGGCTGAAGAATTCGTCCCCTTTGGTTCCGACCAGGCCGAGCACCCGATGCCTAGGGAATTCATTTTTGTCGAAGGAAACACGGTTCTAACCCGGCGCTGGATCTGGCGCCAGGCCAACCATACCCTGACCCTGCCCGAAACGACCGCCATCGAATTCAACCTCGACGCCCTGCCGCCGCTGACGGCAGCGGATCTTGAGTCGGCAGGAAGGGACGTGATGGACCTGGTCGAACGTTTTTGCGGCGGCAGGATCAAGTTCGCGATCCTCAGCCGCCAGAACCCCTGTTTCAAATTCTAAAGGTCTTTTTTGTTCGCCGAGCTCAGAATCGTGAAACAGTTCAAGATAAAAACGATTGATTAAAAATAAATAATTATCGATAAAAGATAAATAAATATTGACAAACAGCAATTTTCATATTATTTTATATGGGTGGGAGGATGATATGAAAGCAGTCGGTCCTCGGTCCATGGCCGCATTACTTAATGGCTTGTTCTATCTTGCCTTGGCTCTGGGTGTCCTGGCTTTTCTATATCGCCTGGGCAGTTTTGGCATCGCCATGAAGCATGCCGATAATCTGGGAAAGTTTACTTCCACCAGCCTGTACCAATTGCCGACTCAGGATCTGGCACGCGCTGAGTGGCGTTCGCAGAACGGCCGTGTCCGTCTTTCCTTGCACCGGCTCTATGGGGAACTGCGGCACCGCAACCTGCCGCGTGCCATTATCGTATATATCTTTGCCGGCCAGTTGGTCTTGTTTTTTTGCTTTTTCGTCGCCGTCATCCAACTGATCAACATCTGTGAAGATTTGAGTGCGGGCAAGATATTTGAGCCGGACAGTGCCCGCCGCCTGCGCCTGGTCGGTCTGGCCGTGACCGGCGCTGCCTTGTTCAATCCGCTGTGGGAGATTCTTCCTTTATGGCTTTTCCGCCCCGATATCACTGTCCCAGGTACCCGTCTTCCCTGGTTCTTCATTTTATGGGAAACACTGAATTTCGGTTTGCTGCTGGGCGGGCTGCTGCTGCTGGTGGTGGCCGAAGCTTTCCGTATCGGCCACTTGCTGCAGGAAGAACAGCAGCTGACTGTGTGAGGCGACCGTGCCGATCATGCTCAACCTGGATTTGATGCTGGTCAAGCGCAAGATGAAGCTGACCGAACTGGCCGAGCGCGTGGGTGTCACCATGGCCAATCTCTCGATCCTCAAGCAGGATAAGGCCCGGGCCATCCGTTTTTCGACGCTGGAGTCGCTTTGCCGTGAACTGCAATGCCAGCCCGGCGACCTGCTGGAGTACCGGCCCGATGGGGCTGAAATCTTTACTGCAGGCAAGGAGGAAAGAAAATGAGCAGTCTGTCAATCAAGTTATACCGCCTGCGCGGTATCTTTGTTGTCTATTTTGTTTTGAAATCTGTCGCCGGGGCCATTGTGGCCGCGCTTGTCCTGAAGCCGTTCCCCGGCGGTCAGCTCGGGCGGTTCGGCTGGCGCGGATTCCCGACAGGCTCTCTCATGTTATTCAGCCTGCTGGTCGCGGCCGCGGTCCTGGTTATCGCCTGGCTCATCTTCGGCCAGCTGCTGCTGCGCAAGAATTGGGCGCGGGTGCTGTTGCTGGTCATTGCCTGGCTGACGGTCTTGAGTGCTGTTTTCAGCCTGCTGGCCTCGACGCAGATCGGCACCATCAGTTCCTGGGTCTCTCATTGGTTGCCCGATCTCGATTGGCAAAAGCTGATGAACTTCGATCGCGTACAGAAGGTTTTTGAACTCCTGTTCTGGGGCTATCTGATCTCGGTCCTGCAATTCGATACCGTGGTCAGAAATGAGTTTTTCCCCCATCCGCCGACCGGCGATGCGGGTAAGTAAGGATTTGCCGATCGTTGCGCCTGATGATTTGCGGGCGGCGATCGTTTATTGAGTGGAGATCTGGCAGGAAAAAAATTATTTTTAAGGAGGTGTGAGCATGAAAAGAAGAAGCTTTGTGGAGAAGGCGGGATGCGGCCTGGTGGGGATGGCCGTGGGCGCACCGTTGTTGGCCGGTTCCGGGCAGCAGCAAGCAACTCCGGCCGCTGCGGTTCCTGAAAAACCGCGGCGCTATAAGATCGAAATTGAAATTTTCGAAGCGCGCCCGGACAGCTGGTGTCATAAAAAAGGGGACAAGTTCTCCTACCCGGCCGACTTGGGCAAGATATGCCCCTGGCTGCAGGGCAGCATGCATGATGCGATCATTCTGCTGCAAAAGGGCGTCACCCTGTCCTGGAAATATGAAAATACACCCTACGAAAAAGTGATCGATCCCCAAGGCGTGACCACCGAGTTCATTCGCTGCCCTGATCCCACTTCCGACCTGGTGGCCAGGATCACCCGCACCTGTGAACCTTGAAACTCCTTCTGAAGCACAAGGCCGTGCTGGACTGATATCACGTTTCCATGGATGATTCGCTAAGGGAGACCGCGCTTTTTTATGCGGAGGAAATGGCCATGAAAGAGACACTGCAAACGTTGGTCGGCAAGCAGGTCGTCGTCGACACCCGCTCGCCCTGGATCTACATCGGCCGGCTGGAGTCGGTGCAGGCCGACAGCCTGCTGCTGCGCGACGTTGACGTCCACGACAGCGGCGAGACCTCCACCCCCAAGGAGCGCTATGTGCTCGATTCCAGCGACTCGGGTATCAAGGCCAACCGCCGCTCGGTCTACGTCAGCCTGGAATACGTGGTCAGCGTCTCCCTGCTGTCCGAGGTCATAAAGTTCTAGCGCCGTGAAAACCTGGTACCTCTACCTGGTCCGCTGCGCCGATGGCACCCTCTACACGGGGATCTCCAACGACGTGGCCCGGCGTCTGGTCGAGCATCAAAGCGGTCGGGGCAGGGGGGCGCGTTATTTGCGCGGCCGCGGCCCGCTGGTTTTGGCCCGTAAAGTCCGTGTTGGCGGCAAAAGCGATGCTTTCAAATTGGAATGGTACGTGAAAAAATTCTCCCGGGCCGGCAAAGAGGATTTGATCAGGGGGAAGATCAGGATAAAAGACCTGCTGGCCAAAAAGAAAAGCAGGGCGCTCGTTGACGAGTAGACAGGGCAACGTCTCTGACGGCGATCGCCAGTTGTTTTCTTACCCCTTCTTCCCTCAAACCCTTCTACCTGTCAATTCCTTGGTTTGAGTTATTGGGGATTGGGAACCTGGAATTTGTTTGGAATTTGTGATTTGGAATTTTCTTTTTGTACGGGCGGTTCGCGAACCGCCCCTACACTACTTTTTCAATTTCTTTAAAACGGTCCCCAGTGCATCAGCACCGGCGGCACCAGCGCCAGCAGGCTGAAGACCATCAGGATCAGCATCAGCGGTAAAAACCATTTGGCCCATTTTTCGTAAGGGATGCGCGCCACGCCCAGGACGCCCATGGTCACGGCCGAGGTGGGCAGGATGGGATTGATGAATTCGCACAGCTGGAAGGAGAGGACCGTGGTCTGGCGCGAGATGCCGATCAGGTCGCTCAAGGGGGCCATGACCGGCATGGTCAGGGCCGCCTGGGCGGTGCCGGAATGGATGAAAAAATTGATGACGCTCTGGGTCAGGAACATGATCTGGGCGGTGAGCAGGCGCGGCACCGAGGCGATCAGGGCCGCCGAATAATAAAGGATGGTGTCCAGCACCAGGGCCTGCTGCAGCACGATGAGCACGGCCCGGCCGCAGGCGATGATGAAGGCGACGTTCATCATGTCGCGGGCGCCGGCGACGAAACTTTCGGCCATGAGACTGGGTTTGATTTTGCCGGCGAATCCGGAAAGGATGCCCATGGCCAGGAACAGGGCGGCGATCTCTTCCATGTACCATTTTTTGACCAGTATGCCGTAGACCATCCAAGCCATGCCCGCCGCCAGGATCAGCAACACCCTCTTCTGCGGCCGGCCCCAGGGCGGCGCCGACGATGCGGCCGCCGTATCCAACCTGCGGTTGCGGTCCAATTCATGGACCGGGCTCAATTCGGGTTTCTTGCGCACCTTCTCGGCATAGATCATCACGAAGGCCACGATGATGGCCGTGCCCAGAAACCACAACACCAGGCGGTAGCCCAGGCCGGAATAGAGCGGCAGGTCGGAAAAACCCTGGGCGATGCCCACGGTGAAAGGGTTGAAACAGGCGGCGGCAAAACCGGCGGCGGCCCCGAGAAAGGGGATGGCGACGCCGACGATCGAATCATAGCCCAGAGAGATGGCCAGCGGGATAAAGATCAGCACGAAGGGGATGCTTTCCTCCGACATGCCGTAGGTGCTGCCCGCCAGCGAGAACACGATCATCAGCGCCGGGATGACCAGCCGCTTCAGCTTGCGGCGGCCGGCGAAGAAAGCCGATAAGCGCTGGATGCCGGCCTCGATGGCCCCGGTTTTCTGCAGGATGCCGAAGACGCCCCCGAAAATGAAAACCAGCGAGATGATCAGAACCCCGTCGGCGAAGCCGCGCACCGGGGCGATGACCAGCCATTCGGGGCCCAGGTGCCTTTTTTCGATCGCCCGGTAGGTCCCGGGCAGGGTGACCTGGCGTTCGACCCCCTGGAAGCTTTTTTTCACCCGCTGGAATTCGCCCGAGGGAATGACCAGGCTGAGCACATAAACGCCCAGCAGCAGGATCAGGATCAGGACCAGGGTATGGGGCAGACGGAACGTCTTTCCGGGCTTCGTCAAGGGGGACACTCAGCCGCCGGAGGTCTGCGGGAAAGCGGTGTTGGAATAGAGGTACTCGACCTTTTCCTTATGCTTCAGCTCCTGGTTGGCCATCTGCAGCAGCATCTCCCTGACTTCACCCGCGGGCTGCGCCTCGGCCAGCCCCTTGTAAAAATTGTAGGAATTCCATTCGCGGTGGGCGGCTACCAGGTAGACCTCGCTGCTGTTCATGTTCTTTTGCAGGTCGGGTTTGTCGGCGTACTGGGCGATGTGGTAGTCGATGGGTGCGTCCATGGCCAGGGCGACAAATTTTTTCTCACCCTTGAGGTAGGCCAGCAGGAATTCCTTGTGGGCAAGCTCTTCGTCGGCCAGATATTTCAGCGTCTCCTTGGCCTGGGGATCCCGTACCAGGTCGAACAGGCCGAGATAGAAGGCCCGGGCCTCTTCCTCGTTTTTCACCGCTTTTTCGATCAGGCTTTGCAGGCTTTGCTTTTCCATGGTCATACCTCCGCATTCATTTTTCGCATCTTAGCAGAAGAATCCCGAGAATTCAAACCGCCGCCGTGGAATTATTCAGTTATGCAAAAACATGATGGAAAGAACCCAAGGCGAACTCACCCCCGGCCCCTCTCTTTCCAAAAGAGAGGGGGGTAAAGATGATTCCCCTTCTCTTCGCAAGAGAAGGGGCAGGGGATGAGTTGAAAAAAACATCTGTTTTTAAAAACTGAACGGAACCGCCGCCAGCTGCGGCCTCTGATCAGAAATTGAGCAGGATCGGCCGCGGCTTGAGCACATGGCTGATCAGGGTCAGGCCGCTATGGCGCACGATCTCCAGGGCCTTGCTGGTCAGGGTGGTTTGGGAAACCAGGGCCGGCATGCCGGCATGCAGCACCTTCAGGGCCATTTCCGCCGAAACGCGGCCGGTGATGAAAAGGGCGGTGCGGGCGAAATCAGCGCCGTGGACAAGCCCCCAGCCGATGACCTTGTCCAAGCTGTTGCTGCGGCCGATGTCTTCCCGGCTGACCAGGATGCGCTGCTCCCGCATGTCGACCAGCATGGAGCAGTGGATGCCGCCGTGCTTTTTGAATAGGGGCGTTCGCCCGGGCAGCTGCTCCATCAGGCGGATCGCCTGCGGCAAGGTGAAATCGTAACACCTGGACACCTTGGGCAGATTGTTGAACAGGCCCGGCTGCACGTCCCCGCCCGAGCAGGCGACCACCTGCACCGGGTGGTACTGCTCCAGGCGCGGCGCGGCCGAGGGCCGCAAACGCACCAGGGCCCGGTCGGCCTGGAAGCGGAGAGCGGCGGCATCGCCCGGGGTCTGCAGCAGGCCCTGGGAGAAAAGCCAGCCCAGGACCAGTTCCCGGCGGTCGAAGGGCGAGCAGCTCAGGCGGCTCAGGGTGCGGCCGTCGACCTCGATGGTCAGCAGAGCCTCTTCGGGCAGAGGCACCAGCCCCGCATTCCGGCGGGTTTCAGGAGACGGTTTTTTTTTCGCTTTTAAGGTAGGCATGGTACTCCTCCATGGTGTTCAGGTTGCGGAACCAATTTTGCCCGTCCATGGGCACGAAGCCGGTGCGGCAGGTCCGGAACAGGGACGAGATGCGTTGCTCCCCGGCCGCCAGCTGCTTTTCAATGGCCGGGATGACGCTGCGGTCGTAGGCGGCGAAAAGGGGCTCGGTCTTTCCGTCGCGGTAACGGGGAACCACGATCTCGAATCGCCCAGACCGGGCCAGGATCATCTGCATGAACGGAATATCAATGACGGGAATGTCGCAGGCCAGGATGAAATTGCCGGCATGGGGCGAGGCCCGCAGGGCGGTCAGTATGGCCGGCAGCGGCCCCTGGCCAGGGGCTTCGTCCTCGACGACCGGCAGGTTCAGAAAGGCGAGCGGTCCCTTGTTTGCGGCGCTGATCAATATGTGCTCGAAACAGGGACGGATCTGGGCGACAATCGTTTCGATCAGCGGCCTGCCGTTGACCTTCAGCAGGGCTTTTTGCCGGTTCATGCGCCGGCTTCGCCCCCCGGCCAGAACGATCGCCGTCAGCGGAGCGGGGTTCATGAAACCGCGCCAACCTCACGAACCGGACTGGATCTTGTCCTTGCTGATGAACCCTTCTTCCAAACCGTTCGATTTTTTCTTGATGAAAGCGGTAAGGAATCCGCGCTGTTTCTGGTCGAGGGCTTTGAACCTGGCCCCGACGGAAAAGAGCAGGCCCGGCGCTAGGGCGGAGTACTTCTGCGGGTCGAAAGCGGCGACTTCGGCGCGGCTGATCTCGATCTCGAAATCCTGCTGGCTGCCGTCGCTGTTGGGGATCAGGTATATCCTGTACGTCGAGCCGATGACCGGCTGAAAATTGCAGATCAGGTTGACGCCGTCGATGCTGATGTTGTTGACCAGGAAGCTGACCACGTTGTACAGCTTGCCTTTCATCTCCTGCAGGACGTCGTAGCGTGTGTTTTTTCTTTTTTCCATGTTTCACCTGGCCTTGGACCTATCTATCATACTACCACAATAAATATTTTTATCAACTGTCGGGCGCGCGCATTTTTCAGATCCCGGCCCGGGGATGCTCCTGCCATGAGAAATTGTCAGCCGGCTGCTTTGCTGATATACTGATACGCCAAAGGAAAAAACAAATATGAAGAACCGGGATTTGTCTTTTCTGCAATCCAAGCCCAAGTTCGCAGAGCATGACGCGGCCGCCATCGTAAAAAAAATGTATGCGCTGCCGGCAACGGCCCAGCCTCTTCCAAGCGAGCGGGATCAGAATTTTTTAATGAGCGCAGCGACCGGGGAGCGCTATATCCTGAAAATTGCCAATGCCAGGGAAGAACGGATCCAGTTGGAAACCCAGAATCAAGCCATGTGCCATCTGAAAAAACATCTGGCTTTTTGTCCGCAGGTCGTGGCCGCAACAAACGGAGAGTTCATCAACGAAATCACCACCCCGGCCGGGGACAAGCATTTTTTGCGGCTGGTTTCCTACTTGCCGGGCCGGCCGCTGGCTCAGGTCAAAAGGCACAGCCCCGGCCTGATGAGCGATCTGGGCCGTTGTATGGGTGAGATCGACAAGGCGCTGGCTGATTTTGATGTTGCCGGCGCCCATCGGGATTTTTACTGGGACCTGACCCAGGCTCCTGCTTGTATTGAAAAAATTCTTCCGCTCATGGAAGATCCCCTGCTAAAAAAACTGATCGAAGTGGGCCGCGCCGATTTCAATCACCAGGTCGGCCCCTTGTTGCCCGCTTTACGCCGCAGCGTGATTCTCAATGATGCCAACAACTACAATGTCCTGGTCGGCGGCGGCGATGACCTTTTCACAAAAGATCAGCAGGTGGTCGGCATAATTGATTTCGGCGATATGGTCTTCAGTTATACGGTCGGCGATCTGGCCGTGGCCATTGCTTACGCTGTCCTTGATAAACCCGATCCGCTCGCCGTCACCGCCCGGATCGCCTCCGCTTATCACGCCGTCTTTCCCCTTGAAGAATCGGAAATGGCCGTTCTTTTCGACCTGGCGCGCCTGCGCCTGTGCCTGAGCGCCTGCCTGGCCGTTCAGCAGCAAAGCCAGCGTCCGGATGATGAATACCTGTCCATCAGCCAGAGAGCGATCCGCCGCTCCCTGCCGCAGTTGTTTCGCATCCAGCGGCGTTTGGCTGAAGCCGGAATCCGCCGGGCCTGCGGTCTGCCCGCTTTGCCGAAGGCCGCGGCGATCGGGGAATGGCTGCGAGAAAACAGCAAGAACATGGCTTCGGTCAGCGGCCATGATCTCAACAATGAACCACTGTTGATCTTTGATCTCGGCATCGCCAGCCCCCATTTGCCTGGGGATTTCGAGAACAGCAATGAGCCCGAACTCAGCAGGCGGCTCAGCGCCGCCATGGAGCAGGCCGGGGTGAAGGTCGGCATCGGCCGCTACAACGAGGCCCGCTTGCTTTATACGTCGCCCTTGTTTGCCGGGAACGATCCCTTTGCCGAAAACAACCGCACCGTGCACCTGGGCATGGATGTATTCATGGACACCGGATCGGCGGTTTGCGCCCCGCTGGACGGCGAAGTGTTCGCCTGCACCCGCAACCAGGCGCCGCTCGATTACGGGCCGGTGATCGTCCTGCGGCATCAAACCGGCGCCGGCGACCCGTTCTTCACCCTCTACGGCCATCTGAGTCTTGATTCGCTGAGCGGGTTGCAGGCGGGGCAGCCGGTCAAAAAAGGGCAGATCATTGGCAGGATCGGCAGCGCCGATGTCAACGGCGGTTGGACGCCCCACCTGCATTTTCAAATTATACTGGATTTGCTGGAAATGGGATGCGATTTTCCCGGTGTGGCCGCCGCCGCCGATCGGGAATTGTGGGGCGCGTTTTCTCCCGATCCGAACCTGATTTTGGCTGTCCCGGAAAAGCTGTTCCCGGATCCCGAACCGACCAAGGCCGTGACCCTGGCTGCCCGGCAGAGGTCCATCGGCGCCAGCTTGAGTCTCAGTTACCGGGAGCCGCTCAAGTTGGTCCGTGGTTGGATGCAATACCTGTTCGATGAAAACGGACGCCGCTACCTGGACGCCTACAACAATGTCCCCCATGTCGGCCATTGTCATCCCGATGTGGTGGCGGCCGCCCGGCGCCAAATGGGGGTCCTCAATACCAACACGCGTTACCTTCACGATGCCATCAACCGCTATGCCGAGCGTTTGAGCGCCACTTTGCCGGCGCCTTTGCGTGTTTGTTTTTTTGTCAATTCCGCCAGCGAGGGCAATGAATTGGCTTTGCGCCTGGCGCGGGCTTACACGGGGCAGCGGGACATGATCGTTTTGGCGGCGGCCTACCATGGGCATACCACGTCACTCATCGAACTCAGTCCCTACAAGCATGACGGACCGGGAGGAACCGGGGCGCCGGACTGGGTGCACACCGTCCCCCTGGCCGATGTCTATCGCGGGCACTATAAGGCCGGCGATCCGCAGGCCGGCTTCAAGTACGCCGGCCATGTTCAGGAGGCCATCGATTTGCTGCGGCGCCGCGGCCGGGCCCCGGCCGCATTCATTGCGGAAAGTTGTCCCAGTGTGGGCGGCCAGATATTCTTTCCGCCGGGTTATCTGGAAAACGTGTACCACCAAGTCCGCCAGGCCGGAGGCATATGCATTGCCGACGAGGTGCAGACGGGCTACGGCCGTATCGGCAGCCATTTTTACGCTTTCGAAAGGCAGAATGTGGTGCCCGATATTGTCGTTCTCGGCAAGCCGATCGGCAATGGTCATCCGCTGAGCGCCGTGATCACCACGGCCGAGATCGCGGCCGCTTTTGACAATGGCATGGAATTTTTCAGCACCTTCGGCGGCAATCCGGTTTCCTGTGCCGTGGGCGAGGCGGTACTGCGGATCGTGCAGGAAGAACGCTTGATGGAGCACGCCTTGACGATCGGCAAGCAATTGCTTGCCGGGCTGCAAGCGCTTGCGGAACGCTATCCCCTTGTTGGTGATGTGCGCGGCAGCGGTCTTTTCCTGGGTGTCGAGCTGGTCAAGGACCGCCTGACCCTGGAACCGGCGGCCGAGGAAGCTGCTTTTATCGTCAACCGCATGCGCGAGCTCGGCATTCTCATAGGCAGCGACGGGCCCTTGCACAATGTCCTGAAAATCAGGCCGCCCATGCCTTTCCATGCGGATAACGCGGATTTTTTGGTAGCGGCCTTGGATCGTGTTTTGGCGGAAAATTTCAACGCTTGACCTGAACCAAAAAAATACGGTGACACCTTCCCTCTGGCGGGTGAAGGCCGGGGCTATTGGCGCGGCACCCAAAAGAGCAGCAGCATGCCCGGAACGGCGATCAGGAAACTGATGGCGAACATGCCGCCGTAGCCGAGCCAGGAGGCGATGAAGCCGCTGCTGATACCGGCCACGATCCCTCCCAGGCTCATCAGTCCCGAGCCGATGGCGAAATGGGCGGCCTTGAACTCGCTTTTGCAGATGCGCATCAGGTAAGTGATCAGCACCGCCGTGCCCAGGCCGCTGGCGAACTGGTCGAAACCGTGCACGGCCGCCACCAGCAGCAGGTTGCCCGCGCCCACGGAGGTCAAGTGCACGGCGCCGGTGTTGGCCGCTAGGTAGCGGGCCAGCCCTCCAGCCAGCAGCATGTAGGCGACGTTGGTCAGGTTCTGCGCAAGCAGGAAGGGCCAGATCATTTTTCTTAAGGTGAAACGGGAGATCAGCCAGCCGCCCAGCAGGGCGCCGGCGATGGAGGCGGGCAGGCCGATGCCGCCCGAGATCCAGCCGTAGTGGTGTTTAACGCCCAGGTCGACGAGGAATGGTGAAACCATGGAGCTGACCATGAATTCGCCGCTGCGCACCAGCACGATGAAAGCCAAGATCACGCCGATCTTTTCCTGGTCCATGAACGTCAAAAACGCCTTGCCGTAAAAAGAATCGGGGTCGCGGGTCATGACGGCGGCCAGTTTTTTGCGGAACACGGCCATGAGCACCAGGGCCAGCAGCAGGCCCAGGCCGACGCTGCGGGGAAAATTCAGTTCTTTCAGCAGCGGTGCCGTCTGTTGCCAGCTCTGGTATTGCGCCGAGTTGAAAAACAAAACCAGCGCCGTCACCACGGCGGCAAGCGCCAGGGCATAGGAAAACAGCCGGGGCTTGCATATCAGCCGCAGCATCTGCCGGAAAGGGCGCCGCTGCGTTTCGCATTCGGGCAGGAAAAAATAATGGTAGGCGGTCAGCAGTCCCAGCAGCAGGCCGGCGCAGAGGAACGCTGCCAGCCAGCCGATCGCGGTGCCGATGGTCACGATCACCCCGGTGCCGGTGAGCATGGCCACGCGATAGGCCATCACCCGGTAGCCCAGGAACTTGGCCTGCTCCTGCTTGTCCAGGGCGGCCAGGTAGTAGCCGTCGATGGCGATGTCGTGGGTGGCGGCCACGAAGGCCCCGATGAAAAGCACGACGGCGATCAGGCGCGGGGCCGCGGGCAGGGGAACCAGGAAGGCGACGG
Source organism: Patescibacteria group bacterium (assembly GCA_035528155.1). GTDB lineage: Bacteria > Acidobacteriota > Aminicenantia > UBA2199 > UBA2199 > UBA2199. The sequence continues at coordinate 322 of DATKZA010000146.1, read as the reverse complement.
CGCCGATCAGCACCGCCAGCGCCGCCTGCATAACCAGCAGCCAGCGGCGCTTGCTGGCGAATTCATCGACCAGCGGCCCCCAGAAGAATTTCAGGATCCAGGGCAGTCCAAAAAAGGTGGTCAACCCCACGCCTTCCAGGCTGACGCCCATGTCGCGGAAGAACAGCGTGGAAACGGAGCGGATGATGGAATAGGGGAAGCCTTCGGCGAAATAGATGCTGAAGCACCAGATGTGCGGCTTTTTCATGACTTCCGGCAATGGCTTTTCGGGCATGGTGCTGTTCATCTTATTACAGGAGGCGATGAATTGCAATCCGTCAGG
>DATKZA010000145.1:0-6759 GCA_035528155.1 Patescibacteria group bacterium | reverse complement strand
TTCCAGGGCGGGATCCCTGAGGTCGAAGAGTTCATCCGCAAGTTCCACAAATAGTTATCATTCACGGGAACAGTGATAGGTTATTTTCAAGGCTGCCGCTTTTTCTTCCTGCCCCCCGTTCCCGGCACGGTTCGGCCGGGGCCAAAGTATTTTTCGCTGCGGTAGCGCAGCCAGACCCGTAGCACCTGGGGGATTTCCTCTTTTTGCTCTTTAGAAAGGCTCTCATACAGCTTCATGGCCATGTCGCGGTGGGTGCGGCAGGCATGGTTGCGGTGCGCGTCCCAGTACGAACGGGCCAGCCGGATCAGGCGGCAGGTTTCCTTGACGGGATCGACAGAACCACTCCTGGACATAGGAGAATTGTATCATATGCGGGCATTCCTTGTCGGCCTGCTGCGGCCCCCGCGGACCGGGGATTTCATCAGGAAGTTTCATAAATAGAAAGCAAAAAGCGGGCAGGGTGACGGGGTTCGCCGCCCCTGCCGGAATTATTTGCAATTTTGCACCCGGTCCCATAAAATCCGATCATGGATTCAAAACTGAAAATCAAGTTCGAGGATCTGTTTGCCAGGTATTTCCCTGGCGCCGAACTGCCCCTGATCTTCTATTATGCCGATGAGCCGCCTGAGGGAATGAAAGCCGCCCCGCCGTCCAAGGGCTGGCACTGCTTTGTCGCCGACCTGGCCGTCGTCCGCAAGGGCGCTGCGCTGTGCGTGGACGAGCCGGCGCTGGGCTGCGGCAAGCGGTTCTGCGGGTTCAGGGTGCCCCAGCGGCCCGATTTCGAATATTTTCTTTCTTACGGAATCCCCGGCAAGCTGGAAGGGGAGCGCTACAAAAAAACACCGGAGATCGTGAAACAGATCGTGGAAGAATGGCCAAGCTGGCAGGCGCCGGCAAGATACCTTGTCCTGAAGCGCTGGGACAGGATGGTCGAGAGTGACCGCCCCGAAGCGGCCGTTTTTTTCGCCCGGCCCGATATCCTTTCGGGTTTGTTCACCCTGGCCAATTTCGAGGAGACCGACCCGTATGGAGTGATCGCCCCTTTTTCGGCGGGATGCGGCACCGTCATCCAGTACCCGTTCCTGGAGAACCGGCAGGAAAACCCCAGGTGTGTTCTGGGCATGTTCGACGTGTCGGCCCGGCCCTGCGTCCAGGCCGATGAACTGACCTTTGTCGCACCCATGAAAAAGTTCGAGCGCATGATCCATAACCTGGAGGAAAGTTTCGTGATCACCCGCTCCTGGGAAAAGGTGATGCGCCGCTTGGAAAACTTAGGTTGAAATAAGGAAGCTGTCAGGATTAAGATTTGACTTTAAATCGGAACATTGATATTTCTATAAAAAGATCTATGTAGCACATCATGGAGAAAATTGGTTTTCCTGTCAGTTTATCCATACCTTTTCCTTTATTTCAAAGTATGAACTTATCTTGCCATAAATATTCCGGCTTTTTCCAGACTGGTTTTTCCAAACCGGAAACGGAGACCATTAGTTGATCTTTGTTTCCGCTCCCTTTTTCAAAGCCAGCACATTCAATTCCAGCAATTCGGGCTTGGCCCGTTTGAACACCTTGGGCAATGCCTTGGAAACGGCTTCGACGCCCACAGCGCCTGTAAGTCCCATGAAGGCTCCCAGGGCCACCATGTTGGCGATTTTGGTGGTGCCGATCTCCTCGGCGATTTTATTGCAGGCCACATAGGCCACCCGGATATCGCTGCGCTGAGGTTTGGAGTTCACCAATGAGCTATTGATGATCATGAGGCCGCCGGATTTGAGCATCGGTTCGAACTTGGCCAGCGAGGGCTCGTTCATGACGATCACCGTATCGGGCCGGGCCACTACAGGGCTGGCAACCTCATCGGTAGAGACAACCACGGAACAATTGGCCGTGCCGCCGCGCATCTCCGCTCCATAGGCGGGAAACCAGGAAACATGTTTATTTTCGATCATACCGGCCTGGGCCAGTAGAATTCCGGCGGAAATAATACCCTGGCCGCCGAATCCAGAAATTCGTATTCCCTGATACATGGTATTCTCCTTATTGTTCCGGTGACCGGAAGACACCGAGGGGATAGATGGGGGTCATCTTTTCATCGACAAAACGGGCGCCCTGCACCGGAGTCATTCCCCAATTGGTCGGACACATGGAGAGAACTTCGACCATGGAAAAACCGACGCAAGCGATCTGGTTCTGAAACGCCTTTTTTATGGCTTTTTTGGTCTTGATCACACCGGGAGCGGTGCTGACCGATGTCCGTTCCAGGTAGCGTGCGCCTTCCAACTGGGCGAGCATTTCGCATACCTTGATCGGATACCCGTTTACGGCGACACTGCGTCCGGCGGGGCAGGTAGTGGAGGTTTGGCCGAGCAGGGTGGTGGGGGCCATCTGGCCGCCCGTCATCCCATAGATGGCGTTGTTGATGAATATGATGGTGATGTTCTCGGAACGTGCGGCCGAATGAACGGTTTCCGCCATGCCGATTGAAGCCAGGTCGCCGTCCCCCTGGTAGGAGAAGACGATGCATTCAGGTTTGGATCGTTTGATCCCGGTGGCGATGGCCGGTCCCCGGCCATGCGGTCCCTGGATCATGTCGCAATTGAAATATTCGTCGGCGAATACGGCGCAGCCAACCGGAGCTATTCCAACCGTGCGTTCCCTGATATCGAGTTCGTCCATGATTTCGGCGATCAGCCGGTGGACGATCCCATGCCCGCAACCCGGACAATAGCGCATCGGCTTTTCGACCAGGCTGGACGGCTTTTTATTGATCGGTTTCATGTTTGCTTTCCTCCTTACCTGATACCCTGGTAAACCTTTTCGATTTCGGTGAAGACTTCATCGGCCGATGGGAGACCAGCTGGCCGGGCATAAAGGTCGACCCGGGCGGTTCCGCAGACGCTGAGACGCACGTCTTCGACGAATTGTCCCATGCTCATCTCCACTACCAGGAAATTCTTCACATGTTCAGCAATCGCGGCCAAGGCCTTTGCGGGGAACGGCCACAGGGTGATTGGCCGGAAAAGACCGACTTTCATCCCCTTGTCCCGGGCCATTTTCACCGCTCCAGCAGCAATGCGCGAAGAGGTGCCATAGGCAGCGACAACAAGTCTTGCATCGTCGGTCTGCCGGTTTTCATGCAATGCTTCCTTTTCCCGGATCTTTTGGTAACGTTCCATCCGTTCCAGGTTCAGCAGCTCGAGTTTTCCTTCCCGTAGATCATAAGAACGGATGATCCTCCGTTCACGTCCGGCCGCAATCCCCAAGGCCCAGTCAGGAGACTTTAATGTCTTGGGATCAACGGCTTCGAAATCGAATTCGACCGGTTCCATCATCTGGCCCAGGATGGCATCGGCCAGGACCATTGCCGGCACCCGGTATTTTTCCGCCAGTTCGTAACACCGCCTGGGAAAGTTGCCCATTTCCTCTACGGAGTTGGGAGCCATCACAATCGTATAATAATCTCCGTGACCGCCGCCCCGCGTGGATTGAAAATAATCGCCCTGGGCCGCAGCGATGTTTCCGAGCCCCGGGCCGCCTCGAACGACATTGGCATAAAAAATCGGCAGGTCGGCTCCGGCGCAATAGGAGATCCCCTCCTGTTTGAGGCTGATCCCGGGACTTGAAGAGGATGTCATGGTACGGATGCCGGTGGCTGAAGCGCCGTATAGCATGTTGATGGCCGCCACTTCCGATTCTGCCTGAATAAAAGATCCTCCCACCTGGGGCATACGCCACGACATATACTCGGGAACTTCGTTCTGGGGGGTTATGGGATACCCGGCAAAAAAGCGGCAACCGGCGCGAACCGCACCCTCAGCCAAAGCTTCATTGCCTTTCATCAAAATCTTTTCAGCCATTTGTTTTCTCCAAATTATTATTTTTCAATAACTGCACTCTGGTCGGCAAAATATCGAACGGACTATTTCCACACTTCGATGGCCAGATCGGGACAGATCTGGGCACAGAGTCCGCAACCGGTGCAGCACTCCAGTTTCGCCAATTTTGCCGGGTAATACCCGGTCACGCTGAAAGTCTCCGACATGGCAATGCATTTCAAGTTGCATGCCGTGACGCATAGCTCGCATCCTTTGCAGCGGGTTTCATCGACTCGGATTTCGGGCATTTGCCTGACCTCCTCATTAAATTTAAATCCGAAATGCTAACTTAACAGATATTCACAATTGTTGCAAGTCTGATGACGGCAGGAAATGAAAGAAAAAAATAATTGTTTTTTGCCCCAGGCAGCTTAAAGCAATTTCTTGTCTTCCTCAATGATTACGGCAAGCTTTTCCAGAAACTGTTGCGTGCTCTCCTTTGCAAGTTCGACCAAGACAGGCTCAAACTTGGGATCGTTGGGGTCGGGAAACAACCCAAAGGAATCGAGAATGAATGTTTTCGTTGACCTGGGCCTGGCCGCAGGTGATTTTAAGGGCTTCTTGATCGGATTCGGGTTTCAATATGGTTTTACTCCGGACCTGTTCGGCGAGATCGAGGCAGACATTAATGTCAATCCGATCAAGTCATCTGTCACCAATACTGCTTTTGGTGTCAGCTTGAACGGTGTGTATAAGATAAAAATGTCCAATGAAACAAAAATGTTCGTAAAGGCAGGGTTTTCCTCGACTTCCTTAACTGCTTCCTATGGGAATGTTACCATCGAGTCCGATTCTCAGATCGGGCTCAATGCCGGCGCCGGCATGGAATTCGTTCTGGGCAAAAAAATAGGCGCCCGAGTTGGCAGCACATTTAAACTCATATTTGATCCAATTGAAAATCTTTCTTACGTCAAGTTCTATGGCGGCATGTATTATGCTTTTTAAAGGGTTCCTGTGACTTGCCCTGCTGAAAAATAATTATTCAATCAAGGGCGGGGATGGCGAACTTGTGCGGCGTGTAATTTGAACGTATTTTTTCGCGATTTCTCGTCCGCGTAAACAGGGCGCCAAATTTATTAAAAGTCATCTGTTGTAATTTCTTCAAAATTTACTTAAAATCCATCATGGGGAAAATTGATTTTCCTATCAGTCTCGCTTGGTTCTTGATTTTCCACCCAGGAGGTAAAGGTATGGAACATTCTGGAAATCGCTTTAACGGATTTTTTCGGTTTTGCCTGCTTGCCGCAGTATTGTGTGCCGGCGCGATCCTTGGCGCCCAGCCGGTTCTCTCGCCGGCCGATGTGTTGAACATCAGGACAGTGCGCAACACCGTAATCAGCCCCGACGGCAATTGGATCGCCTATATAGTCAGTGTGCCGCGTGCCGCGGATGAAGAGGCGGGCAGAGCCTGGGCGGAGTTGTTTGTGCTTTCAGCCAAAACGGGAGAGAACAGGCCTTTTGTTGCCGGCAAAGTCAATGTTTCGTCGCCGCGCTGGAGTCCCGACAGCAGCCGCCTGGCTTTCCTGAGCAAACGCGGCCAGGGCGCGCTCACCCAGGTGTGGGCCATTCCGGTTAACGGAGGCGAGGCGCAGCAGCTTTCCCTCAGCGAGACCGATGTCGAGGTATTCCACTGGCTCCCCGGCGGGCAAAGCATTGCTTATGCGGCTCCGCTGCCGAATTCCAAGCGCGAAAAGGACCTGGCCAAGAAAGGCTATGGTTTCATCTTTTTTGAGGAGAATCTGAAATCCAGCAACCTGTATGTGATTCCCGCCAGGGCCCAGGCCGATTCCGCTGCCGGCAAACCGCAGCCATTGACCGAAAACATCCATGTTTTGGATATGTCCCCCAGTGCCGACGGCCGCTTCATCGTCTTGCTCGCCACGGAGAAAAATCTGGTCGATCACGAATACATGTTCAAAAAGATCTACCGCCTGGACATGGCAACCCGCAAGCTGGAAGAGCTTTTCGATCCGCAAAAGAAGCTTGGCCGCATCGACATCTCACCCGACGGCAAGCGCATTGTCTTCAGCGCCGCTTTCGATCAGAAGGACCATGCGGTCAGCCAGGTTTATCTGCTGGACCTGGCGGACAATGGCGTACGCAACCTGACTTCCGCCGATTTTCCCGGCCATGTGACCTGGGCCGCCTGGCAGGACGATCGCACCATTCTCTGCCTGGCCGGCGAGGGCGCCTGGAACAACCTGTATCAACTCACCGCCCCCGCTTTTCGCTGGAAAAAAATATTGGCCTCGCAGCCGGCCGGGGTGGTGTTCTCGGCCCCTGATTTTTCCCGCGATTTTAAGAAGGGCGTGTTCAACGGCTCAGCCTGGAACATTCCGGCCGATGTGTTTCTCTGGGACGGCAAAAAAACTCCCCGCCGCCTCACCAACCTGAACCCCTGGCTGGCGGAGCGCAAGCTGGGCCGCCAGGAAGTCATCCGCTACACGGCCCGCGACGGCCAGGCGCTCGAGGGCATCCTGGTTTACCCGGTCGATTTTCAGGCCGGCGTGAAATACCCGCTGATTGTTTCGGTGCATGGCGGCCCTGAGGCGCACCATGTTAACGGCTGGCTGAGCGGCTACCAGCACCCGGCCCAGGTCCTGGCCGGCAAGGGCTACCTGGCTTTTTATCCCAACTACCGCGCTTCCACCGGCTATGGCGTGAAATTCGCCGCCTGGGGCTACCATGACGCTGCCGGCAAGGAGTTCGACGACATCGCCGACGGCATTGAGCACCTGAGCAGGAACGGCCCGGCCGATGCCGAGCGCGTCGGCCTGGGCGGCGGTTCCTACGGCGGTTACGCCGCGGCCTGGTTCGGGTCCTACTACACTCGCCTGGTGCGGGCCGCCGTCATGTTCGTGGGCATCAGCGACCTGACCAGCAA
>DATKZA010000144.1:0-11734 GCA_035528155.1 Patescibacteria group bacterium | reverse complement strand
CTGCCGATCTGCGTTTCGTCCTCGCGGCGGCGCCGGGCCATGGTGAAGCCGGTGCAGCCGTAGAGAATCAGCAACAGCACCGAGAAGTAATTCATGAATGCGAAGGGCAGGAAGGCGGTCACCGGAACGCCCAGGATGCCGGCGATATAGACTCCGGCCATGCTCCAGGGGATCAACGGCACCATGATCGCCCCGCATTCCTCGACGATGCGCGACAGGTTCTTGGCCGCCAGGTCCATCTGGCGGAAGGCCGGTGCCAGCAGTTCGCCGGGGATGAGCATCGCCAGGTAGGAACTGCCGGTGATCAATGCCGTGGTCAGGGCCGTGACCACGGTGGTCAAGGTTAGGCTCCAGACCCGGCGTGCCAGGCGCGTCACCCGCTCCAGCACCACGGCCAGCATGCCGGTGCGCTGCATGATGCCGCCGAAACTGAAGGCGGCCAGGGCGATGAGCAGCGTCTCCATCATGCTCATGATGCCGCCGCGCGAGATCAGGCGGTCGATGTCGGCCAGGCCGGTGTCGGCCCTGTAGCCTGTGCTCAGGAATCGCGCCAGGGAGACCAGCGTGACCCGCTGCAGCCAGGCGGCCAATATGCCCGCGGTCGCGATCGAAAGCATCATGCCGGGGATGACCGGCTTCTTGGCCACGGCGAACCAGAACACGATCGCCAGTGGCAGCAGAAGCACGATGTGGAAAGTGAAATGGCCGCGCAGGCCGTTCGTGATCGCGGCGATCTGCGGGGCGCTGACGCCGGCGCGGCCGTAGCCCAGGCCCATGAAAAAATAGACGGCCAGGCCCGCCGTCCAGGCCGGCACGGCCGACCAGAGCATGTGGCGGATATTGTCGAAGAGGTTCGACCCGGCCGCGATCGGGGCCAGGTTGGTGATGTCGGAAAAGGGCGAGAGCTTGTCGCCGAAGTAGGCTCCGGCCACGATCGCCCCGGCCGCCGGCCCCAGCGGCACCTGCAGCGCCTGGGCGATGCCGATGAAAGCCACGCCGATGGTGCCGATGGTGCCCCAAGAGGTGCCGGTGGCCAGTGACGTCAGGCTGCACACCGCGCAGGCAGTGACCAGGAAGAACCGCGGCGAGACGAGTTTCAAGCCGTAGTAAAGGAGCATGGGGATCGTGCCGCTGGCCATCCAGGCGGCGATGAGCATGCCGACGCAGAGCATGATCAGGATCGCCGGCACGGCCTTGCGCACGCTTTCGACGATCCCCTGCTGCATCTCCTCCCATGTATAGCCCAGGTGCCAGCCGACCAGGCCGGCGCTCACGGCGGCGACGATGAGCAGCACCTGGGCCTGGAGGTGGAAAATGCCGTAGCCGATGCCCAGCAGCAGCGCCATGGCCGCCAGGGGCAGGGAAGCCAGCAGCAGCCCCGGCTGCCGGTGCTCGTTCGTTGTGTTCGTTTCCGTCATAGCTACTCCTGATTTTTTTTTACACCATCCGCATCGGCATTGCAACTATTAGAGATCTAAAAAAGAGGTTTGCTATTCCGAATCTCGGCTCCCTTCTCCTTTAGGGGAAGGGTTGGGGATGGGGCTTGTCCACGAAATCTAGCCTCACCCCCCGGCCCCCCTCTCTTGCGAATAGAGGGGGCCTTCCCAGTATCTCTTACAGCCCCTTCTCTTCGGGAAGAGAAGGGGGTGGGGGATGAGTTGAACATTTGCCATCTTTTTGTTCTTGTTGCTATTTGCTTCTTCGTCTGCTATTTTATCCTTGTCGAGTTGAAGCGAGGAGATCTTCATGGAAACGGTGCTTTTCATCGTGCTGTTGGCGGTGGCCCTGGTGCTGTTGCTGGCAGTGCTTGTCCTGCAGTTGCGTCCACGGGACCCGGGACTGAACCAGCAGATCATGGACCTGAAGAACCAGCTGCAGGAGATGAAGAGCGGACAGATGCAGGTCCAGAACCAGGCGCTGCTGCAGCAGACCGAGCTGCTGCGCCAGACGCAGCAGGGCATGTCGGGGCAGCTGAACGCCATCATGCGCACGGTAAACGAGAACCTGAGCAAGACCCAGGGCAACATCGCCAGCCAGCTCAGCCAGACCGGGGCCGTGGTCGGCGAGATCCAGAAAAAGCTGGGCGCCCTCGAGGAAACGACCAAGCAGATGAAGGACATCGGCAAGGACATCTCCTCCCTGCAGGACATCCTGCGGGCGCCGAAGCTGCGCGGCAACCTGGGCGAGTACCTGCTCGAAGATCTGCTGCGCCAGGTCCTGCCCGCCGGCAATTTCACCCTGCAGTATGCCTTTGCCGACGGCGCCAAGGTCGATGCGGTCATTACCCTGGGCGAACGCCTGATCCCGGTCGATGCCAAGTTCCCGCTGGAAAGCTTCGTGCGCCTCTTCGAAGCCGCGGACGAGGAGGGCCGGAAAAAGCACAAGAAGGAATTCGTCAAGAGCTTCAAGTTGCGCGTCGACGAGATCGCCGAAAAATACATCCGCCCCGACGAGGGGACATACGACTTTGCCCTGATCTATATCCCGGCCGAGAACGTTTTCTACGAGGCCGTGATCAGCGACGGACTGGACGGCAGGAACTACGGCATCTTCAACTACGCCGTGGAAAAGCATGTCATCCCGGTCTCGCCCAACAGCTTCTATGCCTACCTGATGGCCATCGCCTTCGGCCTCAAGGGCTTGAGGATCGAGCAGCGCACCAAACAGATCCTCAAGGACCTGGTCAAGGTCCAGGAAGGCTTCGCCCAATTCCACGCCGACTTCCTGCTGCTGGGCAAGCATTTGGGCAACGCCAGCGGCAAGTACGATGACACGGCCAAGAAGGCCGAGAAATTCCAGGACCGCCTGGCCGACTTCACCGGCGCCCGCGGCGAACTGCCCGCCGCCGGCGACAAGCTCCCCGGCCTTGACGAGTGACCCAAGATCCAAGAACTTCTGAAAACCTCAACCAAGGATTCCGCTCATGATAAAAAACACTGTCAATAATTCAAAAATTATCCTGGTTTTAGCGATTATTGTCTTTTTTATCGGTTCCCAATGCGTGTTGGCCTTTAATCAAGATGAGGGGAAAATCCCCGATTTTTCCAACCGGCCCCGCAGCGAGGTGCCAGTCGAATTCACCTGGAATGCGGAGGACCTTTTCCCGAGCCTTGACGCCTGGAAGACTGAGATGAATTCGTTTTCGCAAGACATGGAGGTCATCGATGCCGCAAAGGCCGGCTGGACCGCCTCGGCCGGAAAAATGTTCGACTTTGTCACATTGGTCGAGAAATTCCAGATCAGGTCTGATCGCTTGAATGCTTACATTCATTTATTGACCGCCACCGATGACGATCCCAAATATTCCGCCCTGAGCGGCGAGCTTCACTCCGTCAATGTGCGCTTTAACCAAAAACTTTCCTTCTACAATAAGGACATTTTGGATTTGGGAGGAGAACGTTTTGCCTCCTATGTCAAGGAAGAGCCGCGCCTAACCAGCTTCCGCATGCAAGTGGATGGTATACTCCGGTTGAAAGACCATGTCCTGCCAGAGGAGCAGCAGCGAATCTTCTCTCTGGCCTCGCTCTTTAGCGGCGTGCCGGCCCGGGCAGCAAACAAGCTCAACGACGAAATGCCCCCGGCCGAGATTATCCTCAAGGACGGCAGCAAGGTGACCTTGAACGCCGAGAATTATCGGCGCCTGCGACGCAGCAATGATCCTGAAGAACGCAGTCAGGTCATGGCCCAATACTGGCGGAATAAGAAGCGCTTCGAGAATACCTTTGCCGTTCTTTTTGATGGGGCCATCAAGCGGCACCTCTTCTCGGCTCAGGTTGGTAAATTCTCCGACTGCCTGGACGCCCAGCTCTTTCCCAATGCCATCGGCAGCGGCATCTATTATAACCTCATCTCATCGGTTCATGAAAACCTGCCGGTGCTGCATCGCTTCCTCAAGATCAAGAAACAGCTGCTGGGGCTTGAAAACTTCCGTTTTGCAGACATTCATGCTCCGGCGGTTAGATCGATTGATAAAAAATTCAGTTTCAACGAAGCGGAGAAACTGGTCAAAGCCTCCATGAAACCACTGGGGGCCGCCTATTCCATCGTTCTGAATAAGGCCTTCACTGACCGCTGGATGGACATATACCTTAATAAGGGCAAGGCCAGCAGCGCATATATGATCAACGTGAATGGGATTCACCCTTTCATTTACCTTGATTATAACGGTGGTTTTGGCTCTGTCGCCACTGTAGCCCATGAATCAGGGCATGGATTGCATTCCTTTTTTTCCGATAAAAAGCAGCCTAGGGCGATGTCCCAATACCCGATTTACATTGCCGAGATCGCGTCGGCCTTCAATGAAAACCTGCTCATGGAGTACATGCTCAAAATTGAAAAAGATGATCAATGGAAGCTTTATCTTCTTGACAGGCACATTGATTCGGCTCTGAGCTCAATTTTCCATGAAACGTTATTCGCTGAATTCGAATTGGCCATGCACCGGCGCGTCGAAGCCGGCCAGTCGCTGACCGCCGACTGGCTCGACCAGACCTATTTGAGCCTGGTCCGGCAATATTACGGTCACCAGCAGGGCATATGTGAAGTGGGAGACTACATTCAGAGCGAGTGGATCGGCATTCCCCATCTCTTATTCAATTACTATGTCTATCAATACAGCATCGGGAAAATTGCTTCTTTGGCCTTATCCGACATGGTGTTGCGAGAAGGTCCCGAGGGGGCCGAACGCTACCTGGATTTTCTTTCAGCCGGAGGCAGCGATTATCCGCTTGAAATTCTAAAAAAAGCGGGTATCAACATGAGCCGCCCCGATGCCGCAAAAGCCGCCTTCCACCGCATAAACACCCTTCTCGATGAAATGGAAAAAATCGTTGCCCGAGTAAACAAGTCGGACATTTGAGTCGGGTTCGATATTAAATATTAACAAATAATATATCTATCCAAAATATCTTTGCCCGTTTTGTAGGTTTGCAAAAAATATTTCCATCCATATAATTAAGTTTCTGCCATCCAAACGCTTCGCTGGAGGAACGCGACATGGAAAAAAAGACCTTTGATGTCATCATCCTGATCGGCCGGCCCGCCGCCGGCAAATCCGAGGTCATCGACTACCTGAAAAAGGTGCCGCTGGCTGAGCGCATCAAACGCTTCCACATCGGCGAGTTCCAGGAAATAGACGATTTCCCCATCCTCTGGGAGCGCTTCGAGGACGACGACCTGATGGAGGAGATGGGGCAGCCGCGCCTGCTCACCGACAAGGAGTTCACCTACGAGGGCAAGACCATGCCCGGCTATGTCTTCAAGGGCAAGTGGTTCTGGAACTTCCTGATCAGGAAGCTCAACCTGGCCTATGCCAAGATGCTGCGCAACGACCCCGCCTTCCACGAGCGCAAGACCCTGTTCATCGAGTTCTCGCGCGGCAGTGAGCACGGCGGCTTCCGCGCGGCCTTTTCCCATCTCTCGCCACAGGTGCTGGACCATGCCGCCTCCCTCTACATCAAGGTCGACTGGCCCGAGTCGCTGCGCAAGAACCGCCGGCGCTACAATCCCGACCGCCCCGATTCCATCCTGCAGCACGCCCTGGAGGACAAGAAGATCGAGATGCTTTACAAGGAGTCGGATTGGGAGGAATTCGCCTCGGACCCGAAATTCCTGCCGGCCGGCGGGCGAAAGGTTCCCTATGCCGTTTTCGAGAACATGCCTGAAAAAACCGACAAGCCCGAGGAACTGGGTGCCCACCTCGAGGAAGTGCTCGGCCGGCTCTGGCAATCCTGGCGGGGGGTGAAACCATGAGCTTCTTCTCGCGCAACCCGCTCAACCACTCGCCCGAGTTCCGCCGCCGGCGCTTCATGAACTGGTTCCCGCTGGGGCTGACCTACGCCACGTTCTACATGGGGCGCTACAACCTGAACGTGGCCTCGAGCGACATCATGAAGACCTTCGACCTCTCCAAGGCCGAGTTCGGCACCATCGCCACCGCCGGTTTCTGGACCTACGCCCTGAGCGTGATCCTCAACGGCCCGCTGGCCGACCGCTTTGGCGGCAAGAAGGCCATCATTTTCGGCGGCATCGGCACGGCCATCTTCAACCTGGTCATCGGCGCCCTGTTCCTGGCCGGCTGGCAGACCAAGATCGTGGTCGGCATGTCGCTGCTCTACGCGGTCAACCAGTATTTCCAGAGCTTCGGCGCCCTGTCGGTGGTCAAGGTCAACGCCCCCTGGTTCCACGTCAAGGAGCGCGGCGTGTTCGGCGGCATCTTCGGCATCATGATCTCCAGCGGCTATTTTTTGGCCATGGGCTTCGGCGGCTGGATCCTGGCCCACTTCGGCTGGATATGGGTCTTCATCGTGCCCTCGGCCCTGATCCTGGTGATGGTCGTGGTCGATTTCTTCCTGGTCCGCGACAAGCCCGAGCAGGCCGGTTTCGCCAAGCTCAATACCGACGACGCCACCTCGCACTTGGCCGACGACCTCAAGGTGAATTTCACCTACGTGCTGAAGCGGGCCTTTTCCAACCCGGTGATCCTGACCCTGATGGTCGCCGAATTCTGCACCGGCTTCGTGCGCCAGGGGCTGATGCTCTGGTTCACGCCGTTTTTAAAGGAGATCCATCACATCGCTCCCGGAGGCGGCCTGCACCAGCTGGCCTCGCTGGGCATCACCGTGGGCGGCATCGTCGGCGGGCTGCTCTGCGGCTACATGTCCGACCGCCTGTTCCAGTCGCGCCGGCCGCCGGTGGCGTTCATTTTTTATATCGGCCAGATCATTTCGCTGCTGATCCTGGGCAACGTGCGCGTCCCGGGGCTGGCGGCCTTCATGATCGGCTTCTGCTGCATGTGGATCTTCGGCGTGCACGGCATGCTCTCGGGCACGGCCTCCATGGATTTCGGGGGCACGAAAGGGGCGGCCACGGTCACCGGCCTGCTCGACGGCGTGCAGTACCTGGCCAGCGGCCTGACCGGGTTCGGCATGGGCTATTTCCTCGACCGCTTCGGCTGGGGGATATGGGTCTACCTGATCATTCCCTTTTCCGTGATCGGGGCGGTGCTGATGCTGACGCTCTGGAACCAGACGCCGCGTAAAAACCGCGAGATGATGCAGAGGAAGGGGCTTTAGAAACCCTGGCGGCTGTTGTAGATCGTTCCCTGCTTTTTGGTGTATAAGCCCAGGACGGCGACGGCCTCGGCCCGCAGCAATCCCGCTTCGACCGCAATGCCGCGTTTTTGCAGTTCCTGCCTCCAGGTGGCCGGCAGCGGGCCTTCGTCGAAGCCCAGGATGGCAGTGACGTCGGCGGCGGTCGCCCCATAAACCAGCCGCGTGACCCCCGACCACAGCGTGGCGCCCAAACACATCAGGCAGGGTTGGGAACTGCTCACCAGTTCCGCAGGATTTCCGGCATCCTTTCCCAGGTCCCAGGCCTGCAGATCGTGCTGGGCGAAGGCGATGGCCATCACTTCGGCGTGGGCCGGCGAACAGTTCAGCGGCTCGACGCGATTGACGCCGGCGGCCAGCAGTTTGCCGCTGCCACTGCTAAATATTGCGGCGGCAAAAGGACCGCCGCTGCCGTGTTCCACGTTCTGCCGCGACAGTTCGATGACCCAGCGCATGCGCTCGGAGCGGTCGGGAAAAACCAGGTCTTTGCCGGCCAATATTTCCTCAAGCCAGGAAGGCAGGGTCAGTTGGACGCCTGTGATCGTTTTTTTTTCAGGTTTCATTGGCATGATTATAGCACAACGAAAAAACTCACCCCAACCCCTCTCTTGCCAAGAGAGGGGGCAGATTCTTCAACTTCTCCCCTTCTCTTCGCAAGAGAAGGGGCAGGGGGATGAGTTGATTTTGCTGAACATGTGATTTTGGGCTTTTTCTTGACATTGCGGCCAACCTTCTCTAAAATTGTTTTTCCGCAAAGGAGTGCAAGTCCATGCAGATAAAAGTGAACGATCGGGAAATCGAGATTTTTTCCGGCGCCTGCGTCAAGGACGCGCTGCGCAAGTTCTCGCGCAGAGAATGGAAGCAGGTGCAGCAGAACCGCAAGGCGGCATTCGACCGCCACGGCCACGAAATCGGCCTGGACGGAGAACTGAACGGCGGTGAGGAAATTTTCATTAAAAGCATAGAGCTGGACAAACCCCAACCATGAAGAACATTATCCCGACCACGATCAGGACGCGCTTGCTGCCGCTGGTGCTGGTGGCCGTCCTCGCCTTTTTGTCATGTGCCTCGCTGCCGCCGGTGCCGGCCGACACCCGCATCGTCATCTTCCATTCCAACGATGTCCACGGCAAGATCGACAATTTCGCCAAGGTGGCCGCCATCATCGACGCCGAGCGCAAAAGCGGCGCCGATGTCTTTTATTTTTGCGCCGGCGACAATTTCACCGGCAACCCGGTCATCGACCAGTACGTCCCGCCCGGCGAACCGATACTGGAGCTGTTCAACCGCCTGGGCCTCGACCTGCTCTGCCCCGGCAACCACGAATTCGATTTCGGTTTGGAAAACCTGAAAAAGTTTGCGGCCCGGGCCCGTTTTCCCTTTGTCTGTGCCAACATCCAGGCCGGGGACCTTCTGCCGCTGCTGCGGCCGTCGCTGATGTTGGCAACCAAAGGCGGGGTCAAGATCGCCGTTTTCGGTTTGATCCAGATCGAAGCCGGGAACGGCCTGCCCTCCACCCACCCCGATAGGGTCAAGGGGCTGGTTTTCAGCGAACCGCTGGCCAAGGCAAAGGAAATGAAGAAGCTGCGCGCCGCCGGCCACGTGCTGGTCGGCCTGACCCACATCGGCTACGAGGACGACCTGGTGCTGGCCAGGCAGATGCCGGAGCTGGACGTGATCATCGGCGCCCACTCGCACACCCGTGTCGATCCGGCCGAAGTGGTCAACGGTGTCCTGGTCACCCAGGCCGGGGGCGACAACAGGTTTTTGGGCCGGGTGGAATTTCTGGTCCGCGGCGGCCGGGTGGTGGAAAAAAAAGGCGGATTGATAGAACTGAGCGGCCCCATGGCCGAGGACGCCGAGGTCAAGGGCATGATCGATCGCTTCAACCGCAACCCGGCCTTTGCCAAGGTCATTGTCACCGCCCCGCTGGCCATAACCGGCAAGGACGCGCTGGGCAGCCTGATGACCGACGCCATGTGCCGGACGCACGGCCTGGACATCGCTTTCCAGAACGGCGGCGGCATCCGCCTCAACCACCTGCCGCAACAGATCACCATCAAGGATGTCTACACTCTCGACCCCTTCGGCAACCAGGTTGTGCAATTGGCAATGACCGCCGCCGAGATACGCGGCCTGATCCTTAATTCGTTCGAAAAAGGCGGCAATATCGACCTCCAGGTCTCGGGCATCTCCTACGTGGTGCGTACCGACAACCTCCGGCATGTCAAGGAGATCCGGCTTAGCGATCCCGATGGAAAGCCGCTGGATGAAAGCAGGCAATTCCAGGTCGGGATTTCCAGTTACGTGGCCAGCGCTTACGATTTCGCCCACCGGGACCCCGGCCGCTCGCTGCAATCCACCACCGCCGAGGCCCTGATCCGCTACTTGCAAAGCAACATCGATTTGAACATGTACCGGGATATCAAGCGGGCTTTTTGGGAAAAAACAATTGAATATCCCCGGCCCTGAAGATCCCAGGAGATTGAAATATGGCCCAACTCTATTTCCGTTATTCGACCATGAATGCCGGCAAATCCACCGAGATCTTAAAGATCGCCCACAACTACGAAGAGCAGAACAAGCACGCCTTGCTATTCACCCCGGCCCTCGACGACCGCTTCGGCCGCGGCAAGATCACCTCGCGCATGGGCTTCCAGCGTGATGCGCAGATCATCAGCAGCGATACCGACATGCTGCGCCTGGCCCGGGAGGCCAAGCCCGACTGCGTGCTGGTCGACGAGGGACAGTTCCTGACCCGCGAACAGGTGGTCACCCTGACCCGCATCGTCGATCAGCTGCACATCCCGGTCATCGTTTACGGACTGAAGAATGACTACCGCAACCACTTCTTCAGCGGCAGCGAAGCGCTGCTGCTCTTCGCCGACAAGGTGGAGGAAGTAAAGGCCGTGTGCTGGTACTGCACCAAGAAGGCGACCATGCTCCTCAAGTACAAGGACGGCCAGCCGGTGGGCGAGGGGCCGCAGATCGAGATCGGCGGCAACGACAAGTACGTCTCGGTCTGCCGCAGGTGCTACGGGCAGCGCCTGGAGATCAAATAAGGTTCGACGTTCGAAGTTCGAGGTTCGATGTTAAAGACAAAGGACAGCGTAGGGGCGATCCGGCGGGTCGCCCTTTTGTTCGAGGTTCGATGTAAAAAGGCGTTTCTTCCTACTAACTACTAACTACTGTCTACTAACTACTGACTACCGAGAAAAAAAATGATATTCAAAAATCCATCCCTGCTTCGCCTGCGCTCCTCCACCAACTTCGGCATCTGGGCCATGGTGGCCACGGCGTTCCTGTGGAGCCTGGCCGGCCTGTTCATCAAGGTGATCGACTGGAACCCGTTCGCCATCGCCGGCGCGCGCAGCCTGGTCTCTTCGCTGGTTATCCTCGCTTATCTGCGCCGGCCGAAATTCCACTGGTCGCTGGCCCAGGTGGGCGCGGCCGTGACTTGCACGGCCACCATGCTGCTTTTCGTGGCGGCCAACAAGACCACCACCGCGGCCAACGCCATCCTGCTGCAGTACGTCGGGCCGGTGTTCACGGCCATCATCGGCGCCTGGCTGCTGAAGGAGCGGGCCCGCTGGGAGCATTGGGCCGCATTTTTTTTCGTCGCCCTGGGCATGGTCCTGCTGTTCATGGACAAACTCGGCGGCGGCCGGCTGCTGGGCAACGTCCTGGCGGCGCTGTCGGGGCTGGTCTTCAGCTTCTACTATATCTTCATGCGCATGCAGAAGGACGGGTCGCCGCTGGAGTCGATCCTGCTGGCGCACTGGCTCACTGCCGCCATCGGCCTGGCCGTGGCCCTGTTTTTGCCGCTCCCGGTTTTTACCTGGAAAGCGGCCGGCGCCATCGCCATGCTGGGTCTATTCCAGGTTGGCCTCTCGGCCGTCCTGTTCAGCGCGACCATCAAGCGGGTGACGGCGGTCTCGGCCAACCTGATCGCCGTGATCGAGCCGGTCTTCAACCCGGTCTGGGTCTTTTTGGCCCTGGGCGAGGCGCCCGGCCTGAACGCCATCATCGGCGGCGTGATCATCATCCTGGCCGTGACCGGAGCTTCGATCGTCAGCGCCAGAAGATCTCAATGATGATTTAATGAGCTCGGTGTAAGGCGTAAGGTGTACGGTTCAGGGTAAGAAAGGAGAAGGCAAAAGACCAAAAGAAAATTGGCATTTTCTTGCCCTATGCCTTACACCTTACGCCTTTTGCCGAATTCTTTACCCTCGAACTTTGACCTTCTATTCCCCGATGATCTTGACCAGCACCCGCTTTTTCCTGCGGCCGTCGAATTCGCCGTAAAAGATCTGCTCCCAGGGTCCGAAGTCGAGGCGGCCCTTGCTGACGGCCACCACCACTTCGCGGCCCATGACCTGGCGCTTGAGGTGGGCGTCGCCGTTGTCCTCGCCGCTGAGGTTGTGGCGGTAGGCCGACACCGGCTCGTGCGGGGCCAGTTTCTCCAGCCACTTTTCGTAGTCCTGGTGCAGCCCGGACTCGTCGTCGTTGATGAAAACCGAGGCGGTGATGTGCATGGCGTTGACCAGCACCAGCCCTTCCTGGATGCCGCTTTCCATCAAGGCTTGCTCGACGTCGCCGCTGATGTTGAGGAACGCCCTGCGGCC
>DATKZA010000143.1:0-52291 GCA_035528155.1 Patescibacteria group bacterium | reverse complement strand
TCGTCCTGCTTGCGGCTGTTGGCGTCGAGTTTTTTCTTGCGCATGCGGATATTTTTCGGAGTGATTTCAAGAAGCTCGTCGTCCTCGATGTAGTCCAGGGCCTGCTCCAGCGAGAACTGCCGCGGCGGCGTCAGGCGCACGGCGTCGTCCGAACCGGCGGCGCGCATGTTGGTCAGCTTCTTGGTGCGGCAGACGTTGACGGTCAGGTCGTTGTCCTTGCAGTGCTCGCCGGCGATCATGCCCGCATAGACGGGGACGCCGGAGCCGATGAACAGGCTGCCCCGCTCCTGCAGGTTGAAGAGCCCGTAGGCCACGGATACGCCCGGCTCGTGCACGACCAGCACCCCCTTGGTCTTGCGGTTCATCTCGCCCTTGAACGGCTCGTAGCCCGAAAAGCTGTGGTTCAGGATGCCGGTGCCGCGGGTGGCGGTGAGAAAATCGTTGTTGAAGCCGATCAGGCCGCGGGCGGGGATGCGGAATTCCAGGCGGGTGTAGCCGTCGGAGCCGGGGACCAGGTTGCGCAGCTCCCCTTTCCTCTGCCCCAGCATTTCGATGACCACGCCGGCATAGGCCTCGGCCACGTCCACGATGGCCAGTTCGACGGGTTCGTACCTCTGGCCGTTCGTGTAGCGGCAGATCACCTCGGGCCTGGAGACCTGGAATTCATATCCCTCGCGGCGCATGTTTTCAATCAGGATGGAGAGCTGCAGGGTGCCGCGCCCCTTTAGCAGGAACGCCTTCTTGGAATCGGTGTCCTCGAGCCGCAGGCTGGCGTTGTTCAATATCTCGCGGCGCAGGCGTTCGTGCAACTGGGTCGAGGTCACGAACCGGCCTTCGCTGCCGGCGAAAGGCGAATCGTTGACCGCGAAGGTCATGGCCAGGGTCGGTTCGTCGATGTCCATGGCCGGCAGCGGCAGCGGCCGGTCGATGTCGGCCACGGTCTCGCCCAGGTCGATGTCCTCGAGGCCGGCCAGCGAAACGATATCGCCGGCGACGGCTTCGGGGACGCTGACGCGGCTGATGCCGTCATAGGTGAAGATGCGCGTGATCTTGTAGGGTTTGCGCTCGCCGTTCCTTTTTATGAGCAGCACTTCTTCGCCCTGCACCACGGTGCCGTTGTGGATGCGGCCGGTGCCGATCTTGCCCAGGTAGTTGTCGTAGCTGATGGCCGAGGCCATGAACTGAAAGGGATTGACGCTGTCGCCCTCGGGCTCCCTGACGTGGCGCAGGATGGTCTCGAAGAGAGGCTTCAGGTCCTTGTTCCTGTCGTGCAGCTCGTAGCGGGCGATCCCCTCTTTGGCCGACGCGTAGAGCACCGGGAAATCAAGCTGCTTGTCATCGGCGCCCAGCTCGACGAAAAGGTCGAAGACCGCGTTCAGCACCTCGTCGGGACGGGCGTTGGGGCGGTCGATCTTGTTGATGACCACGATCGGGCGCAGGCCCTGCTCCAGCGATTTTTTCAGCACGTACTTGGTCTGCGGCATGGGCCCTTCGAAGGCGTCGACCAGCAGCAGCACCGAGTCGACCATCTTCATGATGCGCTGCACCTCGCCGCCGAAATCGGCGTGGCCGGGCGTGTCGACGATATTGATCTTGTAACCCTGATAAGGAAATGCGGCGTTCTTGGAAAAGATGGTGATGCCCCGTTCCCGTTCCAGGTCATTGCAATCCATCACCCGTTCGGCAATGTTCTGGTTGTCGCGGAACACACCGGACTGCTTCAAAACCGCATCGATCAGGGTGGTCTTGCCGTGGTCGACATGGGCGATGATGGCAATATTCTTGAATTTTTTCATTTTTGTACTGGTCCTGCTCTTTTTTCAAGCGGAAATCACTCTTCCGGCTTCCGAAATGATATTTTTGGATCGGGACGGGCATTTCCCAGTATGAATAGTATACAATATTTTTCAGGGATTGTAAATCGCGGTGAATCTCCATAAAATAGCAGGTGCTGGCGGCATCACCGCCGACCGCGCAATAAGGAGCAAAAGATGAGTCAAAGAACCGTTGCCTGGGAAAAAACAATGATGGTTTTGCTGATTCTTGCCGCCGGGCTGTTTCAGTCGTATGCCGCTGAAAGCAGCCGGGACAAACTGGCCGCCCTGGAAAAAACGCTCGACGCCAGGCTGACGGCCTGGGAACAGTCGCTCGACGGCAGCCGCTGGGAGGTGTACAAACCCGGGCGCAGCGTCACGGCAGCGAATTTCCGCCTGCGCACCCGATTCCAGGCAGCAAACGTTTTTGCCGCCGTCCAGGTCGCGGGCACGCCGCTGCGCCTCAACGCGGAAATGAGCGCCCGCGGCCTGGTGCAGGCGACCTTCTTGCTGGACGGCCGCGAATTGCAGCAGGCCACCCTGCACGGTGAAAGCGGCACGGCCGTTGAACTGGCCAGCACCGTTCCCCTCACTGACCGGGCCGACGGCCAGGCACACCTGTTGGAGATCGTCGTGGAAAACCGGGGCTTCGATCCCCCGCGCACCGCCTACTGGCCCGAGCGGCAGCGCGGGGCGCCCGCGGACGAGGGAAGCGAATTCTACCTCAATTCGGCGGAGCTGGTCTATCCGGCTGCGGGAAAGAGCCTGGCTGCCCTGCAGGAATGGCTGCGCGCTTTCCAATTCGCCGACATCCTGCTCAACCCGGAGCTGAAGCGCTTCACCTTCACCGGCAAACCCTACGACATCCCGGACAAGCGCCTGGTGGCCAAGGACAGGCTGGCGCGGCTCAACCGCGCCTTCGACCAGGCCGTGGCCGCCCTGGACCTGCAGGCACTGGCGGCGGGCGGTTGGCCGCAAGTGCAGGCCTCGATCAAGCGCTCACTGCGCCTGGCGGCACCGGTCAAGGCCTACCTGAAGGGATTCCACATCAACCTGGTGGGCAACGCCCACATCGATATCGCCTGGCTATGGCGCATGGCCGAGACCATGGCCCTGAGCAAGAACACCTATGAAACGGTGATCCAAAACATGGGCGAATACTCCGAGCTCACCTATGCCCAGAGCCAGGCCGTCACCTACGATTGGATCGAGAAAAAGCATCCCGAGCTGTTCCGGGCGATCAAGGAAAAGGTACGCTCCGGACGCTGGGAGATCGTGGGCGGCATGTGGGTCGAGCCCGACTGCAACTTGATCTCGGGCGAGAGCTGGGCACGGCAGCTCCTATACGGCAAGAAATATTTCCGCGAAAAATTCGGCGTCGACGTACGGATCGGCTGGAACCCCGACTCGTTCGGCTACAACTGGAACATGCCCCAGCTCTACAAGCTGGGCGGCATCGACAGCTTCATCACCCAGAAATTGTGGTGGAACGACACCACGGTCTTCCCCCACTTCCTCTTCAACTGGCAGGGGGTCGACGGCAGCACCATCCTCACCTACATGCCGCCGCTGAGCTACGCCAGCGAGCTACAGCTGGAGGAGGTGGCCAACGGCATATCGAAATACGAGGCCACCACCGGCCTCAAGGAGAGCCTCATTCTCTACGGCCTGGGCGACCACGGCGGCGGCCCCAACCGCGAGATCCTGGACCGCGTGCGCGGCTACGGCAAGCTGGCGCTGGCGCCGAAATTCGTCCACACCAAGCCGAGCTCCTTCCTGCAGCAGAATCGGCAGGAAAAGCTCGACCTGCCTTTGTGGAAAAACGAACTCTACCTGGAGTACCACCAGGGGACCTTCACTACGCAAGGGGCGATCAAAAAGAACAACCGCCGTACCGAGGCGCAGCTGGCAACGACTGAGAAGCTCGCCGCCATCGCCCTGATGCTCGGGGGCGATTACCCGCGCGCCGAGCTGGAAAAAAACTGGAAGAGCGCCCTCACCCTGCAGTTCCACGACATCCTGCCCGGCTCGAGCATCACCCCGGTTTACCGCGATGCGCTGGAGACATACAGGGACATGCAGAAGGAGTTGAAGGTCCTGGAAAGTGGGGCACTGGACCGCATCGCCGGCATGATCGGCGCTGCGGACCTCAACAGCCTGCCGCTGATCGTCTTCAACCCCCTCTCCTGGGAGCGCAATGACGTGGTGACCCTGCGCTACCACGTCCCCGATGGTTTTTCGCTGCAGGTTCTTGACGACGCGGGGCGGGAAATCCCTTGCGAGATCGGCCCGGCCGACGAGAACGGGCTGAGCGACATTTCCTTCATCGCCGAAAAGATCCCCTCCCTGGGATACCGGGCCTATGGCCTGGCCACAGTATCACTCCCCCCATCGATCCGGGCCGAGGAAAAACCCCGGGCCGCCGGGTTCGGTGTAATGGAGAACGCAGCGCTGCGCGTGGTGATCGATCCTGCCAGCGGCAACCTCAAGAGCATCTTCGACAAGCGCCTGGACCGCGAGTTCGTGGCGCCGGGGCAGGAGGCCAACAAACTGTGGGTCTACGAGGACCGGCCCGAGAACTGGGACGCCTGGAACATCGGCTATACCGGCCGCGGTTGGGAGCTGAACAAGGCCGACAAGGTGGAATTGGTCTCCTCCGGCCCGGTGAAGACCGTCTACCGCGTCGACAAGAGCTTCCTGGGCATCACCAAGGAGCGCTACTATCCGACCGAGGATTTTCCCTCTTCATTTTTCAAGCAATATATCACCCTTTATAACGGGCTGGACCGTGTCGACATCCGCACCGAGGCCGACTGGTGGGAGGACCACCTGTCGCTCAAGGCCTGCTTCCCGGTCGCAGTCCAGGCTGACAAGGCTTTCTACGAGATCCCCTTCGCCGCCATCGGCCGCACCACGCGCTTCGAAACACTCTGGGAAAAAGCCCGCTATGAAGTGCCGGCGCTGCGCTGGGCCGACCTCTCAGATGAAAAGGGAGGGATGGCCCTGCTCAACGACAGCAAGTACGGCTACGACATTCACGGCAGCATCATCAAGCTGTCGCTGCTGCGCTCGCCCACCTGGCCCGACCCCATGGCCGACCGCGGCCGCCACGAATTCGTTTATTCCCTGTATCCACATGCCGGCAGCTGGAGCGAGAGCCAGGTTGTGCGCCGGGGCCAAGAGCTGAACCAGCCGCTGCTGACGTTCGTGCCGGATCGCCCGCTCCCGGGAAACCGGCCCCTGCCCGGGACCTATAGCTTCTTCAGCGTCGAAGGCTCCGGCGTGATCATCGACGCGGTCAAACTCGCCGAGGAGGGCTCGGGCCTGGTATTCCGCCTCTACGAAGCGAACGGCAAAGCGGAGAACATCGCGCTGACTTTTTTCCGCAAGCCGACCCGGGTGGTTGCGACCGACCTGCTGGAGAACGAGATCACGCCGTTGACCATCAAGGACGGCCGCCTGGAACTTTCGTTCCGGGCCTTCGAGATCAAGACCGTCAAGGTCCGCTTCGATTGACAGAGAAAAGACAACCATGAAGAAACACCTGTTCAAGGTCAAGCAATACCTGCTCTCGGGCGTCTCCTACGCCATTCCCTTCGTGGCCTGCGGCGGCATCCTCATCGCGGTGGCCATCGCCTTGGCCCCCATGGGCCCCGGCGGGCCCGATTTCTCCCATTCGCCCTTCCTGAAGATGCTCATGGACATCGGCAGCAGCGCCTTCTCGCTGCTGGTGCCGGTGTTGGCCGGCTACATCGCCTTCGGCATGGCCGACCGGCCGGCGCTGGTGCCGGGATTCGTGGGCGGGGCCATCGCCAACCAGATCGGCGCCGGCTTCCTCGGCGGCCTGGTCGCCGGCCTGCTGGCGGGCGCGGTGGTGATGCTGATCAAGAAAGTGAAGGTGCCGATCTATTTCAAGCCGGTCATGCCCATCCTGGTCATCCCGGTTATCGCTTCCCTGATCGTCGGCTTTGTTATGTTCCAATTCCTCGGCGTGCCGATCCGCGAGCTGATGACCTCCCTCTCGGCCTGGCTGCAGGTGATGGGCACCGGCAACCGCGTCGTCCTGGCCGCCGTTCTCGGCGCCATGATCGCCTTCGACATGGGGGGGCCGGTGAACAAGGTCGCTTTTTTCTTCAGCGCCGCCATGATCAAGGAAGGCAACTTCGCCCCCATGGGCGCCTGCGCCGCCGCCATTTGCGTGCCGCCGCTGGGCATGGGTCTGGCTACGCTGCTGGGCCGCCGGCTGTGGACGCAGCAGGAGCGCGAGGCCGGCTACGCCAGCCTGGCCATGGGCATGATCGGCATCACCGAGGGGGCCATCCCCTTTGCCGCCGCCGAGCCGCTGCGCGTCATCCCGGTCATCATGTCGGGCTCGATGCTCGCCGCCGTGATCGCCATGCTGAGCGGTGTCGGCGACCACGCGCCGCACGGCGGGCCGATCGTCCTGCCGGTCGTGGACAACCGCCTGGCCTACGTCCTGGCCATCGCCGCCGGCGCGCTGGTTGTGGCACTGCTGATCAACGCTTTACGAAAATGGACCGGGTCCAAAACCCAGGAGGCATGAATGAGAATCGTCGCCGTAACCGCCTGTTCCACCGGCATCGCCCATACCTACATGGCGGCTGAGCAGCTTGTAAAAACCGCGCGCCACCTCGGCCACCAGATCAAAGTGGAAACGCAGGGAGCCATGGGCATAGAAAATGAACTCAGCCGGGAAGACATCAACACTGCCGAACTGGTCATCTTCGCCGCCGACATCGCGGTGCAAAACCGCGAGCGTTTCGCCAATATGAAAATTGTGGAAGTGGCGGTGCAGGATGCGATCAAGAATCCCGCCGCCCTGTTCAGCCGCCTGGCCGAATGAAAGCCCGGCGCCGGCCATGATCGCTATCGACTTCGCCTTTCCACTGGTTAACGGGCTGCACGCCAGGCCGGCCTGCCTCATGCAGGAGGCCTGCCTCCCTTTCGCGGCCGCCTGCCGCTTTTGCAACCTGCGCAACGGGCAGCGGGCCGACGTTAGGAGCATCCTGGAACTGGTGGCCAGCGACACCGCCGCCCAAGACGCATGCCGCTTGGAGATCAGCGGTGCGGACGAGAAAAAGGCCGGCCGGGCCCTGCGCGCATTCCTGCGGCAGGACCTGCCCCGCGCCGACGACAATCTGCCGCCGCCGGCCTCCGCAACCGTCCAAGCGGCCTGGCTGCCCCCCGTTTTCCAACACGACGCCGCACGCGTTTTGCCGGGCCGGGCCCTGGCAGCGGGGATCGGCAGCGCCCGGGCCCTGGTTCTGCAAAAAACCCGAATGGTACCGCTTGGTTTTGCGTCCGGAAAAAAGGACGCGAAAAAAGAACTGCGGCTGTTCCAGGACGCTTGCCGGGAAATGGAAGCGGAATTGCGCAGCCAAGCGGCCGCGGCCAAAAATGCAACCGCCGCCGCCATCATGAAGGCCCACCTGGCCATGATCTCCGATCCCGGCTTCCGAAAACGGATCAGCGGCCTGATCAGCAAGAAAAAAACCACGGCCGCAGAGGCCATCGCAAAAACCACTGCGACATTCAGCCGCACCCTGCGTAGTTCGCCAAGCGCCTACCTGCGCGAACGGGCCGGCGACCTGGAAGACATCGCCGACCGGCTGTACGAAAAATTATACGGGCAGTCCACCCCGTATTCGCCGCGAACTGCGCCTGGAGCCCACGTGGTCGTGGCCGCCAGTCTGCCGCCATCCGCGTTGCTCTCCCTGGACCGCCGCCGGCTGCACGGACTGGTTCTGGGCGACGTCGGTCTCACTTCGCACACCGCCATCCTGGCGCGCGCATTCGACATTCCCACGGTTGCGCTGCCGGCGCCGGCAATAAAGGAAATAAGCGAGGGCGAAGAACTGACCGTTGACGGCCAGCGTGGCCTGGTCTGCAGGGAACCCGGGCCGGCCCTGAAGCGCTATTACAAAGCGGAAAGGAGCAAGTTGCAGCGGCAAGGCCTGCAGCTCGCCCGTCTGAAAG
This sequence comes from Patescibacteria group bacterium, assembly GCA_035528155.1. GTDB lineage: Bacteria > Acidobacteriota > Aminicenantia > UBA2199 > UBA2199 > UBA2199. The sequence continues at coordinate 44,480 of DATKZA010000143.1, read as the reverse complement.
GGCAGCAGGCGCAAAGCGCCGACGGCTGCCGGATCGAGATCGCCGCCAATATCGGCGGCGCCAAAGAACTTGCAGGCGCCTGGCGCCACGGTGCGGAAGCCATCGGGCTTTTCCGCACCGAGACCCTTTTCCTGGAGCGCGATACTCCCCCGGACGAGGACGAGCAATTCGCCGCCTACCGCCAAGCGGTGATTTCAGCCAAGGACAGGCCGGTCATCATCCGCACCCTGGATATAGGCGGCGACAAACCCTTGCCCTACCTCAGCCTGCCCCAGGAAGAGAACCCCAACCTGGGCTGCCGAGCCGTACGCTTCTATTCCGAACAGCAAGACCTGATCAAGTGCCAATTGCGGGCCATCCTGCGCGCCGCCCGCCACGGCAACCTGAAGGCCATGGTGCCGATGGTCAGCGCAGTGGAGGAAGTGCGATTGCTGCGCCGGCTGCTGGCCGAGGCTGGAGCTGAACTTCGCGAACGGAAAATCCCCCACGCGGAAAATATTGAAGTCGGCATCATGGTTGAAACCCCGGCGGCGGCATTTTTTCTCGACCGGCTGAGTCCCGAAGCCACTTTCTTCTCTATCGGCAGCAACGACCTACTGCAGTATTTCATGGCCGTGGACCGCGGCAACGCCAAGCTGAAAGACCTTTTTGATCCGCTGCACCCAGCATTCCTGCGCCTGCTGTTCCAGGTGGCCGCGGAGGCCAAAAAAGCCGGACGCTGGCTGGGCCTCTGCGGCGAAATGGCGGGAGATCCCGCTTTCCTGCCCTTGCTGCTTGGTTTGGGACTCGATGAGCTCAGCATGGCCTCCGGCCAGATCCCGAAAGTCAAAGCCAGGCTGCGGCAGCTGAAAAGCGATGAGTGTCGGCAATTGCTGCAGAGAGCCATGCAGTGTTCCAGCCCCGGGGAAGTGCACGAGATGCTACGCGACTTCAATGACCAGCCCGTGGAAGCTGAAGTGGTCGCCCCGGAACTGATCCGCCTGGATTCCACGAGCCGCAACGCCGGCGAGGCCATCAAGGAACTCTGCGACCTCATGGAGCTTGGCGGCAGGGTGCATGACTCCAAGGCATTGGAAGAAGCGGTCTGGCGGCGTGAACAGCAGTTTGCCACCGACCTGGGATTCGGCTTCGCCCTGCCCCACGGCAAAGCGACCACGGTCAAATCCTGCACCATCGCCTTTCTTCGCCCTCGCCGGCCGATCCGCTGGAGCGGAAAAAATTCGGCGCCGGTGCGCGCCGTCCTACTTATCGCAATTCCCGCCGCCGCCAAGGGCCAGGAGCATCTCAAGTTGATCGCCCGCCTGTCGCGACGGCTGATGCACGAGGATTTCAGGGAGGAGCTGCTGTCGCTCCGGGACACAGATGGTGTGTTGGCCGCCTTGCGGCAATGCCTGCGGGAATCTTGAGAAATGACAAAAATTTCTTTGTAAGTGGAGAGAAAATGAATCAAAAAAAAAGACTTGGCTTGTCAACGGGAATGCTGCTTACCCTTCTCTGGCTCCAACCGGTTTTTACTCACGCCCAGGCTGAAAAGAGCACGGACAGCGAAGCCCTGCGTGCAGGGAAGAATTTCTTGGCCACTCCCGTTCACAGCGCAACCGATGACCGGCGCCTGCTGTCCCTGTACCAGGGGCTGCGCGTGGCTGACGTTGCCGACGGCATGGACGCCGCCGGGCTGCAGAATATCGGGCTGATGGACCCTGCCATCCATCCGCTATGGCGCGACACAGAACACTTCACCCACCGCTTCGCCGGCGTAGCCGTCACCGCCCGTTATGTCCCCACCCAGGATCCCGCGGCCGGGAAAATGCCGGTCGAAGCCTACGATGAATGGGCCGGAAATTGGTATGACCAGCTCTCAAGCGAGGCATACCTCGCCCTTATCCGCAAAGGCACGGCCCTGGTCATCGAGGACGCCCCGAACGCCGATGTCGGCAGCATCGGCTCCTACAACATTTTGGAGTGGCAAAACAAGGGTTGCGTTGGCGTCGTCACCAGCGCCACGGCCAGGGATACCGACGAGATCATCACCGAACGTGTACCACTTTATTTCAAGGGACCGGGGCGCGGCATCCGTCCCGGGCGCAACGAACTGGAATCGGTCAACCGGCCGATCGTTTGCGGCGGCGTATTGGTTATGCCCGGCGACATCATCGTGGCCGACGGCGACGGCGTTGTGGTCGTGCCCAGAGCCCATGCGGAAGAGGTGGCATCTTATGCCCGGAAAATCATGGAAAACGACAAAGAGGGGCGCCGCGACCTTTACCATCAGTCCGGACGCGAGGAAGATGATTCGGTAAAGAAATAAAGAACAGTCATCACCTAAAAGGAAAGAGCCGGGAATTTGCATTTTTTTGCCAACCTGGCTATAATCAAAACACGAATGAAATTCGCGCCAAGGGGAGTTTGAGCTCATGAACGCAGATTCGCAAAAAAAATCCCGCGCCGGAAAACGGCTGTTCGTTTTGGGCGCCGTGGCCCTGGGGCTGCTGGCCGTTAACGTGGCCGTACCACGGAAGAAGGTGCCGCCCTACGTCAGCGCCCGCACCCTGAAAGACCTGGCCGAGCTGGCCACGGTCCAATACAGCGTGACCAAGATCGTCTCCTACAAGGACGTGGCCTGGTACGGCGACCGCAAGATTCTCTTTGAAACGGCGGCCACGGTCAAGGCCGGAATCGACCTGAACGAATTGGCCGACCAGGACATCAAGCTTGAGGGCGACAGGGCGGTGACCGTCTCCCTGCCCCGCCCCCGGATCCTCATCTTTAACATGAAGCCGGAGCATATGCGGGAAATTTTCAACGAATCGGGCATCCTGCGCAGCAACTTTTCCAACCAGGAAAAGGACGGACTGCTCAGCCAGGGGGAAAAGGACATCCGTGCCAAGGTCGCCGGCATGGACATCCTCGAGCGGGCGGCGCGCAACGCCCGCACCTTGATCGAATCGTGGCTGACAAAATCGGGTTTTGAAACCGTGCACGTCGTGTTCAAGGGAAAGGGGGGGCGGCCATGAAAAAAATCCTGTCTCTCCTCAACCTCATCGCCCTGCTGGCCATACTGTTGCTGCTCTACAGCCCCCTGGCCAAGATCGGCCTCCTGCCTTCGCTGCCCTCTCTCTTTCGGAGCGGCACCCCGAAGATCGAAGAGACCCCGGCCATCATCCAGCAGGTGAAGAACATCGCCCAGATGTTCACCCAGACCTTCTACGACGAGTATGTCTACGACACCGGCGTCATGCGCACGCCGCCTTTCAACACCAACAAACGGCTGATCTTTATCGCCAAGGGCGAGGTGATCGCCGGCTTCGACCTGTCGGAACTGAACGAAAAGTCGATCATCCGCCGCGACAAGTCCATCGTGGTCAAGCTGCCTCCGGCCCGCATCCTTGACGTGGTCATCAACCCCAGCGGCTTCGAGACCTTCATCGAGGAGGGAGAGATCACCTTCGAAGAGAGCAAGAAATTCCACGAGGACGCCCGGCGCATCTTCGACCGCAATGCCCGCGAAAAGGGCATCCTACGCAACAGTGCCGAACAGGGCCGGCAGATGCTGGAAAAATTCTTCCGCCTGCTGGGCTTCGAAACGGTGGACATCATCATTCCCGAAAGCAGGTAATTAAAAAGGGGGAATCCAGTGAAAAATAAAAATCAAATCTTCTTGTTTCTGGCCATTCTATTTGCAGGCGCAGGTTTCCTGGCGGCGGCAAGCAACTACACTGTCACTGCCGAAGGGGTGACCCTGCAAACACCGGTGCCTTTTTCTCCAAGCAGCTCCATCGGCCTGGACGCGTATTCGTGCCTCTACCCGGCCGGGGCCAAGCTCGGCAGTGAAGAGTTCGAGATCACTTTTGTCTTTTTCAGCACCCAGATGCAAAGCGATACCGGGTTCAGCGACCGGGAAATGCTCGATTACGCCAGGAGCACATTTCTGGGATTGGGCATGCCGGCCAAAGAGAACAAAACCCGGATGTTTGCCGGGAAAGAAGTCAAGGGCGACGTGGATGCAACCTCCATCCCGCATCCGGCCATTTGCGAAAGCTACCTGCTTTCCCTCGCCGACGGCCGCAAGCTGGTCCTGGCCTTCAAAGCTTCGGCGTCCATGGACAAGGCCCTGGCCGAAACGATCATCGCTGCTGCAATCGCTTCTTTCGCTGAAAAAAAATAGAAAAAACCCTGACTGGCTTCAAGGGGAGGATTAGCCACTAGTTCAGCAATATCTTTCTAACAAAAAAGCTTTTTTCCCCAGTCGGCGGAAACCGCAAAAGCCATGCACCTTTCAAAAATCTCATAACTGAAAGCAGGTGGGAGAATCCCGCCGGTTGCCCTGTCGGTATTCTTCCTTTTAAAAATTCTTTGATCGGAAATATAGGGCCGGTATGCTTTGATGAAATGGTCAAAGAGTTCCTCGGGCGGATTTCTCATTTTATCCGCAGCGGCCGTGCCGATGACAACCTCAATACCGCTTATTTTAAGAAAGCGTTCGGCATAGGAGGCCAGTCTTGCCATGCTTTCAGGATGATTGCTGGTTACGTGATAGATTGCTTTATTTACAGGGCGCTCCAGTATTGAGAGAATCGCCTTTGTAAAATAATTCACGGGAATAAGATTTATTTTGCCCTCATGCGGAATGAATATCCTGATGGGAAGGCGAAGCACCCCTTCACCGTTTAAAACAATGCCGCACTCCGCTGATTTTTTCCCGTTGTGATTCTTTATTTCATCGAGATAGATATCCCGTATTTGCTGCATGGATCTGACCGGAAAATAGAGCGCATTGAAGCGGAGCGATCTTCCTGTAAGCGAATCCCCGTATACAATTGAGGGACGTATGATTGTGTAGGGAAGCCCAGCCGACCGGCATCTTGCGGATACAAAATTCTCAGCCTGAGCCTTGCTCTCTTCATACACATTGTTGAAATGTGCTGCATGTACCGGAGCTTCGGGACATTCTATATTGTCTACCCCTGCCGCATAGGCGGAGCTGATCAAGTGAAAGCAGCGGGCCCTGCTTTGGCATGCAAAATTCAGGATCTCATTGAGACTCTCCACGTTGGACTGCATCACCTGCGCACGGTTCTTTTCTGCAAAGCGGGTATCCGAGGCGCAGTGAATGATGGGCAAACCCCTGCCGCCTAAACTCTCATATTTATTTTTGCCAAGCCCCAGCCTTATTTTTAGAAAATCGCTTTCATGAAATTCAAGCAGTCCCTCCAGGTGTTCTATCCCGAACCAGTTAAGCAGTTCCCTGATTCTCGCCTGTAGCGATTTGCCGCCCACGGGCCGCCCGGCGATGACAACACCTTTGCCTTTTAAAAGAAGCCCGGCCATGATGTGGCTGCCCAAAAAACCCGTGGCGCCGGTAAGCAGGTGCTTGCCATCATCCCCGGTTTTTATTCCGGGCATGGTTCATTCCCGGCCGCTGAATAGAGAAAACTCTCTTTCCTGCTGAATCCTTGGCAGAACACATGCTTGATCCAGGTTACCGTTCCCGTTTCGGCCGAAAACCTCTCTATCATCACTCCGGCTTCCATCATGGCCTGTCGCATCTTTGCCTTTTCATCCGGGTCGTTTTGGTCAAGGTAGTAATCATATTCGAACACGCAACGCTTGCCGTCATCAAGAGGCGTGATGAAGCCGAAATCGTTCTTCAGCCCGTGGCTGGCGGCGATGCGCTTAAACTCACTGTTCATCTCTGTAATAAGTTTATTGTCTATCGGGAGGTATATGATCAATGCCACCACGTGCTTCTCACGCCCCATGCGCGAGCTGATGATCCTGAACATGTTCAGCCACACCGGGTCGGTTATCTCAGGCCTTGAATAGAGTTTCTCAAAGAAAGGACGAAGCTCAGGGTCAACGTCGCGTACAAGCTGGGCCGGGGATGGTGCCAGCGCTGCTTCGGCAAGGTCGGGGAAACGCTTCAGTCCTATGTACGAGAACGGTTCCCCGTCGGCAAATTCATCCAGGAGATCAAGCCATTTGGCAGAAGTGAGTGAAGGCAGCCCCAGGTTCAAGGTCCTGATCATGCGGTTGTCAAAGTAGTGATATCCCATCGCTTTTATCGAAGCGAGCGCGTATTGATCCCCGATCACAAGCACAAGGTATTCGATCTTTAGTTTGTCACGGAAAGTATCCTTCACCTCCGCGGCAAGTTTTTTCGTCGGCGAAAGAAAAACAGAGATATATTCTCCCCCCAGCACGCCGATGGCCAACCCGATGCGCCGCATGGCGCACTCCCTGGTAAAATCGAGCGCCCGCTCCAGTGACGCGAAGGGGACGAAGGCGGCGCCCTCATCGGCGGCGATGGGATGAAGCTTTACATAAGCCGCCGAGCATATCCCCGGTATGGCGGCATCCTCCTTATGGAACGCAAAGAGATTTGGCGCCGATTTGTCGCTCAGCCGGAATACTTCCCCGTCGTGGCCCACGAATTCGGCGTCGATATAATTGTCCGCCGCGGTACCGTAGCTGGTCGAGAAGGTCGAAAAAATTCCCGAGCACATGATGTTGGCGCAAACCAGCGCCGCCGGCTCCGCGACATTCACCCTGAATCCTCTGGCCACGGCGGCCTTCTGAAGATCGAATGCGGCGACGCCCGGACCCACTTTTACCAGCCAGTTCTTCTCGTCAAAGTCGATGGTCTTCATTCTGCCAAGGTCGATCACCGCGCCTTCGCTCATGACAAAGCCCATCACGCTGGATCCGTTCCCCCTCACGGCATAGGGAATTTTATGACGGTTAAGCAGCGTGATCACCGCCGAGATTTCTGCGGTTGACTCAGGCATAATCACATATTCCGGCGGACGCGGCTCTGCCATGGGACAGGGGTCATGAGCATAGGTAAGCGCAACCGCGCGGTCATTGCTTGCCCAGTATTCACCCACTATTTCTTTCAATCCATCCAGGATGCTGTCTTTTTCAGCGGCAAGCACCTCGCCGCCGGATTTTAGGTGCAAGGCGATATGCTCTTTCAGGGCCCTCATGACAGCAGACGGCTTCATCTCCGTCACAAAATAGCACTGGTAGTCGCATTTGCCGCAGAGGTCGCAGCTCTCGGCGATCTCCACGCACTTTTCCGTAACCGGGATCCGGTCCTCTGCCAGGGCGGCATAAAGATCCATCCTGCCCTGGGGATAGAAGCAGACATAATGCTTTTTCGCTCCCGATTCGCACAATCCGCTGCCCAGAAAATCGATCTTGCACATGGCGTAATGGCGGCAGCTCTTTGCGGTTTGCAGTACATCGTTCATTTCCTATTTCCCCCAAAAAATCTGGCCGAATCTTCTCCCCGTCGCTGGTTTTTCCGGCAAATTCCCAAGCCGCAGCCGCTGCAGCGAGATCCTGACAAAGACCATTGAAGGTGCAGCCCGGTATTCAAAATGACAGCGCGATCTAGAAGCGGAAAGCCAAGCCGGCGGCAAGATAATGGATGAATGCGAAATTGTAGACTTCGTCCACGTCGGCACCGCCCTCGACGAAACGGTAGCCGAAACGCAGTTGCGTTCGCGGCGAAAGCCGCCAGTTCAGAGCCAACAGCACGTCCTCGGCGCGCCCCTGTTTGGCTGCCGCTGCGTCCGCCTCCAGCAGGAGACCGAACCTGGCGCCCCACTCCCAGTCGAGGCGCAGGTGCAGCAGCGGCACGAAACCGACATTGGCCTTGGCGGCCGAAAGCGCAGGAGAGGTCAGGGCGATCTCGGCGTCGCGGATCTTGGCGGTGAAACCGATATCCAGGCGCAGCCGCGGTTTGTCCAGCAGCCGGTAGCGGTAGGTGAGCCGGTAGGAATTGAAAGTATAGAGACCGTCCACGGCGGTGCCTTCCGGGAATAGCACTCCCTCGAAAGAAACCGCGGCCGGCAGGCGGCCCGCCGCCTTCAGGGTCAGGGGGGCATAGAGCAGGGAGAGCTCGTGCCGCCGCGAGATCGCGTAAGAAAGACGAAGCCGGTAGTATGCCTTGGCCGCGATATCCAGGTCCTCGGAAAGGGAGAACAAGGTTCCACCGACATTGGGGATGCGGGCATCGTTGTAGCCGGAAAAAACAGCCCCTGCCTCCAGTTCAACCGTCCACCGACGACTTTTCCTGGGCGCGCCGGCCGCTGTCGTATCCAGGGAAAAAACAAACAGCAACAGGAATATCCAGATCTTCATGATCGCCTCCCATCCTAGTATGCACATTGGGCCGGTTTTTTGCAAACCTCAAAGTGCGGGGACATCCCCCTGCCTGAGCCAGGACTCAGGCCAGTGAATAAAATCAAATTGGCAGTCAGGCGGGATGGACTTGCGGATAAACTGAAAAACCTGATTCAGGCTTCGAGTTCCCGCAAATAAATTTCAAGATGCTTTCTTTTTTCAGCGATGGAACGAGCGCTTTCGCTGCTTCTTTGCAGGGCGAAATCCACCAGGGTGAACAGCACCTCTTCATAACTGTACCCGGCATGGGAAGCCGAGCGGATGAATCCGGATTCGAGTGACAGGTCAGGGTTGGGATTGACGTCGATGACATGGGGAATATGTCTCTTGCTGAGGCGGAAATCGACCCGGGCATAGTCCCGGCAATCCAGGGAGTTGTAAGCGGCCAGGGCCGTATTCTCAATCATCTTTTTCAATTTTTTTTCCACGACGGCCGGGCAGACAGGGGTAGTATATTGATAATAGGCGCTTTGCGGAGACCATTTGGCTTCGTAGGTGACGATCCTCGGCAAATGGGCCGGCAATCCCTGGAAGGAGATTTCCGAAAGCGGCAAGACCCGGTCACCCAGGATGGCGGCGCTGATATCACGGCCCGGCAGGCATTCCTCGATCAGCACGTCCTGACGGAAATTGCGGAACAAAAATTCCAGCTGTTCATGCATGGCCTGGAAATCATTGACCACGGAAAATTCGGAAATCCCTATGCTGGCATCTTCCTTGTTCAGCTTCAGGATGAGTGGGAACTCCAGCTTTAAATCGGCCTCCTCCACTTTCGTGTTGAGCCGCGCCAATAGATATTTAGGAGTTTTTACACCGAGTGCTTTCAAGATCTGCTTGGTCTTGATCTTGTTCAAACAGTTTCCCAAGGTCAAAGCCCGGTTCCCGGTAAATTCGATGTCCAATATTTCAAAAGCGCCGGCAATGTGACTTTCAAAATTGGCGTCGCCTGCAAACGCTTCCACAAAATTGAGAATGATGTCCGGCGCCAACTGCAGGATCCGCCACAGCGCCTTGGTAAAATCCCTGCTGAAAGGCAGGCATTCGACCTGGCGAAATCTTTCCTGCAGGATCCTTTGGATCTCGTTGACCTGATCCGACAATCCCGGATCAGAGGAGTCCTCTTTTGGCGAGCCAGCAGAGTGAGTTTTGCCGAAATAATTCTCATACATGCCGAAAGGTTCATTGAAACAAATCAGAATTTTTTCGGGGCGCATTTTTCAATTTTATCATTTTCAAAAAAATAAAAAAAACTTCCGGGATTTTTTTTGCAGGAGATTTGAAGACCAGGCTCTACGCCGATGCCGGCAAGCTCATCGTAAACTACGGTTTCACACCACCGGGTTCATGGCCAGATCGGCCTGGAAGCGCTGGGCCAGGTCATGCAATTCAGCCATTTTTTCAGGAAAACGCTCCTTGAGGACGTTCAATTTTTCCAGGGCGGCTTCATATTCATTTTTCAGCATGTTGGCCAATCCGTGCGCTTTTTCAACCTCTTCACGGAAAGCGTTCTTCTTTTTTTCCCAGGCCCTTCCTGCTTCTTCGCTCAGGTGGATGAAGCGCTGCCGGGCCTGCAGGTAATCCTCGCGCAGGCCGTTGAATTTCCTTTCGATCGACTTGAGGGTTTCGTCCTTCAGGGTGACCAGGTTCTGTATAAAGGCCGCTTCGTATTCATATTTCAAGCTTTCCAGCAGCTCGGCCACGGGAACGATCTTGTCCACGCGGTGGGCGTTGGCGCCGCAAAAGGCAAAGCCCTGGTCAAGCATCCCCTGGCGGGCATTGTCCAGGGCGGCCGAGATGCAATAGTCGGCGTGCTTGATGTCGCACTGGTCCAGGCAGCGCCAGGCGCAGCGGTTGACGTTGCGCACGCCGGCGGCGGCATTGTCCAGGAAATGGTTGCGGATGGCCCGACCGGGAAGCCCGACCGGGCTCTTGATAATGACGATATCCTGCGGACGGCATTTGAGATACGCCGCCTTGAAACGGGGATCGGCGTCGCATTCTTCGGTGGCCACGAAGCGGGTCGCCATCTGCACGCCTTGCGCGCCCAACTGCAGGAAACGAAGTATATCTTCACCGGTGAAGATGCCTCCGGCGGCGATGACCGGAATTTTTTTATGAAAAGTTTCCTGAAAACCAGCGACGGCGGCAACCACCTGCGGTACAAGAATTTCCAGCGCCTGAGCGGGATTTTCCAGCTGGTCCGCCTTGAAGCCGAGATGGCCCCCGGCCAGAGGGCCTTCGACCACTACCGCGTCGGGGACATCGCCGTAGTTCTTAGCCCAGTATTTGAAAATCAGCTCGGCGGCGCGGCCCGACGAAACGATAGGGATCACCAGAACGTTGGCGGCACGGATCTTGGCCACCGGGATGTTCTTGATCGGCAGGCCTGCCCCCATGAACAGGGCGTCGGCTTTTTCTTCAATGGCCACGTTCAGGAGTTGCTGGAAATCGTTGACCGCCACCATGATATTGACCCCGATCAGGCCCGATGTTTTTTTCCGGGCCTTGCGGATCTCGCTGCGCAGGGCCTTGATGTTGGCCGCCCGGCCGTCTTCGTAGTAGTCGGGTTCAATCATGCCGACGCCGTTGGCGGCGATGACCCCGATGCCGTCCTGGGCGGCCACGGAAGAGGCGAGACCGGAAAGGGAAATTCCCACCCCCATGCCGCCTTGGACGATGGGCAGGGAAGCGGTGCGGCCGCCGATGGTCAACTTAGGCATTTTAAAAAATATCATGTGCCCTCCTGACAAGCAATCGTTTCAAAAAAAATCAATTTCAGGGAGAATTGATTTTTTCATATAACGAAAAGAATTCCTGATTTCATTCACAGCTCACAATGTGATTAATTATACTACTTTTTTTAAAAAATGCAAATCGGGCGCGAAAAAATCTCCCCGCAGTTGTCCCAAAATGGGACAGAGCGGATCGCAAAGCCAATCCAAATGGGCGTTTGCGAAAAAAACGCCTATTGTCCCAAAATAGGACAGGGCTCGGCCTTGAAGAGGCTTTGCCAGCAAGGTTTTCGCCGCTCACCCCGGCCGGTGTCCCAATTTGGAACACCGCTGCCGCCAGCGGTCCCTAACTTGGAAAAGCAAGAACCCTTTGTAGACAACGTTTTCAAGACCCGCCATTATTTGGCACATGTCTTGCTTAATCATTCGCATGAAAACCAAAACTCTTTTTTATTGTCCGCGCGACGAAAACGAATTGTTATTTGAAGAAGTGTACGATGAACGCCAGGATTTCTTCTATATGCCGCCGCGTGAACTGCCCCGGGTCTGTCCCAAATGCGGCCGGGTGCTTTTTAAAAAGGATTGCATTACTGTGGAAGAACTGTTCAAAAACGAAAACCTGTCCAATCCTGCCTGAACATGACCGCTTGGCGTGGGCAAATGAAGATCAACCAAATTTTCGCCATGGAAAATTTCAGCAAGCCGGAAAGGATCGATTGGCTGAAGCAGGAGGCAAACCATTACCTGAAAAAAATGGAGGCCAGCCAGAGCGACTTGCTGGCGGAACGGTCCGGGCCGGTCTTGTCCCCTGCCAACCTCGAACAATTTTTCCGGCACAAGGAACGATCCGAAAAAGTCTGCCAGATCCTGCAGTACCTGCTCAGCTTCCTGACCCATATTCCCGAAAGCGATGAAATCGGCAGCGAACCGGGCAATCCGGCCGAACAATTCCGCGAATTCGTCCGCTACCAGACGGACCTGCTCCTGGAAGAAGATGTGAGAAATGCCGTTTTTCAGGAAACCAACCACAGGGAACATTTCAGCGGCGGCAATGTCTGGGACTACCAGGAGCGGATCATCGCCATGAGCAATGAATTGCAAAAACAGGTCGCCAAGGGTGAAAACGGCTCAGCGGCAACCATTTCCGGCTTGTGCCAGGTGCTGGAACAACTGTGCCTCTTCTGGTTCGAAGTCAGGCGCCACGACATCCGCCGCACCCGGCGCGGCGACATCTTTCTGTACATCCTGGCCCGAATCGTGCAAAGCCGCTGCCGGCAGATCGAAAAATCATGAAACTCCTTTTTAAAAAATACGATATCCAGTTCTCTTTATTCAGAATCAAAGAAAAGTATCTAGATCATGGATGTTTCAGCAGGGAACTGATTTTTTCTGAAATCCAGCCGCTCAACCCGCCTTCCTTGCTTTCTCTATTGAAAATTTGAATATATTATTTTATTATTATTGACAATGAGATTTGTGACTCTGCTGGCGTTTTTTTTGATTGTCGTGAATTGCCTTTGCGCGACCGAAGACAATTCCATCATCTACCTGCGCCCGGCCGACGCCATCAACCTCAACCCCTGGCAGGCCGAAGACGCCTACTCCAACGAGATCGCAGCCAATATTTTCGAAGGGCTGGTGCGCTTTAAAAAAAGCACCACCGCCATCGAACCCTGCCTGGCCACCTCGTGGAGCGTCAGGGAAAACGGCAAGCGCTGGCTCTTTACCCTGCGCCGCGGCGTAAGATTCCATGACAACAGCCCCTTCAACGCCCAGGCTGTCCTCTATTCTTTTCGCAGCCGGTTGAAAAAACAACAGAGCCTCTACCAGCGGCTGAGTTTTCTTTTTTCATTCATTACCGACATCCGCAGCAGCGATCCCTACAGCGTGGAGATCACCCTGGACCGCCCCTATGCCCCCTTCCTCATCGCCCTGGCCGATTCCGCCGCCTTCATCCAATCGCCCACGGCCGGCCAATCCTCTCCTTACCACCCGGTCGGCACCGGGCCCTTCCGTTTTTCCAGTTGGCTGAAAGGCAAATCACTGATCCTTATTCACAACCACGATTACTGGGCGCGAACAGGCAACCTGGAAAAAATCATTTTCAAGGTCATGCCCGACTCACTGGGCAGGCTGCTGCAGGTCAAGAATGGCAGCGCCGACGTAACCGCCATCCAGTCGGCCAAGGAATACGAGGAATTGTCACGCCGCAAGGAGATCGTCATTTTAAGCAACCCGTCCATATCCACCCATTACCTGGGGTTCAACACCAAGAAAAAGCCGTTCGACCGCAAAGAGATCCGCACCGCCTTCCTGCATATCATCAGCAAGGAAAACATAGTCAAGCAGATCTACCAAAAACTGGCCGTTCCGGCTTATACTCCCCTGCCCCAGCCCATCTTTCCAGGCGGGAAACCAGCACCGCTGCAAAGTTTCGACCTGGGAGTCGCCCGCTCCCTGCTGAAAATGGGGGGCAGGGAAAACGGCTTCGACTGCACGCTGCATTTCGCCGAAGGCCAGGAAGGCATCGAGGATATCGCTGACCTTCTGGCCGTCTTTGCCAAAAAGATCAAGATCAACATAAAAAAGATCAAGCTCCCCTTCACCGAACTGGTAAAGATCGCCAACCGCGGTGAGCACGACCTCCTGATCATGGGCTGGACGACCGGCCCCGATCCCGATTTTTTTTTGTATCCCCTGTTCACCTTTTCGGCAGGCAACCGCAACCGCTTTTTTTATAGAAACCCCGATCTGACCCGCCTGCTGGACCTGGGAAAGATCACCCTGGATGCGCAAAAAAGGAGCCGCATCTATCTCGACGCCCTGGAAATCCTCAAAAAAGACGTGCCCTGGATCCCCCTCTTCCACCTGATCGACACCCTGGCCTGCAGCAACAAGGTCAGCGGCGTGGCGTTCACCCCCCTGGGGCATGTCCTGTTCCGTGACGTTACAAAGGAGTCAAAGTAATGAAAATAAAAATGAAGGCCCTGGCCGCCCTGCCCCTGCTGATCCTGGCCCTGGCCGCCCCGCTGGCGGCCGACCGCGTGATACGCTCGGGAAGCCTGGTCGAGCCGAGCGCAATCGATCCCGCCCAGGTCTGGGACGACACTTCGTCTTTCTATGTCTGCAATATTTTCGACACTCTGGTGCAATTGAACCCGCAAACCATGAAGATCGAACCTTCCCTGGCTGTTCGCTGGGAAACAAGCCAAGACGGCTGCAACTGGACGTTCCATCTGCGCCACGACGTACGCTTTCACGACGGCACCGCTTTTGATGCTGATGCCGTGGTTTTCACTTTTTTCCGGCAAATGGACCCGGCCAACCCGAACCGCCTGCAAGATTATCCGCTTTTCAAAGATATCTTCACTTTTTTGAAGACAGTCAGAAAAATCGACCCGTATCAGGTGCAATTCATCCTCTCCGAACCCTTTTTCCCTTTCCTGGCCTCGCTGACCGTGGAATGCGCCGCCATCGTTTCCCCGACCGCGGTAAAAAAGTTCGGCGCCGAGTTCGCGCACAACCCGGTCGGCACCGGCCCCTTCAAGTTGAAGTCCTGGAACAAGGACAAGCGCCTGGTACTCGAGGCCAACCGCGAGTACTGGCGCGGCCGGCCGGCCGTGGATGAATACATCGACACCATCGAGCCCCGCAGCGAGATGCTGAACAATTACTTCAAGGAAGGCATGCTGGATATCCTGTATTCCTACTCCATATCGAAAATGGTCAGCTATAAAAAGCAGGACTGGGTCAAGGTCATCGCCACCCCGTACTTTTCCGTGACCTTTGCCGTGCTCAATGCCGCCCGGCCGCCATTGGACCGCCAGGCCGTGCGCCAGGCCCTGGGCCACGCCTGGGACCCGCGGGCCCTGAAACTGGTTTTTCAGGACTACACGCTGCCCATCCATTCTCTGCTGCCCAGAGGCCTGATGGCCGATGAACCCACAGGACCGCCGATCGGATTCTCCCTGGACCGGGCCAGGGCCTTGTTGAAGAGAGAGGGGTTCGACCGCGAGATCCAACTGGAAATGCTTTTAAACAAGGACGACGGGCTGCTGTTCCAGCTATGTTCCATGTACGCCAAGAACCTGAAACAGGTCGGTGTCAAGTTGAAACTCACCCGCCTGGACACCCAGGCGTACGAGGGAAGGATCGCCCGGGGCGATTACGATTTGGCCTATTCAAGCTGGATCGCCGATTTTCCCGATCCCGATAGCATGCTGTTCCCCCTGCTGTCAGAGCAGTTGCAAAAACAGGGCTTCGCCAACATTGCCGGCGCCAAGCGCCAGGACCTGCGCGACCTCTTGACGGCAGCCCGGCGTGAGCGCGACGCAAAAAAACGCCAGGCCCTGTATAAAAACCTGAACCGCACCATCATAGCCGATGGCCTGGTCATTCCACTTTTCCAGGACAAGCGGGTCATCATCTTCAACCGCAAACTCGGTAACATCCAACCCAATCCCTTGGGCAAATTTTTCCTGTACGACCTGCAGATGAAATGAAAATAAAAACAAAACTCTTTCTGTCCCTTATATTCATCGCCATCCTCTCCATGGTCATCTCTCTGAATTTCTCTATCCTCTCCATTTCCAAAAGGTATGAAAAAATGGCCAAAGAGGAGATCGCCGCCGCTAAAAAAGTGGCAGAAAGCGTGTTCCTGGAAAACCTCGGCGACCTGGTACGCAAGGCGCTGTTCCTTTCGGAATTGAGGGAGATCATCGAAAACACGGACAACCTGGATGAGCTGGCCATGGCACTGGAATTCAAGAATTTCTTCTTTTCCAACATCAACATCAAAATACTCGACCCGGCCGAAAGGATCATTCTGACACATGACAATTCATCGCTCAGTCTCATATCGGAAAAGAATCTCGACCAAATCACTTTTTTAAACAAAAAAAGAGACCCGCTGATCCGCGAAGCCGGGGTTTTCCTGATCGGTCACAGCCTTTGCATGGCCGCCATATCGCCGATCATCAACCAGGAAACCTTCGAATTGAAAGGATTCCTGCTGCTGGACATTCCCTTCAACCTGGAATTCACCGACCAGATCAAGGAAAAATCAAAAACCGACATCATGGTCTATGTACTGGGCCGTCCCGTCACCTCCACCCTGACCGACAGCAACGGCGAAATGGTTTTCTCGAACCCGGCCAGGGTCAATCCCGACGAAATGGTCCGTATCCAGGCGGGCGGCGACCGCTATCTTCTCGACGCCTTCGACGTGGAGGATTTCCTCAAACAGAAAGTCGGGGAAATTTTTGTCGCGGTCAACATCGAAAAGATCATGGCCGCAAAAAATGTCGGCATTTCTAGCCTGCTTACCGTATCGCTGCTGATTGGTTTTTTCGTCATACTGACCAGCATCCTGCTGGGCAAGAAACTCACTTTGCCCATCGTCAACCTGGCGCATGGTGCCGAGGCCATCGCCGGGGGCAACTACGACATCCGCATGAAGCCCGAATCCAAGGACGAGATCGGCGAATTGGCCAACGTCTTCAACAAGATGTCGGACTCACTGAAGATCCAGCGCGATGCGATCCGCGAACTGCAGCAGTTTTTCGCCAAGATCGTCGAACATTCCCCGTCAGCCATCATCATCGGCAATGAAAGCGCCGAAGTGATCGCCATGAACCCGGCCGCCGAAAAGTTGCTCGAATTGCCCCTGGCCATGCTCAAGAACAAGGAGTTTTTTGAATGCCTGCCGTTGTTCAGGCCGCTGAAAGAGGACTATTTCAAGGTACTGTTGAGCGGCAATCCATGTTTTTACGAAAGTTTTTCCGTGGTGCCTGAAGAAGGAGGCGAAAAAGTCCTGCGCCTGACCCTGTACAAGATCCCCCTGCCGGGAGCCCCGGCCGCGGTCCTGCAAATGGAGGACATCAGCGAAAAATTCGAGCTGGAAGAAAAACTGCTGCATGCCAAGAAACTCGGGACGCTCGGAGAGCTTCTCAGCCGCTTCACCCATGAATTCAACAACCTGATGACCAGCCTTTTGGGCCATTTGAGCATTCTTAGAAAAGAGATCGGCCCCGGCCACCCCAATTACAAACGCACCGTGCTCATCGAGGATGTGGCCCTGCGTGCCCACAACCTGGGCAAGGATATCCTTGATTTTTCGAAAAAGGAAAAACTGAAAAAGGAGAGCATGAACGTAAGGAACGCCGTCGGAACCGTGCTCAACCTGCTTGGCAAGACCGTCCTGAAAAGGATCGAGGTGGAAAAAAATTTCGCGGACGACACCCTGACCGTTTTAATGAACAGGGAAAAATTTCTGCTGGCACTGTTCAACGTGCTCATCAACGCCAAAGACGCCATCTTGGCGGCCCAGCGCGAAAACGGGGCGATCGAAATCACGGTCGACCGCATTTATATTTCCAAGGCGGAAAACAACTTCATCCGCATCAAGATTTCCGACAACGGGACCGGCATCGAGGAAAAGATCATCAACAAGATATTTGAGCCCTACTTCACCACCAAGGGCGACAAAGGTACCGGCCTGGGGCTGACCACGGTCAAGGAGATCATCGAGGAGAATTCCGGCTGGATAGAGATCGATGTGAAAAAAGGCAGCGGCACGACCTTCATCCTTTTCCTGCCCGAACACAACGCCTGACCCCCACACGGGAGCCTGGACGGGAGCGATTCCGATTGACATTCCCGGTGGTTCCGTTTACTATTACAGGCATATGAAACTCTGGAAACTGTTGCTGATCAGCGCCTTGTCGGTGTTTTTCATCTGGCTTTTCATCCAGCGCATCGATTTCAACGAAATAAGAAACATCTGGCGGACGATCCCCATCCGCTTCCCGTTGCTGTTCATGCTCATGTCCCTGCCGCAATACGGCGTGCGTGCTTACCGCTGGGGGCTGCTGCTGAAGCCGTTCAAAAAGCGTGTCCCTTTTCGCAGCCTGTGGAATTTTTCGCTGATCGGCTTCATGATCTCTTATTTGCTGCCGGGCCGGCTGGGAGAGATCGCCCGGCCGGTGATGCTGGCCGAAAAGGAACAAATCAAGAAAAGCCAGGCCATCGCCACCATTATCAATGAGCGGCTGTTCGACCTGCTGACGGTCCTGCTCCTGCTGGTCCTCTACCTGGTTTCCGGCCTGGGAAAGCCCTCCCCCGTCCTGCTCAAATTGAAAACAATGGCCTTGCTTCTCCTGCCCCTGGTCCTGCTGGTCTTTTTCCTGATCACCCTGGCCAATTCCGAAAAATTCTTCCCCGGGACCGAAAAACTCATCCTCTGGCTTTCGCGGATATTGCCCGCCCGGTTCCGCGCCAAGGCGGGCGCCGCGATCGTACATTTTGTCAAAGCCCTGCGCTTGAACCTGGGTTGGGCGAGCATGGTGCAGGTGTTTCTTTTCTCCCTGCTGCATTGGAGCATCATCCTCGTTTCGTACTGGCTGCTGATGCGGGGATTTGCCGGAATCGGCCTAGACTTGGCATCCACCATCCCTTTCCTGGCCGTGATCTTCGTCTCCGCGGCCATTCCCACCCCGGGCATGGCCGGCAGCCTGGACCTGGCATCAAAGTACGCCTTGGTGGGACTTTTCGGAATCACGGCCAAAACAGCGGTGGCCTTTACCATCCTGTTCCACTTCCTGCTGCTTTTGCCGCCGATTGTTCTGGGCCTGATCGCATTCTGGCGCGAAGGCCTGAGCTTTAAAATCATTGGCCAATTGAGGAAAAAAGATGAACTGCCCGCAATGCGCTGAAATCACCGACAAGGTGATCGAAACCCGTGAAAGCAAGGATGGATTGTATATCCGGCGCCGCCGCGAGTGCCTCCAATGCGGCAAGAGATTCACCACCTACGAAAAAATCGAGGATATCCCGCTGATGGTGGTCAAAAAGGACGGCCGGCGCGAGCCCTTCGACATGGACAAGATCCGCAAAGGACTGTACCGGGCCCTGGAAAAGCGTCCGGTGCAGACCAAGCAGATCGAGCAACTGGCCCGCCAGGTTGAGGAATTCTTTTCGCGCTCGGACCGTGAGATCCCCACTTTCAAGATCGGGGGCATGATCATGGAAAAATTAAAAAAACTGGACAAAGTGGCTTACGTACGCTTCGCCTCTGTTTATCTGGAATTCAAAAGCCTGGAGGAGTTCCTGACCGAATTACACAGCCTTTTAAAAAAGGAGGAGTAAATGGCAAAAAAACATTATCCCTTTTTTGAGATAGAGATCAGCAAGAACTATCCTTCTGGGATCAGCACCCATATCGACTGGAAGCCCAACACCAATATCGTCGAAACCTGCGATTCCCTGATCATCGAAATGGAGCTGCCCGGAGTCGACAAAAGCGATGTGGCCATCACCCTGCTCAACAACCAGGAGTTGATCGTCAAGGGGGTGAAAAACCAACCGCGTCTTGAACATGACCTAGTGACCTACTATCTGTTCGAACGTGAGTTCGGCACTTTTTACAAGAAGATCGTCATTGATTTCCCGCTCGATACCAGCAAGATCAAATCGCTCATGGAAAACGGGGTTCTGACCATAGAAGTCAGCAAGAAAGTCATGTCCAAGATTTCAGTAGAAATCAAGTAACGAGGTGGCGCATGGACGAAGAACAAAAGAACATCCCCGCCCAGCAGGAAAAAGAGGATAAGTTGGATAAGATCAAGATCCCCGAAAGCCTGCCCGTGCTGGTTTTACGCGATATCGTGGTTTTTCCCTACATGATCGTACCCTTGTATGTCGGACGCGCCAAATCCAAGAAAGCCGTCGATGCGGCCCTGAACAGCGACCGCTTGATCCTGCTGCTGACCCAGAAAGACATGAACGTGGAAGACCCCAGTGAAGAGCAATTGTTTCAATCCGGGACCGTGGCCCTGATCGTGCGCATGCTCAAGCTCCCCGACGGCCGCATGCGCGTGCTCATCCAGGGTGTTTCGCGGGTCAAAGTACGGACACTGATCGACGACGGCAAAATTCTGCAAGCCGAGGTCATGCAAGTGGAAGACGAAGAACCGGCCGAGCTGACGCTGGAAAACAAAGCCATGATCAAGAATGTGCGCCAAAAATTCGAACAGGTCGGCAAGCTGGGAAAACAGATATCCAACGAGATCCTGATCATTGCCGAAAACATAGAAGAACCGGGCAAACTGGCCGATATCATCGCCTCCAACCTGGAATTGAAGATCGAGGAATCCCAGAAAATCCTGGAAGAAAAGAATTCGCTTAAAAGACTGGGCAAGGTCCACGAATATCTGAATTATGAAATCGAAATGCTGAACGTGCAGAACCAAATCAACCTCAAAGCCCAGGGCGAGATGGACAAGAATCAAAAAGAGTATTTCCTGCGCCAGCAATTGAAGGCCATCAAAAAAGAACTGGGTGAAGAGGCCGAGAACCTCGACGAGATCAACAGTTACCTGAAAAAGCTGGAAGAAGCAAAAATGCCGGAAGCCGCCCGCAAGGAAACCGAGAAAAATATCGACCGCCTGAAAAAAATGCACCCGGAATCTGCCGAAAGCACCGTAATCCGGACCTATCTTGACTGGATGTTCGAACTGCCCTGGGGGACCGCCAGCAAAGACAACATGAACTTGAAACGAGCCAAGAGCATATTGAACCAGGACCACTACGGACTGGAAAAAGTAAAGGAAAGGATACTGGAATACCTGAGTGTCCGTAAGCTGACCTCCAAAGCCCACGGCCCGATCCTGTGTTTCGTCGGCCCGCCCGGAGTGGGTAAAACTTCCCTGGGCAAGTCCATTGCCCGTGCCCTGAACAAAAAGTTCGTGCGCATTTCCCTGGGCGGGGTGCGCGACGAAGCCGAGATCCGCGGCCACCGGCGCACCTACGTCGGAGCCCTGCCCGGCAAGATCATCCAGGAATTGAAAAATGCCGCCAGCAACAACCCTGTTTTCATGATGGATGAAGTGGACAAGATCGGCATGGATTTCCGCGGCGACCCCTCCTCGGCCCTTCTGGAGGTACTGGACCCCGAGCAGAACAACTCCTTCACCGACCATTACCTGGGGGTGCCTTTCGATCTTTCCAGGGTCCTGTTTATCACCACAGCCAACTTGATGGAACCTATCCAACCCGCCTTCCGCGACCGCATGGAGGTCATCGAAATCCACGGCTACACAGAGGAAGAAAAAATCGAGATCGCCCGCCGGCACCTGATCCCGCGCCAGGTCGAAAGCAACGGCTTGAACTCGCATTTGATCGAATTCACCGCCGGGGCGCTGAAAAACATCATCGCTCTATACACGCGGGAAGCGGGGGTGCGCAACCTGGAAAGGGAGATCGGCGGCATCTGCCGCAAAGTGGCCCACAAAGTGGCTTTGGGTGAAAAGAGGCTATATAAGATCACCATCCGCAACCTGGAAAAATATGCCGGCATCCCCAAGCTGTTCCGCGACCAGCTGCTGGAGGAAAACTCGGTGGGCGTGGCCACCGGCATGGCCTGGACGCCCTATGGCGGGGATATCCTTTTCATTGAGGTCAAGCTGATCCCGGGCAAGGGGACCCTGATCCTGACCGGATCCCTCGGCGATGTCATGAAGGAATCGGCCAGTGCCGCCTTGAGCCTGATCAAGGCCTCATCCGGCCAGTTGCAACTCGCTAACGAAAAGTTCGAAAAGAACGATATCCACATTCACATTCCTGAGGGAGGCATTCCCAAGGACGGACCCTCAGCCGGGATCACCCTGACCACGGCGCTGATCTCGGCGTTTACCTCTATCGCCGTGAACCGCGAGATCGCCATGACCGGAGAGATTACCCTGCGCGGCAAAGTACTGCCGGTGGGCGGCATCAAGGAAAAAGTGTTGGCCGCGCGCCGGGCCGGGATCAAGACCATCATCCTACCGGAGAAAAACAAAAAGGACTTGAGCGAACTCAAGGACGGCCACATCCGATTTATGAATTTCATTTTTATCCAGGATTTCAAGGAGGCGGTAAACGCCGCCCTGGTCAAAAAAATATTTTGATGGATGAGAGACAATTTGTCGCCTACTTGCAAGACAAATTCCCTTTCCGCCGCGGTCTGGGCATCGGCGACGACGCGTCGGTGGTCAGGCTCGGCAAATATTTCCAGCTGATTAGCACCGACATTTTGATCGAAGACATCCACTTCCGTCTGCAGGATCTATCTCTCGCCGAATTGGCTGAAAAGTCCCTGGCGGTGAACATCTCCGACATCGCGGCCATGGGCGGACAGGCACAATATTTTTACATTGACCTGGGTTTTCCCATTGGCCTGCGCCCCGAAAAATTACGCGCTTTTTTTTCGGGTCTGAGCAGGGCCGCAAAAAAATGGCGGGTGGATCTGGCCGGCGGCGATTATTCGCGTTCAAAAAAAATGGTCATTGCCGTCACCATTGTCGGCCAAAGTGAAAAACCGGTTTTGCGCAGCGGCGCCCGACCCGGCGACTGGATCGCCATTACCGGCCCAACCGGGGGATCGGCCCTGGGCCTGAAATTACTGCTGGCGGGCGAACAGGATTCCCCCTTCATCCGTCTCCACAAACGTCCCGAACCCCAATGCGAGAAAGGGCTGCTGCTGGCCAAGTACGCCCACGCCATGATCGACCTTTCCGACGGCCTGCTACTTGATCTTTCCCGGCTGCTCCACGCCTCGGGCGTGGGCGCCGAGATCGATTATGAAAAGCTGCCGGTTGCCCCGCGCTTCCGGCGTCTGTGCCGGAAAAAAAATTATGCGGAGAAGGAACTGGTTCTGGCCGGTGGGGAAGATTACCAGCTGTTGTTCGCCA
This sequence comes from Patescibacteria group bacterium, assembly GCA_035528155.1. Lineage (GTDB taxonomy): Bacteria > Acidobacteriota > Aminicenantia > UBA2199 > UBA2199 > UBA2199. The sequence goes on along the minus strand of DATKZA010000143.1, from coordinate 21,835 downwards.
TATCCCCGCTCCAGGAAAGCCGCTTGCGACAAACCGGGATGACCTACCACCTGATCGGAAAAGCCACTAAGCAGCGCTGCATGCGGGTCCTTGAAAACGGGCAGCCGCTGAAAATTTCTCATCTCGGGTTCGATCACTTCGTCGACCCAGGTGACAAAAAAAGAGAAAAAAAATGAAGATCGTAAAAAAGAACCGCTACGAACCGGAAGAACATGCCGCCGTGGTCATTCCCGTTTTTCAGGGAATGCCTCTGGAGGCGGTCTGGCAGGAATTCCCCGAACTGAAATTTCTCAACCGCGATAAAAAAATCAAGGGCGTCGCCGGCGAAGCACAAGCCTGCCATTCCAGTCAACAGCAGCGGCTCTTCCTGCTGGTCGGGGCCGGACATCGGGATTCACTGCCCGACGCCCGCAAACTGGCCTGCAAAATAATGACCCTTTTGCGGGAAAACCGAGTCAGTAAGGCCCTGGTTTATTTTATCCCTCCCGGCGCAACGTCCCATGGCTACCTGGTCAACCTGGTCGACTACTTCTACCTGAACCATTATCGTTTCGAACGCTACAAAACGAAAAAAAGCAAGGCGGTCGACAGGATCCAGCTGGTTTTCAAAAAGCCGGCCGCCCTGAACAACAATGATTTTAAGATCCGCGAGATCATTCAGCGCCAGGTAACCCTGGCCCGCAACCTGGTCAATGAGATCCCGGCCAGGATCACCCCGGATTCGCTGGTCCGGATCTTCAGCGAAAGCGCGGAAAAGAATCACCTGCAGATCACGGTTCAGCGCCAGCATGAACTGGAGGAACTGGGCCTGAACGGCCTGCTCGCCGTGGGCGCCTCCTCATGCTGTTCTCCGGCCCTGCTCACCCTTTCCCATATCCCGAAAAATTATACTCGGACCGTGGCCCTGGTCGGCAAGGGGATCACCTTCGATTCCGGGGGACTGAACTTGAAACCGGGCAGCAGCATGGACGAAATGAAAAGCGACATGGCGGGCGCAGCCGCGATCCTGGGCGTCATGAACACAGTCGCCGAACTGGACCTGCCCATCCGCGTGATCGGCTTGGCGGCCCTGGCCGAAAACATGCCCGGCCGCCGGGCTTACAAACCCGGGGACATCATCACCTATGCCAACAAGAAAACCGTAGAGATCGTCAACACAGACGCCGAAGGGCGCCTGATCCTGGCCGACGCCCTGATCATGGCTTCGCGGCAGAAGCCCGACATGATCATCGAACTCTCCACCCTGACCGGGGCCATCATCACGGCCCTGGGCGACTCCATGGCCGGGCTGATGTGCCGCAACAAGAAGTTGAGTGCCGGGCTTTTGCAGGCGGCCGAAAACTGCGGGGAGCTGCTCTGGCAAATGCCGCTGCCGCGCGAATACAGGGAGAGCATCACTTCCAAGATCGCCGATCTGAAAAACGCCAACTACAACGGCGCCTCATCGATCAAGGCCGGCTTGTTCCTGCAGGAATTCGTCGGCAAGGTCCCCTTCGCCCACCTGGATATCGCCGGCACGGCTTTCCTGAGCAAGCCCACCTTCTGCCTGGCCGCCGAGGGGGCCACCGGCTTCGGCGTGCGCCTGCTGGTCGAATATCTAAAAAACCTGACCCAGTAACCGCAGGGCGATGACTGTATCATCTTAAACTGCAAATAGAAATTCCAAAGAAATTCTACTCATCCGTAAATATTCAATTATTCAAAGCAAATTGAAGTGCTGGGCTCAGCAAAAGCGAACGTAAACGGAGGGACAGGGAACCAACCAAGCAAGGTTGGATGTGCCGTCAGGCAGCACAAATTATTCGCCTATCCTGGCGAATCCGATTTGTCTGTCACGCAGTGGCAAAATGGCCTTTGTTTGAGTCCACCAAGCGCAGCGGGTGGACGAGTTGGCCATTTTAATCCAACCGCGCTTCTGTTGGTCTGGCCCGGAGTGGTGAGCGTTGCTGTGATCAGCATTTCGAAAGAGTGAATACTTATGACTTTTCTTGTTGACAAAACACCATTTATGATGTATTGCGGAAGTCTCATTGCCCTGAGGAGGAAATATGGTTATCGAATCGTTTGAACCGACCGCGGTTTTTCGTAAAACCAAGGATGGCCGTTACTTCGTTTTCTGCCCGGAAGTGGCTGGAGTGGCCAGTGAGGGCCGCACTCTGGAAGAAGCCCGAACCATGATCAAAGAAGCTTTGGAAGGAGTAATCGAAGTCGTTCTGGAGCGGGATTTTCCTGATTATTTCAAGCCGGCCGGCAAAAAGATTTTACGTGGAGATATCGTTGAGAAAATAAATATGGATAAGAAATTCCAGGTTGCTGTTTCCATCCGCATGGCCCGCGAACGCGCCGGCCTGACCCAAGCCCAAGTGGCCGAAAAACTGGGCATTAAACAACAACATATATCCCGCTATGAAAAAGGAATCGTGGTGCCTTCAGCCGACCGATTCCTGCAGTTGTTCGAAATTCTAAAACCAATTATGACTCATTGATTCTGGCAAGCATACAAAAAAACAAATAATAAAATCAAAATTAATTTCCATTTTCTCATTCTTTTCTCCGATTCCCCAGAGACTTTAATATGCAAGTGTCTATAATTGTAAAATATTGGAAAAAATATTTTTTTTAGGGTTTTTCAATTGTCAAAAAAGGATAAAACTTCTTTAATCTTACAAGATAATTTTTAGATCGATCAAAATGACATCCAAATTTATTACAGTATTTTGCATAATCAATATATATTTCAATTACAAATTCTCCTTCAATTAATTTCTGCTCCATATTATTTAATAGAATTATAATACTTTTTTCATTTCCTTGTATCGACAAATATTCATCAAGGAGTTTTTTATTTTTCAAATAATCTGAATAAAATGAATTATTCTCGACATATTTATTAAAAATTTGTTCATATTTTTCTTGATCATTGTCTACATATTTAAATAGAACACTTAGAAGGTATTGCAATTCTTTTGAATTGGAATTAATCTCAAATCCCTTTTCAATAATAGTCTTTGCAAAATCATACTCTTTTTTGGCTATATAAGTCATTGCGAGTTTATTATAAATCTCATTCTGTATTTTGTTTTTGGAAAGTGAAAGATGATATTGTGTTAATGCTTGATCAAAATCATTTTCTAGGAAAAATAAATCACCTAATTCTTTTTCATATTTAGAAACCTCTTCCTGATTAGATTTTTTTATATAATTGTTTTTCAGAAATAAATAATTTTTTGCTTTGTTAATATCTCCTATTTCCCGATATAGTTCATAAAGACTTTGACAGACAGTTGATAGGTAATATTCACTTATAAAAGAAGATTTATTTTTTAGAATTAGGTGAGCTATTTCATAATTCTTTTTTGATTTTTGAAATTCTTGATTTCTTCTATAATAATTACCAAGGTCTATATAAGCCTCATAATTTTCCGGGTCTGCCAAGACCAACGCTTCTTTTAGTTTAACCTCCTTTTCCAATATTTCAATATAAGAATATCCGGAAACTTTAAGTAGATTTAATTGATTTTGTATTGATTTTTTTTCTATATCTGATTTTTTAGATTCATCAATCTCAATTGGAAGTTCTATCAAATTAATTAGATCATCTTTATTTGTAATAAGAACTGGTTCCTGTTCTCGGTTAAATTTCTCCTTAGTGAATTTCAGGATTTTAGGTTTTATTACATTGAAAATTTCATTTAAAGACAAGTTATGATCAAAATTCAAATCACTTTCTTTTTTAAAGGAATCAACAAGAAAAAAAGTGAAAACTCCCTGTTTTAGTTCAGCCGACTCAAAAGATATTTGATTGGCTTTGCATGCACCTAATATTGATATGTTATTTTTGGGAATATTTCTATAAATATCTTTAATGAAATCGTCTATTTTAATTTCCCCTTTTATTTTTTTATTTAGTAGACCTTTCGCTTTTGCTGCACCACCACTATAACAACTATCAAAAACAACCAATATATTTTCAGACTTATTTTTGCTGACCCAATATGCGAATTCGTCATCTCTTATTGCAGAAGTAATATCATTGTCATCGTAATCGTTTGGTACAATAAACTCATCAAAGCCATCTTCTTCATCATTGTCATCATCAATATCCTGAGTGCCATGTCCACTAAAAAAAATAATCACCTTATCATCTTTTTTAGAATTACTGTTTAGCCAACCAGTTATATACTTTCTGATTGATTCTCTATTTGCGTTTTCATTTAAAACAAGTTTAATGTGATCTTTCGGAACACTTCCAAATTTTATTAATGAATCATGGAATAGGCGCGCATCTTTATCTGCATATTGTAAGTTCATTGATACATTTTTATATTTTGAAATACCAATTATTAAGGCCCATGAGTTTTTCGAGTTCACTAATTTAGATAATTGATCTTGTGATAAAAGAAAAAAAGTTGATATGAAGAACAATGAAAGAATGACAGATATTTTAATTTTAAACATTTCTACCCCCAATTTATAGTAAACTTATAGGAAAATCAATTTTCCATATAATGGGATTTTAGGGGATTTTCATTGAAATTGCAATAGAAGGATGTGAATTGCGTGTAAGGAGACATTAGTGCCAGGTCTTTCATTATTACTTTGCCCCTTTTGCATTCAACCCGGCATATTTTGGGATCGTGGAACCGGGCGCTCTGCCTATTGCCCATGTTCCTCTCGTATTGCCAAGCAAGGATTCCTCATCAGCAGCATCAGTCAGGTATTTTTTCCAATCCACTACTTCCATGTTCAGTCGGTTACAATTTGTCACCGACTCAATTCCTTCATTTCTAAAAAGAGACTTCAGGTTCAATTGTCAATAGATTGTCGACAGTTCAAGTCCATCCTTGCTTTTGACACATATTTTCAGTCATTGCATTTTTCCTTTTCATTCCCGCTTCATATCAATAAAAATCATCATAAGAAATGGGGAGGAGATTGTCAAATTGTAGGGGAGGGTTTGAAACCCTCCCGTTTGCATAAAAATGGCGCAGTTTTGGGAATCGTAGAACCGGGAACTCTGCCTGCCGCACAACTCAGCGTTTTTGGGTATATCAACTCTATTTTGAGGCGCAAAATGGAATCAAGAGAATTGCGTGCTCCGCCCCCATGCAACGAATTCCTACTTCAACTCAAATCTGACAAATCCATTGACAATATGTAACTGAAGTTACCGAAACTAATTTTTTTTCACTAAACATGCGAAAAATATCATGCATTTCCAAATCGAACAAAGTTAAGTAAAATTTCATTAAACTTCGCCGAGTTGTCCATGTTCGCACAATGCCCCGCTTTCTCTATTATATAAAACCGACTGCCTTTGATTTCTTTATGCCATTCCGCTGATGTTTTCAATGCCAAGGCTAAATCTTTTTCTCCAGATAAAATCAAAAGCGGGAATGGCTGTTGCCCATTTTCCCTTCGACTAATTATTTTACCCAAACCAGACATGACGACAAATGATCTTCGCGTAAACAAACTTGCGCTTTCAAAAAAACGAACCTGCTCTGCTTTGTCAATGAGTGAAACCGAGGCCACATATTTCCGGAATGCATCCATTGAAAAAATCATTTTAAACAACCATTTAAAGATCTCTTTTCGTTGCGCTTTGGCAAGTTCTTTATTTTCTTTATTGATGTTGTATCCTCCCAATACCGTCAACGACAAAACTCTTTCGGGATGTTTCAAGGCAAAATATTGCGCAAGCAATGAACCCATGGAAACTCCAACAATATGAGCATTTTTTCTTTCTTCGATTTTCAATATTTCTTCGATATGCTCTGCAGATGAATCTATTTTAGCTTTTGCTTTTCCGACTTGCGACAAGCCGTGCCCCAACAAATCCACCGTTATAACCTGATAATTTCGTGAGAAGAAATCGATTTGTTTAGCGAAACACCAGTGGTCGGCAAAGGCAGGATGCAGGAAAATAATAGTTTCTTTACTTTTATCGCCACTTACAAAATAGTGAATCGCATACCCTTCTTTTTCAAGAACTTTATGCTCGATCTTACTTTTAATCAAATCCATCTTTTTATTTTCCTTTCGGACGAATTTTTTCGAATAATTTTTCGCCAAATATTATACGTTTGTTAATTTTACAAAGTTCATATTGAAATTAGCGGTTCGTCCATATGGAGCACACAGTCTCCCTATGGGCTTCATCGTGCGCCTGCTGATCGGATATTTGGAAAACCTGGTATGAGGATCATTGTAGGGGTGGGGTCACCCCGCCCCTAATGGGGCAATCTGATCATGCAAGCAAGGGCGCGACAACCGCGCCCCTCCCCTTGCAATTTAATCTCCCCTTTGCTATTTTATAACTGGAAACAGGAGGAGCAGTGAGCAGCATTTTCAGCGTCCATTCCCTGGTGCGAAACTTTTTATACGACGGCAAGCAATACGAGGAAGTGAAGATCACCTGGTTCCTCCTGGAACGAAGCAGTCCGCTTGCAGCTTATGAAACAGCGATCCTGGACTACGGCCAATTAAGCGAAAAAGAACGTGCTTTCCCCGAGGAATACGTCAATGAACAATTCAGCCGCGAAGAGGCCGAGGCATTGAAAAATTACCTGGACCGCCGGCCGGACATGTCAACCCGGATCGAGGAGATCGAACTCCCTGTTTCGCCCAATGCCAGCGGCTGCCGGCGGCTGCCGCGCGGCAACGGCAGCGATTTTTTTATTTTGCACAGGGAAGCAGGCTATTCCCTGCCCTTCAAAGTGGAAGGCTACTTCAGCGTGCGCTTTGCAGAACTGAAGGTCAACGGCGATGACCGGGCCACAGTGGTCAACAAAAGACCATAGCCCCTTTCGGAGCCAATTCGATTTGATTCAAGACCATTAAAAAGGGAGGCCTCATGCTCAAGATCGATCTTAGCGGTAAGAAGGCGCTGGTCACCGGAGCCAGTCAGGGAATCGGCCAGGCCATCGCTATGGAACTTGCCCGGGCCGGCGCCCGGGTTGCTGCCCATCATTTCAGCCACGCTATCGAAATCCGGGACTTTCCCGGGCAGGTCCAGCCTTTTGCGGCCGACCTCGAGTCCCCGGCCCAAAGCCAGCAATTGTTCGCAACGGTGCTGAACACGTTCGGCAGCCTGGACATCCTGGTCAACAATGCCGGTTTAACCATTGATTCGCCGCTTGACCTGGATGACGATCGCTGGCTGGCTGACTGGCGGAAGATCATGGCCGTTAACCTTGACGCCTGCGGCATTCTCTGCCGGGAAGCGATACGCCACTTCCAGGACCGGGGCGGCGGCCGCATCATCAACATCGCATCGCGCGCCGCTTTTCGCGGCGACATTGCCGCCTATCTGGCCTACGCCGCTTCCAAGGGGGGCATGGTCTCTCTGACCCGCTCCCTGGCCCGGGCTTTCGGCAAGGACAACATCCAGGCCTTCCTCATCGCCCCCGGCTTCACCCGCACCAAAATGGCCCAGCAGTTCATAGATATCCACGGCGAGGAACTGGTGCTCAAGGATATTGCGCTGAAAAGGCTGACCGAACCGCAAGACATCGCCCCCATGGTCACCTTCCTGGCCAGCGGCCTGGCCGACCACGCCACCGGCTGCACCATCGACATCAACGCCGCCAGTTACGTGCACTGATCGAACAAGACTCGGTGCAAGGTGGACGGTGGACGGTACACGGGAAGAATTTAAACCGGGATAAATCATTCGTTTTAACTATACGCCATATCTCACCTATGGTCGCTGCGCCTGCTAATTGCGGTTTACCGTCTACCTTCAACCGTATACCGTACACCGATCTCGCATATTTCTAGTCACTTGTCACTAAAGTTCGTTTTACGGTCTATGGAATTGACAAAACCCGGTTTTGATATTATATAAGTTGCGCAAATGGAAAAATTCGTCGAAGTGAATATAGTCGGCCTGATCATGGATCAGATATCCAAATCCCCGGTCATGGTGCTCAAACCCCTGAACGAAAAAAAAATCATCCCCATCTGGATCGGTTTGAACGAAGCCAATGCCATTGCCCTGGAGCTGGAGAACGTCTCTTCTCCCCGCCCCATGACCCATGACCTGATGAAAAGCATCATGTGCAACCTGGAAGCCGTACTGGCCAAGGTGATCATCACCAACATCGTCCAAAATACCTATTACGCCGAACTGGTCATCGAAAATAACGGCAAACAGAGGATCATCGATTGCCGCCCATCCGATGCGGTGGCCCTGGCTCTGAAAAACAGGGCCAAAATTTACGTTTCCAAGCAGGTGCTGGAAACATCGGTCATGGCTGACGTTTTCAGCAATTTTTTCAGCGGCGAGGAAAAGATCGACAATTGGTTCAATTCCCTTTCGGCCGACGACTTCGGCGAAATCGAACAATAAGAATTATTTATCTTTGGCCTGGTTCCAAAGCGTTTCCATTTCTGCCAATGAAGCGTTGCCGATATCCTTGCCCTGTTTTTTCAATTCCACTTCGATATGGCGAAAGCGGCCGGTAAATTTTTTATTGGTACGCGCCAGGGCGAATTCGGGATTGATCTTCAGCAGCCGGGCCACGTTGGCCACGGCAAAAAGCAGGTCACCGATCTCATTTTCGGCTTCATGAAGCCGGTTTTCATTGATTTCCACCCGCAATTCCTCCATTTCCTCGGCAACTTTGGCAAATGCCTTGCCGGCATCGTTCCAATCGAAGCCGACGCCTGAGGCCTGGGAAGCGATACGGTTGGCCAGAAGCAATGAGGGCATGGCAGGCGGATAGTCAGAAATGACGCTTTGTTTGTTTTTTTCAGCGATCTTGATTTTTTCCCAGTTGACCTTGACCTCATCGGCCCCGTCGACTTTTACCGATCCGAAGATATGCGGATGGCGGCGGACTAGTTTCTCCGATATGGTCGCGATCACTTCGCGGATGGAGAATTTGTTATCTTCCTCGGCCAGCCGGGCAAGAAAAACGACCTGCAGCAGCAAGTCACCCAACTCTTCCTTGATCGCTTCGGCATCACCGCTGTCAATGGCTTCGATCAATTCGTGGGCTTCTTCCAGAACGAATTCCTTCAATGAAGCGGGGGTCTGCTTCAGGTCCCAGGGACAGCCGCGGCGCGGATGGCGAAGCTTCTTCATGATACTGACCAGCCGGCTGAATTCTTTCATATCATTTTTCTCCGGGAGGGTCGATGCAAATGACATCATAACGGGAATCCACAGCAAGCGCAAGCGCTGGCAACAGGGCGGTAATTTTTTTTTCTGCCGGCCGCGTATTGACGTTTGAAGAAGCGCCATGCTTATGGTATAGTTATCAGGATGGGAAAAGGTAAGACGTATCCGGAAAAAAAGGACATCCGCACCATAGCCATTCTTCTGGCCACCCAGGGCATGATCCGTTTGGGAGAAATCCCAGATCCCTTGAACGGACAAGCCACTCTCGATGCAGCCGGGGCAGAATTCTTCATCGATCTGCTTATTGAGTTGCAACTCAAGACCAGCGGCAACTTGCTCCCTGATGAGGTCGCTTTTTTAAGCGATGTTTTAGAAAATATGCAAAAAATTTTCTTAAAAAAAACACGGGCGTAAAATGGCTAAAAAAACAATCATGTCCCTGATCCTCCTGGCCCTGCTGGCCTCACTGTCGCCAGCGGTGACCAACCCCTGGGGCGATCTGAAAAAAATCTATTTTTACGACTCCGGCGGCCACCTGGCCGAAGTGAAGAAAAACCTGGACAAGCTGAACGCCCAGACTCTGCCCCATTCCGAAAAAATCGAACTGATGAACAAATTGGAGGAATTGGGTGACCGCTATTATCAAAAAGGTGATTTCCCGCTTGCCGAAACATTTTTCAAAAAGATCCTTAGCATTTCCCCCCAGGACGCCTGGCCCATGTACAACAAGTTGGAAAAGATCTCCCGGCGCCGGGGAAATTTCCTGTGGAATTTGAATTACATCGGACGGCAATTCGGACTGTTGACACGTGGATTCAACAGCTCATTCATCATGTTAAACAGCTTCTTTAACATCCTGCTTTTTTCAGGCCTGCTCCTTTTTTACCTGGTCGCGACCGTCATGTTCATCAAGTACTTTAAACTTGCCGCCCATGACTTCATCATGGGCGGCAATTCCCGTTTCAAGATTAGCAAGCTCCTGCTATTGCTGCTGTTTCTGCTTTGGCCCCTGGCCCTGACGGGAGGCTGGGGATTCTATCCATTTCTTTTCTGCGGATTTCTCTGGGATTATTTCAATCACGACGACCGGGTCAATGTCAAACGCATCCTGGGTATCCTCCTGGTTTTGGCCTTCCTGCACAGCCTCGGCCAATACCTGGAAAAAAGTTTGCAAACTCCCGGATTTCAAACCATACAAAAGATTTATGCCGGGCAGCTTTTTCCGGAAAGCACTTACAAACGCTTCGATAATGAGATAAAGATCATGCAGGCCTATGCCTATTACAACCGCAATCATACAAATGAGGCCTTGGACATCCTGCAGGCTACGGGCAACAATTACAATTCCACGCTCAAATTCAACCTGCTCGGCAATATTTATTATGAAAAAGGAAACGTGCCCCAGAGCATCCAATATTACCGCCAATCACTGAGCCTGGACAACCAGAACCAGAGTACTTTGAAAAATTTCACCATGGCCCTGCTGAAAAACAATGATCCGGAACTGTTCCTCCTTTACAGTAAAAGCTACCCGCAGATCCAGGGCCTCAAGGACAAGGTCACGGCCCTGCAGAAAACCAAACTCCCGGAAAAAATATTATGGGATAGACTGCTGAAATTTTCCTGGCAGAATTTTCATGTCTGGAATTTTTTGGAACTCGTTGCGATCGAATTTATAAAGTTTCCGGTGCTGCTGGCCATGCTGATCATGGCGGCTTACATCATGCTGTTGAAAAGATTTTCCCTTGCCCTGGGGCAAAGCACATTTTGCAGCAAATGCGCCAGGATCATCAAGAAATTATCGATCGAACAGTCCCACGCCTTGTGCGACGGCTGCTACCAGCTGTTTCTGATCAAGGACCCCATCTTTCTGGATGCCAAAATCCTCATGGAGAAGGATATCAGTCGACAGTTCCGTCTGAAGAAGTCCCTGATCCTTCTGGTTTCCCTTATCATCCCCGGATTTTCCCTGAACTTCGAAGATAAAAGCAGGGCATTCACTTTCTTGTTCCTACTGTTTTTCAATGTTTCCGGTTTTTTCCTTTTCACCGCCCTGGCTTTCAAAAGCATTTTCGGCACCATTCCCATGTTCCTGAATATCATCGGGATCGTAGCCAGTGTTTTGTACCTGGCCATCAATACCTATGCATGGAAGGGGAACCACAATGGCTTTTAAAGGAACCCTGAGAGAATTTAAAGTCCCGGATATCCTGCAGCTGATCTCCCTGCAAAAAAAAACCGGCATCCTGACCTTCAATAGCCAGGAAGGCTTCATCACCCTGATATTCGAAGACGGCTTCATCATCGGCATCGACGCCTTTCCCAAGAAGCTGGAGATGCGCGTGGGCAACGTCTTCGTTAAGCAAGAGATCATCAGCGAAGAGATGTTGCAAAGGGCTTTGTCCATACAGAAAAGGACCAATCAGAAGGTCGGAGAGATCCTGATCGGCATGGGTCTGATCGACGAGAAGATCATTCCCGAAGTGCTCAAGATCCAGGCCACACAGATCGTGCTGTCACTGTTCAACTGGAAAAAAGGCGAATACAATTTCAAAGTGCTGGATTATGTCGACAAGGAGCTGCGCCTGCTCAGCCCCATCGCCGTGGACAACCTGATCATGGAAGGGGTGCAGATGCTCGATGAATGGCCGCTGATCAAAAAAGCCATCCCTTCCGAGGACATCATCTTCGAGCCGGTTTTTCTGGGCAACAAAAAAATATCAATGATCTCAGAATACGACGACGATCTGCAATCCAAGGACAGCAACACCCTTTATCTGACCGAGACCGAAGTCAATCTGCTCAAGTACATCAACGGCAAAAACACGGTCCAAGACATAGTCGAGTTGGGCTTGTTCACCGAGTACAAGATCTACAAAAACCTTTTCAACCTCGCCAACAAGGGGCTGATGAAAAAGAAGGAGAAAACCGAAATCCAGGAGATCCAGGAAAAGAAGGTTTTCGAAGATCTGGAACATGAAAATGCCCGAAAGCTCAGCCGCCTGAATCAATTGTTCTTGATCCTGCTGGCCCTCTTGCTGCTGTTTACCTTTTTCACGCCGCTGCGGCCTTTTCACAAAAAAAACATGCTGCTGAAGACGCAGCTTTACCGCCTCAATCTTTCATCGACTCTGCCCGCACACTAAACAATGAAATTCCGCAGCCGCCTGGAAAAACTCCCCGGGCCCAGCGCTGTGGCCATCGGCAATTTCGATGGATTTCATGCTGGCCACAAATTGATCATCGAAACATTGCATAAGACCGCCCGGTACGAAAAACTGCTTGCCGTTGTCCTCACCTTTCATCCCCATCCCCGCCTTTATTTTAACCACCCCATCCAGCTGATCAGCACCGATCGCCAGCGTCGCGAAACCTTGAGCCGCCAGCAGCCGGACTATCTTTTTTTCATCGATTTCAGCTCAGTAGTAGGTCTTCCAGCCCATGATTTTGTCAGGGATTTCCTTTTGGACACACTGCGCATGAAGATGCTGGTCATCGGCGAGGATTTCCGCTTCGGCCGCAGCCGCGAAGGTGACCTGGCGTACCTGCACCAGGAAGCGGCAACAGCGCATTTCAAGATCATCCAATCCGCGCCTGTAAAAATCGACGGCTGCCGGGTGGCCAGCTCCCTGATCCGCAAAAAACTTGCCGCGGGAGCCATCCGCGAGGCCAACCGCATGCTGGAAAAGCCCTATTACATCGACGGTATCGTGGAAAAAGGGGCGGGAAGAGGAAAAACAATGGGTTTCCCGACCCTCAACATCGCGACCAAGAATCAGATTCTTCCCAGCGGCGTTTTCCATACCCGGGTCGAGATCGGCAATCGCCGGTTCGTTTCGCTCACCAATATCGGTTTCGCTCCAACGTTCCATGCTGCGGCCGAGGTTGCCCTGAAGATCGAAACCCATATCCCCGGTTTCCAGCGTACGGTCTACGGCAAAAGGATTCGCCTCTTTTTCATCGATAAGATCCGCGATGAAAAGGAATTCACTTCAATCCAGGGCCTGGTTGAACAGATCCGCCAGGACATCACCTTTCTGGACATTTGACAAAAGAACGCTTTTTTGCTAAAGTTTGATCACACCTCACACTGTACCATTCAGGAGTTACCATCATGAATCACAAAAACGCGGTTGCCGAAACAAAGTCCGATTCCGAAGCCGCCAACACGGGGGATTTGCAGCCGACGGCCCAGGACAAGGATGAAAATGTCCTGATCCGGCGTTTTAAAATCTCCATGAGCAAGGAGAATATCGCCCGCGAGATCGATGCCCTGGCCGTGCAATACAGCCAGAAAGTAAAAATGCCCGGTTTCCGCCAGGGAAAAGTTCCGGTGGATGTGGTGAAAAAAGTATACAAACAGGCCTTGAAAGAAGAGGTCATTCAACAGGCCGTCAGCAAACTGGCCTTTGCCCAGATCGAAAAAGACAAGATCGCGGCGGCCAGCGAACCGTACGTGGAAAAAATGGACAATCCGGAAGGCGAGGACTTTCAAGCCGATATCGCGGTCGAGACTCTCCCGGAAATCACACTTCCCGACCTGGAGACCCTGCAAGTCAGAATTGCGGCCGCTGATTTGAAAGGGGAAGCTTTCGACGAAACCAAGCAGATCGAAAAGGTCCTGGAAGCCAACAAAAGATCACTGCCGGTCAAGGACCGCGCTATCGCCGAAAACGACCTGGTGCTGCTGCTGGTGCAATCCGCAGACACGACAGGTAAGAGAAAATGGCCGCGCCAAGAAATCTATTTCATGATGAACAAGGAAAAGGAGGCGGAAATCTCCGGATTGCACGATGAACTGCTGGGAAAAAAAAGCGAAGAAAAATTCACCATCCAGCGGTCCTATGCGGCCGATACTCCTAAGAAGGCCTGGGCGGGCAAAAATATCGAACACCAGGTCGAGATCAAAGCCATCTTTGAATTGAAAAAACCGGAACTGGATGAAAATTTTCTCAAATCCCTGGGCATGAAAAACGCCGAAGATTTCAAACGCAAGCTGAAAGAGGAATACGAACACCGCCAAGAGCATCAGAAGGACGAAAAAGTCATGGACGGCATTTACGAAATACTTCTGGAAACAAGCCAATTTCCGGTCCCACGCTCACTGCAGGAACAGGAAGTGGCGCGCCGGCTTTCCCAGAACCGCCAGCCCTTGAACTTCAAGGATGAGGGAGAAAAAGCCAAGTTCAAGGAGATGATCTTCGCCCAGGCCGAAAAAGCGGTCCGCCTCTCCCTGATCCTGGAACAGGTGCACCGGCAGAATCATATCGAGGTGACCGGCCAGGATATGGAAAAGGAATACGCCCACCTGGCCCAACACCACTCGCTTCCGGAAAAAGAGATCAGGAAATATTACAGCGAAGAAAAAAAGGCGGCGGAACTGAAGGACCATCTGCTCAACGTCAAGATCAACGCGTTCATCAGGGAAAAAATTAAAATTAAAGAGGTATAGCATGCCACTTATTCCCATGGTCATCGAACAATCGGGAAATGTCGAAAGGGCTTACGATATTTATTCCCGGCTGCTTAAGGACTCGGTCATTTTTCTGGGTTCGGCCATCGACGACAACGTGGCCAACGTCACCATCGCCCAACTGCTTTTCCTGGAGGCCGAGGACGCGGAGAAAGATGTCTCCATCTACATCAATTCCCCCGGTGGCGTGATCAGTTCAGGCATGGCCATATATGACACCATGCGTTTCATCAAGAACGACGTGGTGACCATCTGCATCGGCCAGGCTGCCTCCATGGCCGCCATTCTGCTCGCGGCCGGCACCAAGGGCAAGCGCTTCGCCCTGCCCAATTCCAAAATCATCATCCATCAGCCCCTGGGCGGTTTCGAAGGCCAGGCCACCGACATCCTGATCCAGGCCGAGGAGATCCGCAAAGTAAAGGAAAAAACCATCGAGATCCTGTCGCTGCACACCGGCCAGAAAGGCGAAAAGATCGCCCAGGACATAGAAAGGGACTGCATCATGTCTCCGGATGAAGCCCTGAAATACGGGATCATCGATTCAGTGATCAGCGACCGCAAAAAGGAGAAAAAAGGATCCAAATGAAGGAAGAGAAAGAAGCCCGCTGCAGTTTTTGCGGCATCCCCCAATCCCGTTCCATGAAACTGATCGCCGGCCCCGGGGTATACATTTGCGACGAATGCACCAAAACCGCTTACAACCTGATCTTCAGCGGCGGCGAAACCACGAAGCCCCCGGTCAGCGGAAAAAAATTCAAGCTGCTGACTCCGATGGAGATCAAGGGCAAACTCGATGAATACATCATTTCCCAGGATTCGGCCAAGAAAAAGCTGGCCGTGGCCGTTTACAACCATTACAAGCGGATCAGCCACAACCAGAACCTGGCCAAGGTGGATATCCGCAAGAGCAATGTCCTGTTGATCGGACCGACAGGCACCGGCAAAACACTGCTGGCGGAAACCCTGGCCAAGATCCTCGATGTCCCCTTCGCCATGGCCGATGCCACCACTCTCACCGAAGCCGGATATGTAGGCGAAGATGTTGAGAATATCCTGTTGAAGCTCTACCAGGCCGCAGGCGAGAACAAGGAACTGGCCGAAAAGGGCATCGTTTATATCGACGAGCTGGACAAGATCTCGCGCAAAAGTGAAAATCCCTCCATCACCCGCGACGTCTCCGGCGAGGGCGTGCAGCAGGCGCTGCTCAAGATCGTCGAAGGCACCGTGGCCAATGTCCCCCCCCTGGGCGGGCGCAAGCACCCGTATCAGGAATTTTTAAAGATCGATACCAGGAACATATTGTTCATAGCCGGCGGCGCCTTCGTTGGCCTGGAAAAGATCATTACGCGGCGACTGAAAAAAAACCTGATCGGTTTCAGCACCAACAAGGAAAAGAACCGCCATTTCCGCTCCGACATCTGCGAACAGGTACAGACCGACGACCTGATCCGCTTCGGCCTGATCCCCGAGCTGGTCGGCCGTTTCTCGGTGGTCGGCGTTCTCAATGAGCTCGACAAGGAACAACTGTACCGCATCCTGCTGGAACCAAAGGACGCCATCACCAAGCAGTTCAAGGCCCTCTTCAAGATGGACGGGGTGGATCTGGAATTCTCCAAAGAAGCTTTGGAAAAGATCACCGAGCAAGCCAGCGCCCACGGCGTCGGCGCCAGGGGACTGCGCGCCATTTTTGAAGAGATCATGCTTGATCTCATGTTCGAAATCCCATCCAAAAAAGACCAGCTCAGCAAAGTGCTGATCGATGGTGATTTCATCAAAGATAAAAAATGGATCGCCTGAATTCCAAGGAACTGGTTCTGCCGCTGATCCCCCTGCGGGAGCTGGTGGCCTTCCCCACCGTCATCGTGCCGATCCTGGTGGGCCGCGACAAATCGGTCAACGCCCTGAAAGCGTCGTTGAACACATACGGCGGTTACATATTCCTGGCCGCTCAGAAAAACCAGGTCACCGAAGCGCCACTGCCCGAAGAAATGTACGAAATCGGAACCGTCGCCAAAATTGAAAAATCGGCCGAACAGAACAACGGCAGTTACCGTATCGTCGTTCAGGGCTTGAAAAGAGGACAGGTCCTCAGTTATGCCGACAACAGCGATTTTCACCTTGTACGGCTGGACATTTTGGAGGAGCACACCGATAGCGGCAAAGACCTGCTGGAACTTTCGCGCAACCTGATCGCCCTGTTCGAAGAATATATCAATTTGAAACGGGTCCGCCTGCCAGGCATCATGACCCGGCTCAGACCCAGCCAGTTGGCCAATGCCTCGGACATCATTATCTCCATCATCAACATTCCCCTGAAAATCAAGCAAGCGCTGCTGGAGGAACTGAATACCTATGCCCGCGGCGTCCGGGTTTACAACGTATTGAAAAAGGAAGTCCTGCAGCTCAGAAGCCAGCGGGACATCGAACCCAAGCTGAAGCGCGAGGAAGGCCAGGAAACCGATTACGAAGAATATAAAAAGAAGATCACGGCGGCGCAGTTGCCCGAGTACGTCAGGATCAGGGCCAACGAGGAGCTGGAACGCTTGGCTGCCATGCCGCCGTTTTCAGCCGAAGGCACGGTTTCACGATATTATCTGGACTGGCTGCTAGCTATTCCCTGGAAAAAATTCAAAAAGGAAAACAAGGATATTCGGCTGGCGGCACAGATTCTCGACGAGGACCATTACGGACTGCGCAAGGTTAAGGACCGGATACTGGACTACCTGGCCGTACGGCTGCTGGTTAAGAAATCGGAAGGAGAGATCCTCTGCTTTGTCGGCCCACCGGGGGTGGGCAAGAGTTCCCTCTCCAAATCCATCGCCCGGGCCCTGGACCGCAAATTCGTTCGCGTTTCGCTGGGCGGGGTCAAGGATGAAGCGGAAATCCGCGGCCACCGTCGCACCTATATCGGTTCCTATCCCGGCCAGATCATAAAAGGCCTGAAAAAAGCCGCCAGCATGAACCCGGTCTTTTTGCTCGATGAGATCGACAAACTAAATTCGGATTTCCGCGGTGACCCGGCTTCAGCGCTGCTGGAAGCTCTCGATCCCGAGCAGAATGCTGAATTCACCGACCATTACCTGGACCTGGAACTGGACCTGTCACAGGTCTTTTTCATCACCACGGCCAACTTTGCCGATAACATTCCACCGGCCCTGCTGGACCGCATGGAAGTCATCGAGCTCCCGGGCTATACCGAAAGGGAGAAATTGCAGATCGCCAAGAATTTCCTGCTGAAAAAGCAGGCGGAAAAAAATGGTTTTTCCCCAGACGAAATCCAGATCAGCGATGACGTCCTGCTGAGCGTCATCAACGAATACACGCGCGAAGCCGGGGTGCGCAACCTGGAACGGGAGATCGCGATCATCATGAGGAAAACCGCCCGCAGCATCGTTGAAGCGGGCAAAAAGCGCAAGGAAAAGGAACACCAGATCATCGACCGGCCCTTGTTGCAGAAATACCTGGGCATCGCCAAATACAGCAACCAGAAGATATTCCACAGCAACGAGATCGGCGTGGCCATAGGCCTGGCCTGGACTGCGTCCGGCGGCGACATCCTGGTGGTGGAAGCCCGCATGCTGAAGGGTAAGGGGGAACTGATCCTGACCGGCCGCCTGGGAGAGGTGATGAAGGAATCGTCGTCTGCCGCTTTCAGCTACACCAAACTGAAGCTTTTCGAACTGGAACTGGACACCGAAGTACTGAAAAATTATGACATTCACCTGCATATTCCCGAAGGCGCCGTGCCCAAAGAGGGACCATCGGCGGGAGTCACCCTGGCCGTATCACTGATCTCCCTGCTGACCGGCATCCCGGTCAGGTCCGATTACGCCATGACCGGTGAGATCACCCTGCGCGGCAAGATCCTGCCGGTCGGCGGCATCAAGGAAAAGATCATCGCCGCTCACCGCTATGGCATCAAGAATATCCTGATCCCGGCGGAGAATGAAAAAGATTTCCAGGAGGATATTCCCGAAGAGCTGAAAAATGACATCCAGATCCACCCGGTCAACACCATGGATGAACTTTTGGATATCGTCTTGGAAGATCCCATCAAAATAAAAAACATCAAGAGCAAGATCATCAGGCCATTGCAAGAAGCGAATTTACAGTAAGCACTGGTTCACCTAAATGAACATAAAAAAATCAGAACTTGCCGGGACTTTCTTCAATCAGAGCCAATTGCCCAGGGACAGCCGCCCGAAGATCCTGTTTTTCGGCCGCTCCAATGTGGGCAAATCCTCGCTGATCAACGCCTTGCTCGAGCACAAGCTGGCCAAGACAAGCTCCACGCCGGGAAAAACCCTGAGCATCAACTACTACCTGATAGACGGTAAACTGTTTTTCGCCGACATGCCCGGTTACGGGTACGCCAAGGTATCGAAAAGCGAAAGTGCCCGGGTGCGCCAACTGATCGCCGATTTTTTAAAACAGGTGGAAAACGTCCGCTTGGCAGTCCTGCTCATCGACTCCCGACGGGGCTTCCTGCAGCCCGATCTGGACACCTTGGCGCAAATCGTCGAAAAAAAATTTCCCATCTTGACAATCCTGACCAAAAGTGATAAAATATCATTTTCTGAACAAAAAAAAATCAATACGCAACTCATAAAACAATTCGGCTTGCAGGCCATTTTTTTCTCAATCAAATTGCAAGCAGGAAAGAATGAAATTTGGAAATATATAAAAGAGGCAATGAAGGAGTAACCATGTATTCATTGAAAGAACTGCAAAACTTGAAAGCGCTGGAATTGAAAAAGCTGGTCAAGGAACTGGAAATAGACGAAAAAGACATTAACGATAAAAATTCTCTGTTTTTCAAGATCTTGGACGTCCAAGCCCGCGCCAACGGCAAACTGTTCGCTGAAGGGGTCATTGAAGTGCACAGCGAGGGCTACGGTTTTCTACGCTTCCAGGAATACGCCTACTTGACCAGCCCCGAAGATATCTACGTTTCTCCTTCCCAGGTGAATAAATTCGACCTGCGCACAGGCGACACGGTTTCAGGCTCGGTTCGCCCGCCCAAAACCGGAGAAAAATATTTCGCCCTGCTGAGCGTGGAAGCGGTCAACAATGAGGATCCGGAAGCGGTAACAGAAAAGCGCCGCAACGTCAGGTTCGAAAAATTGACGCCTTTGTATCCTGATGAAAAGATCAACCTGGAAACCGGTCCCGATAACATGTCCGGCCGGGTGATGAACCTGCTTACTCCACTGGGCAAGGGGCAACGCGGCCTGATCGTGGCCGCGCCCCGCACCGGCAAGACCATGATCCTGCAGAGCATTGCCAAGTCCATCGAGGTCAACCATCCGGAGATTAATCTGATCGTCCTACTAATCGATGAAAGGCCTGAAGAAGTCACCGACATGAGCCGCAACGTCCGGGGTGAAGTCATTGCCTCCACTTTTGACGAAATCCCCCTGCGCCACACCAAGGTGGCCGACATCGTGATGGAAAAGGCCAAACGCATGGTGGAAATGGGCAAGGACGTGGTGATCCTCCTGGATTCGATCACCCGCTTGGCCCGGGCTCACAACGCCATTACCCCGGCTTCGGGCAAAGTGCTTTCGGGCGGTATTGACGCCAACGCACTGAACAAACCGAAAAAGTTTTTCGGCGCCGCCAGAAACATCGAAGGCGGCGGCAGCTTGACCATCCTGGCCACGGCCCTGGTCGACACCGGCAGCCGCATGGACGAAGTTATTTTCGAGGAATTCAAGGGCACGGGCAACATGGAAATCAATCTCGATCGCCGGCTGGTGGACAAGCGCGTCTTCCCGGCCATCGACCTTTTCCGTTCCGGGACCCGCAAGGAAGAACTTCTGATTGAACGCGAGGAATTGAGCAAGATCTGGGTCCTGCGCAAAGTGCTTTCGCAAATGTCGGAAGTGGAAGCAATGGAATTGCTGGTGGAAAAGTTGTCCAAAACCAAATCCAACGCCGAGTTTATCAATATGATGTCGAAAGGGATGTAATCAAACGAACTGGCTCGGTACACGGCGGACGGCATACGGTTTACGGCAAAAACAATAACGAGATCGATTCGGCTTTTTTCTTTCTTTTACCGTCAGCCGTACGCCGAGTCCTGAACGTCGGACCTACTGTATCTCCAATATCTCCGTTATCCCCGCCTGGATCTCCCGTATCACCGAGTCCCAGGAATAGTATTTTTTCACATAATCCAGCCCTTTTTCTCCCATCCGTTGCCGCAGCGCCGGACGGCGGTACAGTTGGCGGAACCCCTCCAAAAATTCCTCTTCATTGTCATAGGCCAGGCCGCCGGCGGAGGCGCTGACATGCTCCAGCAGGGCCGGACAGCGGCGATTGACCAGCACCGGCGTCTGCACGGAAAATGATTCCAGGGTGGTGATGGAGAGACTTTCCAGCGGCGAAGGCTGTAAAGAGAGCACGGCGCCTTTGAATGCGGCCAACTTGTCGCTTTCAGAAACATAGCCCAGATATTTCAACCCCTGGCTGGCGGGAATATCCATCAGCTTTTTTCCGATCAGGACAAGGTCCACATATGTCTCATTCTTTAATGCCGCATAATACTTAAAAATGTCTTCCAGGCCCTTGCCCTTTTCAATGCGGCCGGCATAGAGCAGGTAGGGAGCGATCAGCAGGTAACGGCGGCGAAATGGCTTATCATCGACATCGGGATGTATTTCCAAACCGGTACGCACCAAGCGCATCCGTCCCGGCGGGGCGAACAGCCGGTTCACCAGGTCCATTTCGGCCTGAGTCAAAAAAAACAATGCCCGGGGACGGCGGAAGACCTCGCCCATGGCCCGCAGTTGGATCGGAGGCTCGTCGTGGGCAGTGGGAAAGAGGATTACCGGTTTGCTGACCGCTTTGATCCCTTCTACGGTCGGATAATAAAGGTAGGTGAAAAAGAAAAAAAGATCAACATCTTTTTGCGCTACAGCCAATTCCTGGATCAGGTCGGGGCAGAAGGGTCCCTGTTCAACAAACCACTTATTTTCATCGCGGTCCGCCACGGCGGCCGGAAAAAATTCTAGGGAAAAGCGGTTGAATTTTTCGATATCGCGCTCACGTGTCACCGGGAAACGCTTGATCCGGACCCCTTTCAGGATCGATTCGCCGGCGGCATACTCATTGCGCCAGGTCAGGTAATCCTTGGCACAGGTGGTGAATACGGTGACGCGGAAGCCTTGCCGGAGCAGTCTCTCGGCGACGTTGCGGGCCAGGGTTTCAGCCCCGCCGATCACGTCGCTGCC